>DASTCC010000573.1:0-15710 GCA_035711465.1 Vicinamibacterales bacterium
AGCGCCGGCACCAGCCCGAAGACGATCGCGGAGATCGCGGCCGCGGCGATCGCAAAGAGCACGACGTTGACGTCGAGACGGACCTGATCGAGGCGAGGGATGCTCGTCGGCGCCAGCGCGAGAATCGCAGGGAGCGCCGACGCGGAGAGCAGCACTCCCAGCGCCGTTCCGACCGCCGAGAGCACCAGCGCTTCACTGAGCAGCTGCCGTACCAGGGTGGTGCGCCGCCCGCCGAGCGCGACCCGCACCGCGATCTCGCGCTGCCGTCCCTCGGCGCGAATCAGAAACAGGTTGGCGACGTTCGCGCACGCGATCAGCAGCACCATGCCGACGGTGCCGAGCAGAATCCAGAGCGGCTGCCGCACGTCGCCGACGATGTCCTGCTTCATGTCGAGCACGATCGGCCGGTACTTCCCGTCGTTGATGAACGCCTGATAGATCGAACTGGTGCCGCTCTGACCCATCGCCTGCTTGACGAGCGCATCCAGCCGCGCTTCGGCGGTCTCCGGGGAGATGCCAGGCTCCAGCCGGCCGATGACGTTCCAGCCGAACTGACCGATCGTCGGATTCTGCGGATCGAAGCCGGTCGGGATCCAGACGTCAGGCGTGTCGCGCGCGTCGAGCCACGCCGGCGCGATGCCGACGACCTGCCGCGAGACGCCGTCGATGCGAATCGACTCGCCGACGAATCCCGCGCGGCCGCCGCGATGCCGCATCCAGAAGCGATGACTGACGACCGCGACCGGCGTCGCCTTCGGCAGATCTTCCTCAACGGTGAACGGCCGGCCCTGCGCGAAGGTCGCCGACAGCGTCGAGAAGAACGACGGCGAGGCCGCCGAGATGTCGACGACGATCGGCGTCTCCATCTCGGTGAGGTTGGCGCGCCGGGCCTGGTAGATCGCGAGATCCTCGAAGCTGTCGCTGTGCTCGCGGAAATAGAGATAGAGATCCGGCGACTGCGGGAACTCCGGGTAACCCAGTCCCGGCGCGGTACTGCGGACGTTGACCAGCCGCTCCGCATGCGGATAGGGCAGCGGCTTGATCAGCACGCCGTTGACGACGCTGAAGATCGACGTCACCGCGGCGATGCCGACCGCGAGCGTGGCGGCGGCGACGACGGTGAACCGCGGCTGCTTGACGAGCGCGCGGACGGCGCCGCGAAGGTCGTGCCACAAGACCTGCATGATCGGGTCCCCTTTCGGCGCCATCGCCGCCGCACGGCCGCGGGCAATTCGGCGCGAACGGACCGCGACGCCGAGCGCCTCGCGCCGGTACCACCGCCGTGCCGTCCGCGGATCGCGGATGGCGCGCTCGCGAAACTCCTCGTCGAGGTCGCCGGCGATGCTGCGGCCGACGTCGGTCGGGCCGAGCAGGCGGGCGATGAGCGAGCGGATGACGGCGGGCGGTGTCTGTTTTGCAGACATCGCTCTGATACTACGTCGTTGGCGCGCGTTGGACAAGGACTGTGCGCGCGGACGACTGTGTCCGGCTTGGGACGTGGGGCTTGGGGCTTGGGGGCTGGGCTCGCGGCTCGGGGCTCGGCGGCTCGGCGCTCAGGCCGTCAACGGATGCGGAGATCTTGTCGCTTCCTTTCGTGTTCGGCGATCGTCACCGGCACCGCGGCGGCGGCGAGCGCCCGCAGGAAGCGGCCATCCTGGAGATCGAAGGCATTGAGGTCGGTGAGCGCCGCAAGCAGGTAGTCGCCGGCCGGGAGCGCGCGGATGACGAACTCGCCGTCCGTCGCCGGGCGCACGGACAGGATGCGCCGCGACTGATTCGTCCAGAGCGCCGGGTCTGCCGGAAACGCGACGATGAAGTGCTCCGGCGCCGGAAGTCCGGTGGCCGCGGTCAGGCGGCCGGCAATCTCCGTCGGGCGATCGGTCAGCGTGACAACGAGGCCGTCGATGTCGCTCGAGGAGCGCACGTCGACCTGATCGTCGGCGATGGCAGTCGTGTCGATCGCGACGCCGCTGAAATGCCAGGGACTGTTGGTACCGGGCCCGCTGTTGAGACCCGCGCTCAATCGATAACGGCCCGGCGGGACCCCGTTGATCACGAACGTGCCGTCGTCGTCGACGATGGCCGGAAAGGTGGCGGCTACGGCCTGCCGCGTCGCCGGCGCGGCGAGCGCGACTGAATAGGCAGACAGACGCGGCTGCGCGGCCGCGCCGTCGAACTTCAGGCGGCCGGACACGCGAGCGCCACGTTGAAGTTGAATCGCGAGGTCCGCCTGGTCGCGGCCGTCGACTCGGACGTCGAGCGTCGCCCAGAATGTCATGTCGGGCGTGATCATCGAGATCGTTCTTGCCGGCGCGCCGCCGCGTCCTGTCGACTCGGGCACCACGGGCCTGGCGCGCACGGTCAGCGTGTACTGACCTGGCGGCAACCGCCGTAGCGCGAAGCGGCCGTCATCATCGGTCTGACTCGAGGCGCGGTAGCTGTGGAAGTCGTCGCCGGCCACCGCCAACACGACCGCACGCGGCATGCGCGTCCCGTCCGGACCGGTCACGACGCCGCTGACTTCGGCGAGCGGCGTGAATGTCAACGCGATGTCGATGCCATGCCGCGTCTCACCGGCGCCGACGGAGACCGTCGTCGCGGCAGCGGGACCCGTGACGCCCGGGTAATAGACCGGCGCGAATCCCAGGATGGGTTGGGGTGGCGGGGGTGGCGGCGGCGGTCCCGATCCGGGCTGACCGAGCAGCTGCCGGCGCGCCCACTGAATCTCTTCAGGCGTGACGCTTCGGAGCTCGGACGGCGTGCTGACATCGCCGAGGTGTGAGACGGCACCGACCGCCACGTCAACAGCGACGACGTAGTCGCCAGGCGGCAGCCCGGTCATGCGGTACTCGCCGCGATCGTCGACCGGATAGGCGCCGCCAACAGGCATCAATCGACGCGCGCCGTTCACGATCGCGTCCTGCATCGGCAAGACGCGGATCGACGAGATCGGCGCCGCCGGGGGCATGCGAACGGCGCCGGAGATGATCGCGCTTCGCACGAGCCGCATCGTGACGCTCGTCGTGGTGCTCGCGCTGACGGCAATCGACGATCCTGAGCCGCCGGGCCGCAGCGACCCATACGCCCCGCGCACGTAACCGGAGCGCGCTGCGGTGAGCATGTAGCGTCCGGCCGGCAGATCGGCAAACGTGAACCGGCCGTCTGCGTCGGTGCTGGTCATGCGCGGCGGACTGATCCCGGCGCCGTTCAGCGTCAGCGTCACGTAACGCAGCGGCCGCGCAGGTTCGTCCGCGGTGCTGACGATCCCGCTGATGAAGCCGCCGCCGGTCGCGGCGACGCCGGCGTCGCGGACGGGGGTCTGCGCCTGCGCCGCACGCCCGTGTCCTGCACCGATCGCGGCGGCTGCGAGAGCGACGATAGCCATCCCCGCGAGACGCATCATCGCAGCACCACCGTTCGCAGATCCTGAGTCCGCACTTCGCCGGCTGCGAGCGTCACGCGCAAGGCTTGCCGTGACAGCGACTCGAGAAACGCGGCCTCCTGCCAATCGGACGCGACCGCGTCATCGAGCGCCGCGACGAAGTACTCCCCATCGGGCAGGGACTCGATGCGGTACGCGCCGGCGCGCGACACGCGGACCGATGCCATGCGCCGCTGCGGCAGCACCCATTGACTGCGATCCGCGGTGAAGACGACGACGGCCGCGTTCGGATCGGGGCTGTTGTCGGCACCGCGGACGACACCGGCGATGCCCGCCGGCCGGTTGCTCATCGTAATCACCAGGCCGTTGATGTCGTCATTCTCGATTTCAAGTGCGGCATCGATGACATCGCGGCCGTTCACCGTTGCCGAAGCCGCGATCCATCCCGGCACGTCGTCGACGCGGATCACGTATCGGCCCGGAAGCAAGCCGGCCGATTCAATGCCACCGGCCGGAGTGACTCGAATCTCCGGCGGTTGAATCCGATTCAAGACGCGTCCGTCGGTTGACTGCAGCGTCACGCGCGCACGGGCCGCCAGTCCGGCGATGGCATCGGCCGCCGCGCCCTGAAATTCGATTCGGCCACGCAGCCTCGGCCCGTACGTCGCCGTCGCCGTGACGTTCACGACGTCGCTGTCGCCGACTGCGATCGGCTGGCGCACCACGATGGTTGGCTCGGTCGAGATCGGAATGAGCGTGCCTGGGACGTCGGGCCCGGGCCGCGCCCGCGTCGCGGGCGGAATCCGCACGCCATCGAGGCGATATGCGCCGGACGGCACGCCGAGAAACGTGAACCCGCCGCGCGCGTCGGTGATCGTCATGGCGGCTTCGAAGGCTTCGTCCGACTCGAGGGCACCAAGCTCGGATGACACGAGCCGGATCGGGAGGTTCGCGACCGGTCCCGCCGGACCGGTGACGATGCCGGAGACGCGGACCGAGGGCTCGAGGCGCACCGTAAAGTCGATTCGCGTCCGTTGCTCCCCGGCTGCAACGGCGATCGCCGTCGCCTGATCCGTCGAAGGCACTCCGGGATGAAACGCGCCGCGGACGACGAGCACATGGCCGTTGGCGTCAGGCGGCGGCCCGACCCACAGGCTCCCGAACGGCGGCGCGAGCAATGAGTCGCCAATTCGATACCCGGTCGCGGTGATGTTGAGCGGGTAGGCGCCGACCAACGCCAGCCCGACCGCCTGGCTGGCTTCGCGGTCGCCGCTCTGCGCGCGATCGATGAGCTCGCGTGTCGAGACGGGTATTGTCGTTCGCTGCGAGACCAGCCACACGAGATACGGTCCGGGCGCCAGACGCCCGAACCGATAGGCGCCGCTCTCGTCGGTCGCGGCGCCATTGACGATGACCAGGCGTCGCTGCCCCGCTCGGGTTACGTAGCGAAACAGGCCGAGCTGCGCATTCGCAATCGCCTCGCCGACGTCGTCGATGACCGTGCCGGCGATCGACGCCGGCGGCCAGATCCGAATGTCGGCATCGCCGATTCGCTGTCCCGCCGATAGCTCGATCGGCTGCGCTCGTCCCGCCGGCCGCCGCGCGCCGTAGGCCGATTCCGGCAAGTAGCCGAAGGCGGTGGCGAAGACCCGGAACGTCCCCGCGGGCAGACTGTGAAACAGGTAGTTGCCGTCGCCGTCCGCCAGCACCGATTTCGGCAGACCTTGCGAACTGCCCTGCAGCGTTACCGCGGCGCCACCAACGCCCTGTCCGGTCGCCGCATCGACAACCCGGCCCAGGATGAACCCGGTCGCTGGCTCCGGCCGCTGCTGCGCGATAACCGCGGCCGCCCAGCTGCCGATCGCTATCGCCGAAGCCAGCCCGAATCCGCGAATCTGCATGGAAAGGATGAATCTTAGACCGTAATCGGGCGCTTCCGGCTTGAAATGCCGGCCCCGACGCTGGCGTAATGCGTACCGGTCTACACCCTTCCCGAAAGGAACCCGAATGCGCGCCCGAGTCCCCCGCCGGTCCCGATCCATTGCGATCGCGGCCATGGCTACGTTGTGTGCCGGTGCCCTCGCTGCCCAGGCCCTGCAGCCCGGGCCGGCCCCCGTCAACGCGTCGACCGATCCGATGCTGCGCGGCTTCACCTTCCGGTCGATCGGCCCGGCGGTGATGAGCGGCCGCATCGACGACATCGAGGCGCCCGACAACGATCCGTACACGATGTACATCGGCTTCGCGACCGGCGGGCTCTGGAAGACCACGACCGGCGGCGCGACCTGGACGTCGCTGTTCGACGAGATGACCGACTCGTCGGTCGGCGACATCGCCATCGCGCCGAGCGATCCGAACGTCGTCTACGTCGGCATGGGCGAGCCGAACAACCGGCAGAGCTCGTCGATCGGCAACGGCGTCTACGGCACCCGCGACGGCGGCAAGACCTGGACGCACCTCGGCCTCGAAGACACCCAGTCGATCGGCCGCATCGTCGTCAGCCCGACGGATCCGAACACGGTGTTCGTCGCCGCGGTCGGACACCTGTTCGGGCCGAACGAAGAGCGCGGGCTCTACAAGTCGACGGACGGCGGCAAGACGTGGAAGAAGTCGAAGTTCATCGACGCCGACACCGGCTTCACCGACGTCGCGATCGATCCGAAGAACCCGCGCGTGCTGTATGCGGCGTCGTATCAGCGCCGGCGCACGTGGTGGGGCTACAACGGCGGTGGACCGGGCAGCGCGCTGTGGAAGACGACCGACGCCGGCGAGACCTGGACGAGAATCCAGGGCGGCGGCTTCCCCGAGCCCGACGACAAGATCTACGGGCGCATGGGCATCTCGATCCATCGCGCCAATCCGAACATCCTCTATCTCATCGCCGAGGTCGGCGCCGAGGCCGGCATTCAGGTGGGCGTCGGCGACGACGGCGGGCCGGGCAACAGCGGCGACGCGGCGCGGACGATCAGCAACAACCCGAAGCGCAGCGGCGTGTGGCGATCGAACGACGCCGGCAAGACGTGGACGTTCCTCTCGAACGTCAACAACCGGCCGATCTACTACAGCCAGATCCGCGTCGATCCGGTCAACCCGGACAAGGTCTTCCAGGGCGGCGCGACGGCGATGATGTCCACCGACGGCGGCAAGAACTGGCAGCCGCTGCGAGGCACCGGCCACGGCGACTACCACGCGTTCTACATCAGCCCGGCGAACCCGAAGTTCGTCGCCGTCGGTCATGACGGGGGCCTCGACATCAGCTACGACGGCGGCTACACCTGGGACTACCACAACGACATGGCGGTCGGGCAGTTCTACCAGGTCTCGGCCGACATGCGGCGCCCCTACTTCGTCTGCGGCGGACTGCAGGACAACGGCAGCTGGTGCGGGCCGAGCGCGGTGCGGACGAGCGGACGCGGCGGCGCGATCCTCAACACCGACTGGTTCCGCGTCGGCGGCGGCGACGGCTTCTACACCCGTCAGGATCCGACCGACTGGACGACCGTCTACTCGGAGTCGCAGAACGGCGCGATGAACCGGCTCAACCTGCGCGACGGCACGCAGCGCAGCATCCGTCCGAACGCCGGCGGCCGCGGCGGCCGCGGCGGCGGCGCCGCCAGCAACATCGTCAACCTCCCATCGAGCGGCCTCGACGACTTCCGTTTCTACTGGAACACGCCGATCGAGCTCTCCCCGCACGATCCGTCGACGGTCTACACCGGCGCGCAGTACTTCCTGAAGTCCACCAACCGCGGCGACACCTGGTGGATCAACCCGGCGGATCTTTCCAAGAACGTCAACCGGTTCGCGACGCCGATCATGGGCGTGCCCGGCGAAGCGCCGATGGCCTCGAAGCACGACGGCTACTCGAACAACTCGCTGATCACCGCGCTCGGCGAGTCGCCAGTCCGGCGCGGCGTGATCTGGATCGGCACCGACGACGGCAACGTCCATGTCAGCCAGGACGGCGGCGTCACCTTCACCAGCGTCTACGGCAACATCACCGGCGCGCCGGCCGGACACGTGCAGGTGTCGCGCGTCGAGCCGTCGCACTTCGAGGCCGGCGGCGCCTACGTCGCGCTCGACAACCACCGCAACGACGACTGGAAGCCGTACATCTTCAAGACCAGTGACTACGGCAGGACCTGGACGTCCGTCGCCGGCAACCTGCCGGCCAAGGGCCACGTCAACGCGCTGCGCGAAGGCCACGAGAATCCGAATCTGCTCTTCGCCGGCACCGAGTTCGGGCTGTTCGTCACGATTGACGGCGGCAAGGACTGGAAGCGCTTCAGCACCGGGCTGCCGTCGGTGCGCGTCGACGACATCCTGATCCACCCGCGCGACAAGGATCTGATCGTCGCGACGCACGGACGCAGCATCTGGATCGCGGACGACATCACGCCGCTCGAGCAGCTCGGCCGCACGCCCGGACAGACCGTGAAGCTGTTCGAGCCGCGGCCGGCGGTGCAGTGGAAGAACGACACGCAGATGGCGCGATCGATTCCGGCGCGCGATTTCTCCGGCCAGAATCCACAGGGCGGCACGGCGTTCTCGTTCTGGGCGGCGCGCGATCTCGGCGACGCCAAGATCGAAGTGCTGCGCGGCGCCGAGGTCGTGAGCACGATCAACACGACGGCGCGGTCCGGCATGAATCGCGTCCAGTGGGGCATGCGTGCGGACGCCGCGGCCGGCGCGACGCCGGGCGCGGGCCGTGCGGGGCAGGGCGGTCAGGGCGGACAGGGTGGCCGCGCCGGCGGCGGCGGACGCGGCGGTCCCGGCGCGCTCGGCCCGCAGGGCGTGCCGTTCGTCAGCGCCGGCGGCGGCGGACGCGGCGGTTTCGCGTTCGGCGGCGCGCTGCTCGATCCCGGCACCTACATGGTCCGGCTCAGCGTGGGCGGGGAGACACTGACCACTTCCGTGGTCGTGCTCGAGGACATCTGGATGAAGAAAGACTGATTGCGTCGAAGGATCTGATATTGCAGTGTCGGGCTCGGGGTCGCGTTCGGAGCGCCAGCCAGGCCCCGAGTCTCGACTCCGAGCCCCCGAGCCGTCTCTGCTAAGGTACTCAGACCCGACATGAGAAGGCTGACGATCACCGCCATTGCCGTCGCGCTGGCCTGGACGACAGGTCCCCGTGCGCAACAGCAGCCGACGTTCCGCGCCGGCACGCAGACCGTGCCGGTGTACGCGACCGTACTCGACAAATCCGGCCGGCTCATCCTCGACCTCCAGCAGGACGATTTCGAGATCCTCGACAACGGCAAGCCGGTGCCGATCAGCATCTTCAAGAGCGACGTCCAGCCGATCACGGTCGTCGTCATGCTCGACACCAGCGGCAGCATGACGATGAACCTCGATCTGCTGAAGATTGCGGCCGAGCAGTTCGTGCTGCGTCTGCTGCCGGAGGATCGCGCCCGCATCGGCAGCTTCTCGGATCTGATCCGAATCAGCCCGCGCTTCACCAACAACCGCGACGAGCTGGTGCGCGTGCTGCGCGAGGACATCCGCTTCGGCAACCCGACCCGGCTCTGGGACGCCGTCGACGAGAGCATGTCGACGCTCGAGACCGAAGCCGGCCGCCGCGTCGTGCTGGTGTTCACGGACGGCGCCGACTACATCAGCAAGAACCGCAGCTTCGGCGACGTGCTCACGCGCGCGCGGACGGGCGAGTTCATGATCTACGCGATCGGCCTGCAGAGCGAGATGCAGGGCCGGCGGACGGAGCCGGACCGCAATCTCCGGCGCCTGGCCGAGGAGACCGGCGGCGGCTACTTCGAGCTCAAGCGGACGGCCGACCTCAACGCGACGTTCACGCGCGTGGCCGACGAGCTCCATCGCCAGTACGTGCTCGGCTTCACGCCGGCGACGCTCGACGGCAAGGCGCACAAGCTCGAGGTGAAGGTCAAGACGCCGGGGATGACCGTGCGCGCCAGGAAGAGCTACATCGCGCCGAAGTCCGGCGGCGAGCCGGCGGCGGCCATCGACCGGAGGCCGGTCCGGTAGTCGCGGACCCGGGGACGATGACGGGCCTCCGCATGGGATGCGTCGTCGCCAGCCTCGCGGCCGCCGAGTGGGCCGGCGGGCTGCAGCAGTCGAGCGTCTATCGCGCCTCGGCCGAACTGGTGCCTGTGTACGCGACCGTGATCGGCGCCGACGGCCGGCTGGTGACCGACCTGCCGCAGAGCGCGTTTCAGGTGCTCGACAACGGCCGGCCGCAGGAGATCAAGCTCTTCGACAACGGCGTGCAGCCGATCTCGATCGTGGTGATGCTCGACACGAGCGGCAGCATGCTCGGCAACCTGCCGACGCTGCGGAACGCCGCGGTGCAGATGTTCACGAAGCTGTTGCCCGCCGATCGCGCCCGGGTCGGCAACTTCGGCGATCAGATCACGGTGAGCCCGGCGTTCACCAACGACGTCAACACGCTGATCCGCGCGCTCTGGCTGGATCTCGAAGCTGGCGGCGCGACGCCGCTGTGGGCCGCGGTCAACGTCGCGATGACGTCGCTCGCCCCCGTCAAAGGACGCCGCGTGGTGCTGGTGCTGAGCGACGGCCATGACACCGGGCTGTGGCGGCAGGGCATGCGCACCGGGCCGCAGCTGCGCGAGATCGTCAACCGCGCGCGCGCCGAGGAGTTCATGGTCTACGCCATCGGCATGCGCAGCCGCGGCGCGTCGCCGCTCACCGGCAGAGTCGCGCGCTATCCGAACGACGCGCCGGATCCCGGCCTCAGCGCGCTCGCGGCGGAGAGCGGCGGCGGCTACTTCGAGCTCACCGGCACGGAAGAGCTCGGCCCGGTGTTCGAGCGCGTCGCCGACGAGCTGCATCGTCAGTATCTGATCGGCTTCGCCTCGCCCGTCGACGACGGGCAGGTGCACGCGATCGAAGTGCGAGTGTCGGATCCGTCGATGCGGGTCCGCGCGCGCAGGAGTTACGTCGCCTCGAAGGGCTCGCTGCCAGCGCCCGATGTCACGATCCCGGAGGATCGATGATGAGGAGACTCGTTCATGGCGCCGCCGGCGCGGCGGCGATGCTGGGAGCGGCGCTGGCGGTGACGCCGGCGGCGCGCACGCAGGGCCAGGGGCCGCCCGGCCAGGGTCCGCAGTTCCGCACCGGGACCGAGACGGTGCCCGTGTACGCGACCGTGCGGGACGACCAGGGCGTATTCGTGCTCAGTCTCAAGAAGGAAGACTTCGAGCTGCGCGACAACGGCGAGGTGCAGGAGATCACGCAGTTCACTACGGATCTGCAGCCGCTCTCGGCCGTGATCCTGCTCGACGGCAGCAGCAGCATGATGAACGACTACGAGCGCGTCGTCGAAGGCGCGAGTGCGTTCATCCTGCGGATGCTGCCGCACGATCGCGCGCGCGTCGGCAGTTTCGCCGACGACGTCCGGCTGATGCCGGGATTCTCGTTCGATCGCGATGTGCTGCTGAAGTACCTGGCGGATCAGTTCAACCTGCGCGTCGGGCTGCAGACGCACCTGTGGGAAGCGATCGTCGAAGGATCGATCGCCCTCGGCCGCGAGCCCGGCAAGCGCGTGGTTGTGGTTTTGAGCGACGGCTTCAACTTTCACACCGAGCCGCCGAAGCCGGTGAGCAACCCGACCGATCCGTGGGGCGGCCGCCAACCGCCGCGCGGCATGCCGCGGGGACCGCGCGGGCCGACGTCGGGCGGAACCAGCGTGCCTATCGTCGGCGGGCCGCCGCAGCCGCAGACCGGCGTCGTCGCGGGCCAGGCGGAAGACGCGGCGCTCTCGCGCGACGTGATGGTCTACGCCGTCTCGATGTGGATCGTCAGCGGCAACGAACGCAAGAAGCCGAACCCCGAGCTGGAGCGCGTCGCGGTCCAGACCGGCGGCGGCTTCTATCGCCTCGACACCGCCGCGGACATCAGCAGCGCGTTCACGCAGATCTCGATGGAGCTGCGGCAGCAGTACCTGCTCGGCTTCACGCCGAAGAAGATCGACGGCAAACCGCACAAGCTCGAAGTGCGGGTGAAGCGGCCCGGCCTGCGGGTGCAATACCGGCGCAGCTACACCGCGGGGAGCCCGCAATGAGGCGCCTCGCGATCGCCGTCATCGCCTGCGTCGCCGCCACCGCCGCGGTGCGCACCCAGGATCCCTTCCGTTCCGCCACCAACCTCGTCTCCGTCTATGCCACGGTGCTCGACGGGGACGGCCGGCTGGTGCCGGACCTGTCCCGAGCGGACTTCGTCGTCAAGGACGACGGCCGCGAGCAGCCGATCTCGCATTTCAGCAACGACGTCCAGCCGTTCTCGGTCGTCGTGATGCTCGACCGCAGCGGCAGCATGGCCGAGCACTACGACACGGTGCGGCGCGCGGCGCGGGCGTTCGTCCGGCAGATGCGCCCCGAGGACCGCGCCCGCGTCGGCAGCTTCAGCAGCGACATCAGCATCGGCCCGGAGGACTTCACGAGCGATCGCGCCGAGCTCGAGCGCATCCTCGACGAAGACCTGCAGGAGATGGGATCGTCGCCGGTGTGGACGGCGATCGATCGCAGCATGACCGCGCTCGTGCCGCTCGAAGGCCGGCGCGTCGTCCTCGTCTTCAGCGACGGCCACGACGATCCCAGGGCCGGCCAGGTGCGCACGAGCGTCGAGGATCTCATCCGCCGTACCCGGGTGAACGGGATCATGGTCTACGCGATCGGCTTCGCCAACGAGAAGCGGGAGTCGCCGTCGCGGCGGTCGTGGATCGATCCGAAGAACCCGCGCGGGCCGATCTGGATCCCGATTCCGGTGCCGAGCAGCCCGGTCGGCGGCCGGCCCGGCATCGGCGGCATCGGCAGCAAACCGCGCTACGAGCCGCCCGACCCGGGGTTGCGAGAGCTCGCCGACGTCAGCGGCGGCGGCTATTTCGAGATGGACCAGACGCAGGACCTGTCCGCGACCTTCGTCCGCGTCGCCGAGGAGCTCCATCGCCAGTACTGGCTCGGCTTCGCGCCGCGCAAGCTCGACGGCAAGACGCACGAGATCGAGGTGAAAGTCCGGCGCCGCGGCATGGACGTGCGCGCGCGGCAGACGTATGTGGCAAGTACCAAGTAGGCTCGGGGCTCGGGACCCGGGGCGCGCCATCCCTTAACATCTGTAAGCGCCGACGCCCGATGCGGCGTCAATGAGGCACACCCGCAGCGTCCGGAGGATCCCGCCATGCGTCTGAAGTTCGTGTTCGCCCTGCTGGTGACAGCGCTCGCGTTGCCGGCGGTCGTGCTTCACGCGCGGCAGACGGCGCCAGGGAGCGCCGCGGCCGTCATGAACGCGCTCACCTTCCGGAACATCGGTCCCTTCCGGACGTCGGCCTGGATCACCGACATCGCCGTTCCGGAAACGCCGATGCGCGATCACCTCTATACGATCTACGCGGCGTCGCGCAGCGGCGGGCTGTGGAAGACGTCGAACGGCGGCGTGACCTGGGCGCCGATTTCCGACAGCGTCGAGGTCGGCGCCGTCGGCGCCGTCGCGGTCGCGCCGTCCCACGGGAACATCGTCTGGATGGGCACGGGCGCCAACGATCTGGCGCGGTCGTCGTACTCCGGCAAGGGCGTGTTCAAGTCGACCGACGCCGGTGAGACCTGGCAGTTCATGGGTCTGCCCGACTCGCACCACATCGCGCGCATCGTCATCCATCCGACCAACCCGGAGATCGTCTACGTCGCGGCGATGGGCCATCTGTTCTCCCGCAACGACGAGCGCGGCGTCTTCCGCACCCGCGACGGCGGCAGGAACTGGGAGAAGGTGCTCTACGTGAACGACGGCGTCGGCGCGGTCGATCTGGTGATCAACCGCAAGTCGCCGAACACGCTGATCGCGGCGATGTACGAGAAGCACCGCATGCCGTGGCAGCTCGTGCTCGGCGGCCCCGGCACCGGCCTCTACCGCACCGACGACGGCGGCGCGAAGTGGACGAAGATCGAAGGTGGGCTGCCGACCGGCAACCTCGGCCGCATCGGCATCGACATCAACGCCAGGAACCCGAACATCCTCTACGCGGTGATCGAGAACGTCAATCCGCGCACGGAAGCGATGGGCCCGGCCGTCGACGCCTGTCAGGCCGGCGCGGCGGCCGGTCGCGCCGGCGGTGGCGGCGGACGCGGCGGACGCGGCGGACTCGGCCGCATCGGCAACGAGATCTTCAGGAGCGACGACGGCGGCAGGACCTGGCGCAAGACGCACGAGAACAACAGCGACGTCGCCGGCGGCAAGGCGCCGTATTCGTTCAACCAGCTCAAGATCAATCCGGACGATCCGAATCACGTCATCGTCACCAGCGACACGATGTACAGCACCACCGACGGCGGCAAGACCTGGAGCTGTTCGAACCAGAACGGGTTCTTCCGCGGCGTCTTCGGCGACTACCGCTCGCTGTGGTGGGACACGCAGGATTCGAAGCGGATCATGATCGGCAGCGACGGCGGCGTCAACGTGTCCTACGACGGCGGCCGCACCGCGATGTCCTTCCTCAACATGGGCATCAACGAGGTCTACGCGATCGGCGTCGACATGGACGACCCCTACAACGTCTATGCCGGCCTGCAGGATCACGACTCCTGGAAGGGGCCGTCGAACGGGCCGTCGGGCCGGATCACGCTCGAGCACTGGACGACGGTCGGTCCGGGCGACGGCATGTACAACCAGGTCGATCCGACCGACAGCCGCTGGGTCTACAACTCGCGCGAGATGGGCAACCACGGCCGCTTCGATCAGCTCACCGGCCAGCGCACGGTGATCGCCCCGTCGCGGTCGCCGCAGCACCGCTACAACTGGATTGCGCCGATCGTGCTCTCGCCGCACAACCCGCAGATCGTCTACGTCGGCGCCGAGCTGCTCTACCGCTCGCTCAATCGCGGCGACACGTGGGAGGAGATCAGCCCCGATCTGACGACCAACGAGGCCGGCAAATGCGGCGTCGGCTCCGGCTCGGTGCCCTACTGCACCATCACGTCGATCTCGGAATCGCCGCTCAAGGCCGGCACGATCTGGGTCGGCACCGACGACGGCAAGGTGCAGCTGACGACGAACCATGGCGCGAGCTGGACGGATCTGACGCCGGCGCTCGTCGCCGCCGGCGCGCTCGCGGATCGCTACACCTCGCGGGTGTTCGCGTCGCCGCACGACGCCGCGACCGCGTTCGTCGCCAAGAGCGGCTTCAGGAACGACGACTTCCGGCCGTTCCTCTACAAGACCACCGACACCGGCAAGACCTGGACGTCGATCAGCAGCGATCTCCCCAACTCGCCGATCAACGTCGTCGTCCAGGACCGCAGGAACGCGAACCTGCTGATCGTCGGCAACGACCTCGGCGTGTGGGCGTCGATCGACGCCGGCAAGTCGTGGCAGCGCATCAAGGCGAACCTGCCGACAGTCGCGGTGCACGACCTGACGATTCATCCGCGCGAGAACGACCTCGTGCTCGGCACCTACGGCCGCAGCCTGTTCGTCGGCGACATCACGCCGCTGCAGCAGCTGACGCCGGAAGTGCTCGCCTCGGCCGCGCATCTGTTCGAGATCGAGCCCCGGGCGCGCTACCGTTTCGGCGCCGTCGGCAACTACAACCTGTTCGGCGACAATTACATCGAGACGCCAAACGAGCCTGAGGCAATCGCGATCAACTACGTCCTGCGCGACGCGGTGCCGGGCGGGGTGCGGTTGACGGTCGCGACGCCGCGCGGCGAGCCGGTGGCCGAGGTCACCGGCCCGGGCGCAGCCGGGTTGAATCGCGCCTACTGGAACATGCGGCGCGGGACGTCGGCCGACGGCGGACGCGGACGCGGCGCGGGCGGCGGCGGTGGCGGTGGCGGCGCGTTCGGCGCCGGCGGCGCGCCGGAACTGCCGGTCGGCGACTACGTCGTCACCATGACCGTCGGCGGCACGACGCAGACGAGGACGGCGACGATCCGCGAGCGCATCCACAAGCCGTGATCGATCCGAAGGAGGTCATCGCCCGCTACTCCGTCGAGGAGCTGGCCGAGACAGCCGATCAGTACTACCGGGTCGTGAGCGACGCGACGCCGCTCATGGCCAAGCCGTTCTGGTTCCTGCACGAGACGCCCGAGGCGCTGCACAACCTCGGGTTGCTCCTCGGCGGGCTGCAGCTCGGCAAGACGATGACGGTGCTCGATTTCGGCGCCGGCACGTGCTGGCTGTCGCGCCTGCTCGCGCAGATGCACTGCCGCGTGATCGCGTGCGACACGTCGCGGGCGGCGCTGGCCATCGGCGAGCGGCTGCTGCGCGAGCTGCCGCTGCTCGGCGGCGAGACCGAGCCGCCGCGGTATCTGTGGTTCGACGGCCACCGCATCGATCTACCCGACGC
>DASTCC010000574.1:0-4654 GCA_035711465.1 Vicinamibacterales bacterium
CTGGGTGCTGGGTGCTGGGTGCTGGGTGCTAGGTGCTAGGTGCTCGGTGCTCGGTGCTCGGTGCTAGGTGCCTGGTTCTGCTCTTCCCAGCACTCAGCACCAGCACCGAGCACGTAGCACCCAGCGCCTAGCACCCAGCACCAGCTAGCACCCAGCACCCAGCACCCAGCACGTAGCACCCAGCACAGTCCTGTGCGATAGAATCGTTTCCGCTCATGGCGGATGCCTTCACGATGTCGGTGCCCACCGACGCCCGTTACCGAGTGCTGGCTTCCGAAATCGCCGGCAAATTCGTGGAATTGGTTGGCGGCACCTCCGCCGATGGCGCCGCGCTGGGGAGCACGGTCGGCGAGGCGCTCGATCGCGCCGCCACGGAGTCGCCCGCCGACGATGTCGTCCTGGAATTTCGCGCGGACGCGGACGGCGTCGGCGTGACGGTGCGCCATGCCGGCCGCTCCGCCGTCGTCACGCACCCGCTGCCGGCCCGAAACACGTAGCCGGCCCATGCGGCTGTTCAACACGCTGACCCGAACCGAAGAGGATTTTCGCCCGGCCGACGGCAAGACGGTCCGCATGTACACGTGCGGGCTCACCGTCTACGCGCGGGGCCATATCGGCAACTTCCGCACCTTCGTGAGTCTGGACGTACTCCGGCGCGCGCTGCGCCACCAGGAGGGCTACCAGATGCACCACGTCATGAACTTCACGGACGTGGACGACAAGACCATCAACGCGTCGAACGACGCCGGCGTCTCGCTGCGCGAGTACACCGATCGCTATATCGCGGCCTATCTCGAAGACGCGGCGGCGATGGGCCTCGAGCCGGTGGAAGAGAACCCGCGCGCGACCGACGAACCGAACCTGCGCGCGATGGTCGCGATGATCCAGGATCTCGAGCGCCGCGGCCACACCTACACCTCCGACGGTTCGGTTTACTTCCGCATCGCGACGCTGCCCGCCTACGGTCGTCTGGCCCGGCTCGATCACGACGGCATGCAGGCCGGCGCGCGCGTCGACAGCGACTCGTACGGCAAGCAGGACGCGCGCGACTTCGTCTTGTGGAAGGCGACCAGGCCCGGCGAGCCGACCTGGGACTACGGCATCGGCCCCGGGCGGCCCGGCTGGCACATCGAGTGCTCGGCGATGGCCCTGCGTCTGCTCGGCGAGCCGCCGATCGACATCCACGGCGGCGGCATCGATCTGATCTTTCCGCACCACGAGAACGAGATCGCGCAAGCGGAAGGTGCGACCGGCAAGCCGTTCGTGCGCTTCTGGGTGCACGTCGAGTTCCTCAATCTCGACAACGAGAAGATGTCGAAGTCGCTCGGGAACGTCTTCACCGTGCGCGACATCCTCGGCAAGGGCTATCGCGCCTCGGCCCTGCGCTTCCTGCTGATCTCGGTGCACTACCGCAAGCAGCTGACGTTCAACTGGGACGTGCTCGCGCAGGCCGAGGCGGCGATGACGCGTCTTTCGGACTTCGTGGCCCGTGTCGAGACGATGCGGGCCGGCACGGCGCCCGACGACCCGGCGCTGGCCGCGAGAATCGATGCCGCGCGTGCCGGGTTCCGGGAGATGATCGGGAGTGACCTGAACGTGCCGGGCGCGCTCGGCGTGCTCTTCGATCTCGTCCGCGAGATGCATGCGGCGATGGACGCCGGCACGGTCGGCGCCGCCGGCGCGGCGCGGATCGCCGACGCCATCGAGGAGTTCGACAAGGTGCTCGGCGTGCTCGCGCTCCGCCGCGCGGAGGACGCGACGCCGCCGGTGCCGATCGAGGAGATCGATCGGTTGATCGAAGAACGCCGCGACGCGCGCCGGAACCGGGACTTCGCGCGCGCCGACGCGATTCGCACGGACCTCGAGAGCCGGGGCATCGTCCTCGAAGACTCGGCTGCTGGAACCCGGTGGAAGAGACGATAGGGCAGTTGATGAAAGCGCCAGACATCCGCATGCCGCTGCCGGGACCGAAAGCGCAGGCGATCATCGCCCGCGACAAAGCCCGGCTGTCGCCCTCGTACACGCGCGACTATCCGTTCGTGATGGCGAAAGGCGAGGGCGCCGTCGTCGAGGACGTCGACGGCAATCTGTTCCTGGACTGCGCCGCCGGCATCGCCGTCACCGGCACCGGCCACTCGCACCCCGACGTCGTCACGGCGATCGTCGACCAGGCGCACAAGTATCTGCACATGTCCGGCACGGACTTCTACTACGAGCCGCAGGTGCAGCTGGCCGAGGAGCTCGCGAAGCAGGCGCCGATCGACGGCGGCAGCGGCAACGTCCGATCGTTCTTCAGCAATTCGGGAACGGAAGCGAACGAAGCGGCGATCAAGCTGGCGCGCTACTACACCAAGCGCTTCAACCTGATCGCGTTTCTCGGATCGTTCCACGGCCGATCGCTGGGATCGCTGGCGCTGACGTCGAGCAAGTACGTTCAGCGGAAGGGCTTCGGCCCGATGATGCCCGGCGTGTTCCACGCGCCGTACGCCAACTGCTATCGCTGTCCGGTCGGCGCCAAACCCGAGTCCTGCGAGTCCGAGTGCCTGGCGTTCCTCGAGGATCAGATCCTCGTCCATCTGGTCTCGCCCGACGAGGTCGCGGCGGTCGTCGTCGAGCCGATTCAGGGCGAGGGCGGCTACGTGGTGCCGCCGGCGGCATTCCACCAGCGCCTGCGCGAGCTGACCCGGACGCACGGCATGCTGCTGGTCGCCGATGAAGTGCAATCCGGCATGGGCCGCACCGGCCGGATGTTTGCGTGCGAGCACTTCGGCCTCGACGCCGACATCGTGACGATGGCCAAGGGCATCGCGTCGGGGCTGCCGCTCGGCGTCACCAGCGCGCGCGCGGATGTGATGACCTGGCCGCCCGGCGCGCATGCGTCGACCTTCGGCGGCAACCCGGTGAGCTGCGCCGCGGCGCTGGCGACGATCAAGGTGTTGCGCGACGGCCTCGTCCGCAATGCCGAGGTCGTGGGCGAGCACCTGATCGATCGGCTCCGCGCCCTGATGGACAAGCACCCGATCATCGGCGACGTGCGCGGCAAGGGCCTGATGATCGGCGTCGAGCTCGTCCGCGATCGGCAAACCAAGGAACGCGCCACCACCGAGCGCGACCGCGTCGTCCAGGAGATGTTCAAGCGCGGCGTGCTGATTCTCGGCGCCGGCCGCAACGCGATCCGCTTCGCGCCACCGCTCGTGCTCACCCGCGAGCAGGCCGGCGCGATCGTCGACGCCTTCGACGCCGTGCTCGCCGGCATCACCGGCAAGCACTGACCCGCGTCACTTCCGGCGGTTCAGCGCGAACGTGCCGACCGCGTTCGGCGAGAAGTCCCAATCGCCCGAGAGCGTGTCGCCCTTGAGGACCGCGATCATCTTGCCGGTCCCGCCATCGGGCGTCGAGAAGGGCAGCGTCCACTTTCCATCTTTGAACGCGCCCTTCGCGATGGTCATCTCGCCGTGAAACGTCTCGATCGATCCCGACGCGACACCGTCCTTCACCGTCAACGTTACTGAAATCTCCATCTGGCCGACATCGGCCGTGACCTTGCCGATCCAGCTGCCGGCAATCGACGGCGTGTCGCTCGGCGGTGCCTGCTGCGCGGTCGACACCGCACGTATCTGCGCGGCCGAGCACACCAACGCCACGGCCATCACTGTCGCAAGACCTTTTCGCATCCGATCCTCCATGTGATGTTACAATAAGTAACAGTTAGTCAGACGGAGGAAAGAGCGCAGAGGTTGGCGGCAGGCGGCAGGCGGCAGGCGGCGGGCGGCAGGCGCCGGGCTGGGCTGCAGGCCGCCGCCCGTCGCCCGCGTGCTACCCTAACGTGACACCCTGTCACAGCCTATGCCTCGCCCGACGCCACGACGCTCGCCTCTCAGCCCGCTCGAGCACGACGTGATGCGGATCGTGTGGGAGCGCGGTGCAGCGGCGGCCGAAGACGTGTCCGCAGCGCTCGGATCCAGATTCAAGAACGCCACGGTGCGCACGGTATTGCGGCGGGTCGAGCAGAAGGGCTACCTCGAGCATCGGCGAGAAGGGCGCGCGTTCATCTACCGGCCGACCGTGGATGCCGCTACCGCCGCGCGCGGGGCCGTGCGACGTGTCCTCGATCGTTTCTACGGCGGCTCGGTCGAACGATTGCTGGTCGGCCTGCTCGACGGCAAGATGCTCGACGCCCGCCAGCTCTCGGAGCTCCAGGCGCGCGTGAACGACGCGGCCGCGCGCGAATCGAAGGCGTCCTCCCGATGATGCGTCTGGCGCTGCTGCTCGCGTTCTGGGCGGTCGCGCTCACGGCGCTGGCCATCGGCGTCGACGTCGTTTCGCGCATCTGGCGGCGACGCGACGCGGTTCTGTGGCACGCGATCTGGCGCGGGTTCATCCTCGCCGCATGCGCCGGCATCACGACGACAGCGTTGACGCCGATGTCGATCGTCATCGCGACAGACGTGCTGCCGCCGGCGGCGACCTTCACCGCCGCCGGTGCGTCATCGGCCGCGGGAACGGTTGCGGTGTCGGCGATCGCCGCGATCATCGCGATCACCGCGGTGCTGTTGCTGCGTCTGCTCGCGGGTTGGCTGCGTGTGCACCGCATCGCTCGGCTGGCCTGGCCGGTATCGGGCCTCGATCTACGAGCCTTCCAGTCCTCGGCGAC
>DASTCC010000575.1:0-5870 GCA_035711465.1 Vicinamibacterales bacterium
CGGCGGCGCGGGCGCTGGTCCACGCGCGGCGCGTGAACGGCCGCCCGCAGCTCATCGCCGAGAAGATCGAAACCGTCGATCTGTACGACCGCGCGCGGTCCGAAGGCTACGGCTACTTTCAGGGCTTCTACTTCGGCAAGCCGGTGACGCGTCCCGGCGAGCCGCTCCCAGGGCATCACCTCGGCTATCTCCGGCTGCTGCACGCACTGCAGGATCCGAATCTCTCCGCCGAGCAGCTCGAGACGCTGGTGAAGCCCGATCCACGTCTCTGCTACATGATCCTGCGCACGGTGAACTCCGCCGGCTTCGCGATGCGGCGCACGGTGCATTCGATCCGGGAGGGCCTGGTGCTGCTCGGCTCCGACGCGGTGCGCCGGTGGGCTTCGCTGTGGGTGCTCGCCGATCTCGGCCGCCAGGGACATCCCGAGCTGGTCGCGATGTCAGCGACGCGGGCGCGCTGCTGCGAGCTCATCGCCGCCAAGTCCGGCGACGCCGAGGCCGCCGGCGATGGATTCATCGTCGGCATGTGCTCGCTCCTCGACTCGATCCTGGCGCGGCCGATGGATCAGATCCTCGAGCACCTGCCGATCAGCGACGTCGCCAAGGGCGCGCTGCTCGGCGAAGACAACGCCCAGCGCCTCGCGCTCGAGGCGACGATTGCCTACGAGCGGGGCGACTGGCAGGGCTACCTCGAGAAGGCGAGCCGCGCGCGGCTCGAGCCGTCGCTGCTGCCGCAGGTGCACTCGGACGCGTTGCGCTGGTCGAGCCAGCTGCAGCGCGTCGCCGAGCCCGCCAGCGCGCCGGTCAAAACCGAAGCCGCATCCCGCCGTTGATCACCCGGCCCTCGAGCGGGGCCCACGCATCCACGGTCCAGCGGCCGTCGACGTCGCGGTTCGGCCGCAGCAGCGGATCCCACGTGCTCTGCCGGACGCCGGTGAGATTCTCGCCGTTGATGAACAGGCTGACGCGGCCGAACCGGCGCTCGCCGAGCAGGCCGACGATGACGTAGGGCTCGCTCGTGGTGCGATAGGGATTCGCCTCGAGCGCCTGCTCGCCGGTGACGTAGACCTCGAGTCCGAGCCGGCCGACGTCCTCCGCCTCGATCATCGCGACGAAGCCGGCGCTGTGTCTCGGCGTCAGCGCAACGTCGCTGGTCCGGCCCGGCTCGTGCTGGCGCGCGCGCACGAAGGTATAGGTGCCGGTCAGCGCCACCGGCCCGCGGCGATAGGTCGTCAACAGATCCAGTCCCGCGTTGCTGACGTATCCGTCGAGGTTTCTGAGCGTGTAGGTGTCGCGATCGACGACCGCCGCATCGTCGATGTGCGAGTAAAACACGGTCGTCGTGATCGAGATCGTCCCCAGATCCACGGTCAGGTCGGCGGTGACGCTGCGGCCGCGTTCGGCCTCGAGCGGTTCGTCGATGGTGAGTCGGGTCAGTCCCGCGGCTTCGGTCTCCTCGGTGAGCGGCGTCGGCGACACGAAGCCGGTGCCGATCGAGACCCGGCCCGACCACGCGCCCTTGCGGGCCAGCGCAGAGAACTGCGGGCTCAGGAACCAGCCGTCGCGGCGGTGGTGATCCAGCCGCGCGCTACCGGAGACGGGGAGCCACGGCGCCAGATCGATGTCGTCCTGCGCGAACACGCCTGGGGTCGTGAACGAGAAGCCGAATTGGGGCAGGTCTTCGGGCGTGTAGCGATCGTGCTCGGCGGCGACGCCGACGACCCACGTCTGCCGCGGCGCCGATCCACGAAGCGTGATCTCGCCGAACGCCGTCTCGTGACGGTCGCGCTCGAGATCCTCGCCGAACTGATGCCGGTGGCGCTGACGCATGTAGGTCGCGCGTCCGGCGAGCACGTACTTCGAGCCGACGATGCGCTGTGCGACCACACCCGCATCAACGCGGCGCGTGCGCAGCGACTCGATGTAGGCCGCGCCGGTCGCCGGCAGCACCGCTTCGTCTTCGGTCCCGCCCTCGCGTTCCTCGAACGTCGCCCCGAACGTCGCCAGCATAGACGCGCCGGCGCCGTTGTCCCAGACCAGGCGCGGGCGGAACACGCCGCGCTCGTACGAGGCGAGATCGCTCCAGCCATCGTCGTCGACGTCGGCGCTGTGCTGGAAGTGGCCGCCGCTCAAGAGCGTCAGGCCCCAATGGTCGGCCAGCGGCAGCTCGGTCCAAAGCACGGTGTCCGCGCCGGCGCGCGTCGTGAAGTTGAAGAGGAGCTCGGTGGCGGGCTCCGGTCCGGGCCGCCGCGACAGCAGGTTCACGACGCCGGCCATCGCGCCCGCGCCATAGAGGGCCGACGACACGCCCTTGACGACCTCGACGCGGCCGAGATCCATCGGCGGAATCTGCAACAGGCCCAGTCCGCCCGGCTGTTCGCCGAAGAGCGGCAGGCCGTCGGAGAGAAAGCGCGTGTAGCGGCCGCGCATGCCGTGGATGCGCACGCTCGCGGCGCCGAGCGAGGGCGACGTCGCCTGAACGCGGAGGCCGCCCATCTCGTTCAGCATCATCACGATGTCGCCCGGCGTCATCAGCATCTTCTCTTCGACTTCCTCCCGCTCGAGAATCTCGACGCGGGTCGGTTGATCCTCGACGCGCCGTCCCGTCCGCGTCGTGGCGACGACGGTGACGCTTTCTTCGACGCTCGGCAGGAGCTCGAGCTCGACTCGGACGATCTGATCGGCCGCGGCGGTGACGACCGTTTCGATCTCGCGAGTCACGTGCTTCGGGCTCGCGACCGCCAGGCGGTGTGTGCCCGGCGCGAGGCGAAGCACGGCCGCGCCGGACGCATCGGTCGTCGCCGACTGCGCGCCCGCGGTGACGGCGGCGCCTTCGACGGGCCGCTCCCCACTGCGGACTTCGATGCGAATCTGCACCGGCGCCTGCGGCACGAACGCCGCGGCAGGTGCGAAGGAGAGACAGAAGAACAGCGTGAACATCACGACCGATGGCATGGGCGTCCGTTATTTTCCGATCCGCGCCGCGATCTGAGCGGCCAGCGGATGTGTCGGATTGACGGACAGCGCCGCGTCGAGGTGGCGGCGGGCGTCGTCGATCCGGCCGAGCTGCAGTTCACAGTACGCGAGGTGCGCGAGCGTGTCGGCATCACGTGGCTCGAGACGCGCCGCTTCGGCGAGCTCCCGCGCCGCTTCTTCGAAGCGGCCGAGCACGGTCAGGTTGAGACCGAGCTGCTGGCGCGCCGAGGCCTGCGTCGGCGCGATCGCGACGGCGCGACGGAAGTACGGCTCGGCCAGCTCCGGCGCGCGCACCTGCGACGCCAGTCGTCCCAGACGCAGCGGCGCCTCCGGATCGGGGCCGTCCGGCACGGGAATGCGGCGGATCGCTTCGGCCGCACCGGCCAGATCGCCCGTCCGCTCGAGCGCGACGGCGAGATCGTAGCCGCCGAGCGGCACTTCCACGCCGGCGTCGAAGCCGCGCCGCAGATGCGGTATCGCTTCCGCCGCGCGTCCGACGCCGAGCAGCGCCTGTCCCAACGCGTACTCGGCCTGCGGCACGCCGGGCTTGCGCGCGAGCGCGCGCTCGAGATGCGGCAGCGCCGGCTCCGGCCTGCCCTGCACGAGGTACTGCATGCCGACGCCGAGCTCGCCGCTGCCCGGCTGCGCCGCCGTGCGTTCGAGCTTTTCGGCCCACTCGCTCGCCTCCGCGTCGCGGCCGAGGATCACGAGACGCTGCGCCATCCGCAGACCTTCTTCCCAGCGGCCGTCGCCGAGCGCGCGCGGCCAGTTCGCGAACGCACCGACGATTGCGATCGCCGCGAGCGGCGCCGCCAGCGCCCGCGTCTGACGCGCGGCGACGGCGCGCATCGCCATGTCGATCGCGGCGCCGGCGCCGACGACGAGCGGCACGAGCAGCGGCAGCCGATAGCGTTCCGAGATGAAGAAGATCGCGACGGCGATCGCGTAGACCGGCACGAACGACACCCAGATCAGATACGCGCGTCGTTCAGCGCGCGGCGCGGCGGCGACGAGCCCGACGAGCCCGAGCGGGATCAGCAGCCACGGCCCGACCGGCAGGAACTTCAGGATCGTCGAGGCGTCGTGAACGTAGAACGGATAACTGTAGGGCAGGGCGATGTGCTGCGCGGCGAAGACGTAGCCGATCTTCCGCATCGTCAGCGCGAGCGCCGCGCCCGGTTCACGCGCGATCCAGTTCCACGCCTGGTCGTAGAAGTACTGCGAGGCTGCCGATTCGCTTACCGGCCGTCCCAGCGCCTGCGACGCGACACGGCGGACGTCGTCGGACTGACCCGAGATGTCGGGCCGGATACCCGGGATCAATCGATAGAAGCCGGTCGCGTTGTCATGGTTGCCGATGTAGAAGTTCAGCCCGCCGTGCGAGGACGACATCGTCCACTCGTGGGAGACGACGACGTTGCGGATGAGGGAGGGGGCGAGGCCGATCGCGAGGCCGGCGGCAATTGCCACCGCGGACGTCCAGCGGCGCTGCCAGGCGAGCAGCGCGACCACACCCCCCGCGGCGAGCAGCATGTTGGGGCGGTTGAGGGCTGCCAGCGCGAAGAGCAGGCCGGTCAGCACGAGCCACCGCCGATCGCCGGACCGGACCGCACGCGTGAGCCCATAGAGCGCCGCGGCGGTGAGCACCGGATCGAGCGCCGCCTGGAAGATCAGCGCTTCATAGAAAGTGAAGAGCCCGGTCGCCGCCGCGAGCGCGGCGGCGATCCACGCGGCGCGCCGCCCGAACCACTCGCGGCCGATCAAGAACACGAACGCCACCGCCGCCGTGCCAAGCGCGATCTGCACGACGCGCACGAAGGTGAGCGTGCTGCCGATCGCGAGACCGGCGGCAAGGAAATAGATGTAGAGCGGCGAGAGGAAATAGAGGCCGGGCCCGAGGCTCAGGTCCCCGCCGAGGACCCGGCGCGCGAGCGCGACGTAGGCCGACGTATCGAGCCCGACGTCGGCCTGCGTCAGCGGATGGTCCTTGAGCTGGGCGACCACGACCAGCTTGACGACGAAGACGGCCGCCAGGAAGGCCAGCCAGGCCGGCGTCCAGAGGCGTGTGCCATCTGGCAGCGGCGGGGCGACCGGCGACTCGGTGTCGGCCGGCCGGACAGCCGCAGAGCCCTGAGGGGATCGCCTTCCGCGTTTCTTGTCGCGGCCAGCGCTCACGGCCGGGCCTCCAGGCTTTTCACGAGACGAGCCTACCGCAAGGCGGAGCGGCGCCGGGTTGACGCTTCCAGGGTAATCCCCTCGTGTCGTTGACGATCCGGTCCTGGTGCCATTTCCAGATACTGAGCTCCAGTATTCTCAGGACAGAACTCCAGCCTCCAGGGGATTGCCCGGAAACCGGTAGGGGACTAAAAACGCGATACCCCTGCTGTGTATCGGACGGTGCGTCCGGTGACGGTCGAACGAAGCCGGCGCCGGGCGGCACGAGCCGTCGAGTGAGAAGACCGGGTGGTGGTTCCGAAGGAGGACTAACGATGAGGCGAATGTTGCGCGGGGTGCTGCTGACAGCAGGCATCCTCGCCTGTTCGGCCGGGCCTGCGTTCGCTCAGGCGAACGGCTCGATCTTTGGCAAGGTGACCGACTCGTCGGGCGGCGTGCTGCCCGGCGTGACCGTGACCGTCACCGGCGCGACCCTGCAGGCGCCGTTGACGACCGTGACGCAGGCCTCGGGGGCGTATCAGTTCCCGCTGGTCCCGATCGGCAGATACACCGTGTCGTTCGAGCTCGCCAGCTTCAAGAAGGCGACGCGGCAGAACGTCGTGATCGAGACCGGCTTCAACGCCGAGATCAACCAGCAGCTCGAAGTGGGCCGGTTGTCCGAAGAAATGACGGTCACGGCCGCCACGCCGGTGGTCGACACCAAGAAGACGGCGACCGGC
>DASTCC010000576.1:0-2365 GCA_035711465.1 Vicinamibacterales bacterium
ACGCGCTGGTCGGCCGGATTCCCGGCGGCTTCGTGCCCGAAGAGGATCAGGGCTACCTGCTGGTCAATGCGCTCCTGCCCGACGGCGCCTCGCTCGAGCGCACCGACGCGGTGATGAAGAAGGCCGAGGCGATTCTCGCGAAGAACGAAGCGGTCGAGGGCTTCAACGCGATTTCCGGCTTCAGCCTGCTGACCGGCGCCTACTCCTCGAACATCGGTTTCTTCTTCGTGCAGCTCAAGCCGTGGCACGACCGCACCACGGAGGAAACGCACGCCAACGGCGTCGTCGCCGGGCTCAATCGCGCCTTCGCGCAGCAGATTCCCGAGGCGGGTGTGGTCGCGTTCGGGCCGCCGGCGATTCCGGGTCTCGGCACCGGCGCCGGCTTCACGATGGAGCTGCAGGATCGCAGCGGCGGATCGCCGGAGTACCTGGCCGAGCAGGCGGCGAAGTTCATCGCCGAGGCGCGCAAGCGGCCGGAGATCGGACGCATCGGCACGCTCTATCGCGCCAGCGTGCCGCAGATCTACGCGGACATCGATCGCAGCCGGGTGATGAAGTCCGGCGTGCAGGTCACCGACGTCAACACGACGCTCGGCGCGCTGCTCGGCAGCTCGTACGTGAACGACTTCAACCGCTTCGGCCGCGTCTACAAGGTCTACGTGCAGGCCGAGCCGGAATTCCGCAGGGATCCCAAGCAGCTCGGGTTGTTCTACGTCCGCGGCAGCAACGGCAGCATGGTGCCGCTCGACACGCTGGTGCGCACGCAGCCGACGTCGGGGCCCGAGTTCACCAACCGGTTCAATCTGTTTCGTGCCGCCGAGCTCACCGGGGTGCCGGCGGCCGGGTACTCGTCGGCGCAGGCGCTCGCCGCGCTCGAGGAAACCGCGCGCGCGGTGCTGCCGGCCGACATGAGCTACGACTGGGCGGACATGTCGTACCAGGAAAAGCGCGCGCCCGGCGTCGCCCTCGCGTTCTCGCTGGCCGTGCTGCTGGTGTTCCTGCTGCTCGCGGCGCAGTACGAGAGCTGGGGCCTGCCGTTCAGCGTCCTCCTCGGCACCCCGTTCGCGGCGTTCGGCGCCTACTTCGGCCTGTGGCTCCTCGGCCGGTGGTCGCCGAGCTACGTCAACAACGTCTTCGCGCAGATCGGTCTGATCATGCTGATCGGCCTGGCCGCGAAGAACGCGATCCTGATCGTCGAGTTTGCGAAGGTCGAGTACGAGCGCGGCAAGCCGCTGGTCGAAGCGGCGCTCCTGGCCGCGAAGCTGCGGCTGCGGCCGATCCTGATGACCGCCTTCGCGTTCATCCTCGGCGTCGTGCCGCTGCTCACCGCGACCGGCGCCGGCGCCGAATCGCGCAAGGTGATGGGGGCGACGGTGTTCTTCGGCATGTTGATCGCGACGATCCTCGGCGTCCTGCTGGTGCCGATGCTCTATGTCGTGGTGATGAAGATCATCGGCGGCAAGGCGCCGGTGCCGCAGCCGGCGCCGCCGCCCGCGGCCCACGCGCCGGCGGGCGGGGGACACTGACGTGCGGCGCGCTGCGCTCCGCCGCGTCGGATCGGCGCGGTTGTGCGTCACGGTGGCCGGCTGCACGCTCGGTCCCGATTACGAGCGGCCGCAGATGCCGACGCCCGAGGCGTACCGGTTCACCGAAGGCGCGCCGCAGGCCGAGACGATCGCGGATCTGAAGTGGTGGCAGGTCTTCGAGGACACCACGCTGCAGACGCTGATCCGCGAGGCGATCGCCAATAACCTCGATTTGAAGATCGCCGCGGCGCGCGTCGAGGAAGCGCGGGCGCGGGCCGGCATCGCCAAGTCGTTCCTCTATCCGCAAGTCGACGGCGTCGCGACCTGGGACATCCGCCGCGCGTCGGGATCGGAGACGTCGGCGATCAATCCCGAGGGCGGCAAGGCGCACGACAGCGCGACCTACGGATTCCAGCTCTCCTGGGAGCTCGATCTGTTCGGCCGCATCCGGCGCGAGACCGAAGCGGCCTACGCGATCGTCCTCGCGACCGAGCAGGGCCGCCGCGGCGTCATGGTCACGCTCGTCGGCGACGTCGCGTCGTCGTACTTCCTGCTGCGCGAGCTCGATACCCAGCTGGCAATCGCGCGTGCGACGCTCAAGCTCAACGACGAGACGGTGACCTACTTCCGCAACCGGCTCGAGGGCGGCGTCTCGAACCGGCTCGAGCTCGACAACGCGATCGCGAACCGGTCGCAGACGGCGACGTCGATTCCCGATCTCGAGCGGCAGATCGCGATCGTCGAGAACGCGATCGCGCTGCTGCTCGGCCGGCCGCCGAGCGCGATTCAGCGCGCCGGCGGCGATCTCGATCTACCGCCGGCGATTCCAGCGGGACTTC
>DASTCC010000577.1:0-6321 GCA_035711465.1 Vicinamibacterales bacterium
GAAGAGATCGCCCTCGGTGACGATGACGTTCGCGGCCTTGCCCTTTTCGATCGAGCCGACGCGATCGGCAGCGCCGGCGATCTTCGCGGCGTCGATCGTGAGGGCACGCAACGCGGCGTCGGCGGGCAGACCGCCTTCCGACACCACGCGGCCGGCGTTGCGGACGAAATCGGCCGGCGTTGCGCCGCCTGACGTGAACGCGAAGGGAATGCTTGCCTGCGCGAGCGCGGCCGGCACTTTCGGCGCGTTCTGACGTTCCTTCAGTTCCTGCAGCGACGGCTGAGCGCCGCCACCACCTCCGCGGCCGCCGCCGCGACCGCCGCCGCCACCCTGGCCGCCTGGGAAATTCAGACTCAGAATCACGCGCGCTTTCGCGGCGGCGAGCTCGGCCGTGCGATCCGCCGCGCCCGAGGCGCCGACGACGATCGGATCGAGGTTGAATTCAGACGCGATCGCGAGCACGCGATCGATCTCGCGCGCCAGGTTGGCGTCGAACGCGGCCGGCAGCTGGCGCGCCAGCAGCGGACGAAGCGCCTCGAGCGCCGGCTCGACGACAGGCCGCTGGCCGGTCGCGCTCTGCTTCTGATAGCGAGCTTCGGCGTCGCGCTGCCACGCCGCGTCGAGCAGGGCCTGTCTCGTGAACGCGATCGATCCGAGCAGGGAATTCGGATAGCCCGGACCGCCGGCGCGTCCGCCGATGTCGATGTGCGATGCCACCGGCGACTTCAGCACCGCCAGTCCCTTACGGTAGTCGGCGATCTCGCTGACCTGCGGGCGATCGGGCGGGACGAGCACGTTGACGAGCGCGCTCTGTCCTTTGAAGATGCCAGACTCCGTCCGCGCCAGCACCGTCGTGACGCCGGCGCTCGCGAGCTGCGTCTGCTCTGGGCTCTCCGTGCGCAGGTTGTCGGCCGACACGAAATCGGGCCGCAGCAGCTGCGCGCGCTTGGCGCGCTCGACCTCTTCGTACGGCATCTGTGCGGCAGGCGCGCCGCCGCCGCGGCCGCCGCCACCGCCCCGACCCGCCTGCGCGCCTTGAGCGCCCGCGCCTGACGGCGGTTCGAGCGTCGCGTCGTTGCCCATGTCGATCAGGCCCGGATAGACGCTCATCCCCGACGCGTCGATGACGACGGCGTCCGGCGGCACGGTGACGGCGGCGCCGACGCCTTCGATCACGCCGTTGCGCATGACGACGACGCCGTTGTCGATCGGCGCGCCGGCGGCGGTGAAGATGCGCGCGCCGCGGATCGCGTAGAGCGGACCGTCGAACGATGCCGCGCGAATGGGAGCGAAGGCCAGCGCGGCCGCGATCGCGGCGGCGGCCTGGACGAGAAGAAGATGTCTGCGATTCGTCATGGCTAGCGTCCCATGTAACGGCGGAAGAGCTCGGTGTGCTTCGACTCGAGCGGCACGCTGCGACCCGCGATCACCACCTGGCGGATCTGCGACCGGATCTCGAGCGGATCGCCGCCGACGACGATGAGATTGGCGAGCTTGCCGGCTTCGAGACTGCCGACCATCTTGTCAGCGCCGAAGATCTTCGCGGCGTTGATCGTCAGCGCCTTGATCGCTTCGTCGCGATCGAGGCCCCAGGCGACCGACATCGCGGCCTGAAACGGAATCAGCCGGACGCCGTCGTAGCCGCCGCTCGAGAACGCGAACGTTACGCCCGCCTTCGCGAGCAGGCCGGGTGCCTGGTAGCTCGCCGCGTGAAACGTGTCTTCGCCCTGCGGCATCGTCAGGATGTCCTGCAGGATGACCGGAACATTCTTCGCCTTCAGCAGTGCTGCCGACGACACCGCCGACGCGCCGCCGGTGCGGATGACGATGTTGATGCCGTTGCGCTCGGCCCAGGCAATCGCGTCGCGAATCGCGGTTTCGGATCCGGCGCTGACAAAGAACGGCTGCTGCTTGTTGACGATCGGGAGCAGCGGCTCCAGAGACCAGTCCATCTGCCGGTTAGGGTTCGCGCCGTACGATTTGGCGGCTTTGATCAGGCGATCGAGCTCGGCGAGCTGGGCCTGCTGGTTGCCGCCGCCCCCGCCGCCCCGGCCGCCGCCACCGCCGCCGCCGCGACCACCGCCGCCGCCGGCCGACGGGAACGTCATCGCCAGGCCCGTCGTCGGCCGCAGCGCGTTCTCTTCCCACGTCCAGCCGTCGAGATTCATCAGCGGGACTTCGCCGGTGATCACGCCGCCGCCCATGAAGATTGCCGCGCTGGTGACGCCTTCGACGCGCGCCACCGGAATCGCGTCGCTGTCCGACTGATAGGCGACCCGCGTGCGCAGCATCTGGTTGAAGTCGAGCATCTCGCTGACGTCGTCCATGCCGCGGACACCGGGCTCGTTCAGGCCCATGTCAGTGGCGGCATCGATGAAGCCCGGGTAGACGCTCGCGCCGGCCGCGTCGACGGTACGCGCGCCGGAGGGCACCGACGCGTTGGCGCCGATCGCCTGGATCTTGTTGCCGCGGATGACGACCGTGCCCCTCTCGATCACGGCGCCGACCACCGGGACGATGCGCGCGTTGGTGATCGCCCACACCGGGCCGTTCGCGTTGAGCTGGATGTCGGCGCCCTGGCTCGGAACGTTGAACAGGTTGCCCGGCGTGTCGGCCGCGCCGCCGCCGCGCTGGCCGCCGTTGCCGTTGCCGGCGCCGCGATTGCCCGCCATCGACGCCTTTTCCTTCTCCACCTGTTCAATGCGCGCCAGCTCCGCGACGCGGTCGTAGCGGACGATGCCGTCGATGTAGGTGCGCTCGACGATGGCGTAGGTGCTGAGCGGATGCGCGTTCCAGATGACGACGTCCGCGTCCTTGCCGACTTCGAGCGAGCCGACGCGATCGGCGATCCGCAGCTGCGTCGCCGGATTCATCGTCACCAGCGCCATCGCCTGGTCGTCGGTGATGTCGCCCCACCGCACCGACTTCGCCGCTTCGGTGTTGAGGCGGCGCGCATGTTCGGCGCTGTCGGAGTTGATCGAGACGTTGACGCCCTTGTGCGTCATCAGACCGGCGTTGCCCGGAATCGCGTCTTCGGCTTCGATCTTGTAGCCCCACCAATCGGAGAACGTCGACGCGCCGGCGCCGTGCGCTGCGATCTCCTTCGCGACCTTGTAGCCCTCGAGCACGTGCTGGAAGGTCGCAACCTTGAAGCCCATCTCGTCGGCGAGACGGATCATCATCAGGATCTCGTCGGCGCGATAACAGTGCACGTGGACGAGACGCTTGCCTTCGAGAATCTCGACCAGCGAATCGAGCTGCAGGTCTCGCCGCGGCGGCTGGATGTCCTGTCCGGACGCCTTCGCCTTCTCGTGCGCCTGCCATTCCTTCTGATAGGCCTTGGCGCGCGTGAACGCATCGCGAATCGTGAACTCGACGCCCTGACGCGTGCCCGGGTAGCGGCGCGGTCCGGTGTTCGATGCCAGGCCCTGACGCTTCGGGTTCTCGCCGAGCGCGAACTTGATCCCCGGCAGCGCGCCCTGCATCACTAGGTCGCTGCCCTTGGCGACGCCCCAGCGCAGTTTGATGACGACGGTCTGACCGCCGATCGAATTCGCGCTGCCGTGCATGACGTTGGCGATCGTCAGGCCACCGGCGACGTCGCGCTGGATGGCGATGTCCGTCGGATCGAGCACCTCGCCCATGTCGACCATCGCGCTCACCGACGTGCCGCCCTCGTTGATCGCGTCGTTGGCGATGTGCGAGTGCGCGTCGATGATGCCGGGCGACACGAACTTGTTGGTGCCGTCGACGATCTCCGCGCCGGCGGGAATCTGCACGTTCTGGCCGACGGCCGCGATCTTGCCGTCGCGCAGCACGATCGTGCCGTTGCGGATGGTCCCGCGAGTCACGGTGAGAATGGTCGCGTTGCGGATGGCGACGACGCCGGCCGTCTGCGCCTGAGCGCGGACGGGTTCGGAGACGAGCGCGTTCGTCGGGGCGAACAGTGCCACCGCCAGCACGACGCCGAGCGCGCCGGAGCGAAGGGTTCTGCGATTCACGGGGCCTCCAGGAAAAACCGAAGCGCGGCCACTTTACCAGACCCGTTCAGGTACGACCACCGACCGGACTCGAACCCAACTCGCGCGGCTGGCGCGGAGTCCAACTGATGCAGCCGGCCGCACAGGTGCCGGCATGCTTCCCAGGGTGTTGCGAAAACGCACAATCGCGACACCACGCCGATCGATGCCAGCGCCGGCCGGGGAACGAGGCTCATGCCGACAAGGTCCCGACGCCGCCGACGGCCCGCTCCCGCTGCGGTTGAGACGCCAGCAAAGGCCCATCGCCGTCTTCACGATCCGCTGATCGCTGGCGTCCTGGTCGCGCTCTGCCTGTTCGTCTACATGCGCGTCGTCGACTTCGGCTTCGTGAACCGGGACGATCCGACGTACGTCACGGAGAACGCGGTCGTGAAGGCCGGCCTTTCGTGGGCCAACGTGTGGTGGGCGATCACGACCGGCCATCCGCCCTACTGGCATCCGTTGACCTGGGTGTCGCACATGCTCGACGTCAGCCTGTTCGGCGTCGACGCGGGGGCGCATCACGCCGTCAACCTGGTCCTTCACATCTTCAACACGATTCTGGTCTTCGTCGTATTTCGGTCGGCGACTCGCGCGGGGACGCTCGCCGCAATCCTGGCGGCGCTGTTCGCCGTGCACCCGCTGCACGTCGAGTCGGTCGCATGGATCACCGAACGCAAAGACCTGCTGAGCACGTTCTTCCTGCTGCTGACGATGTGGGCATACGTCGCGTATGCGCGGGACACGAAGTGGCCGCGTTACCTGCTGGTCGTGGCGATGTTCGCGCTGGCGTTGATGTCCAAACCGATGGTCGTGACGCTGCCGGTGCAGTTGCTCCTGCTCGACGTGTGGCCGCTCAGGCGCCTCGAATGGAGCGCGCCCCGGCGCGCGTGGATCGCGCGGTCGATCGAGAAGATCCCGCTGTTGATCCTGAGCGCCGCCACGAGCGTCGTGACCATCGTCGTGCAGGCGACGGTCGGCGCGATGTCGGACCTGACGATGCTGCCCTGGTCGTCGCGGCTGGCGACCGTCGTCGTCGGCTACGTCGCTTACCTCGGCATGACGGTATGGCCGGCTGGCCTCGCGGCGTTCTATCCGGTGGAGCAGTATTCGCCTCCGGTGCTGGCCGGCGCCGCGTGTGTGCTCGTCGCGACGACGGCGGTGGCGATCGCCGTGCGCCGGTCGCTGCCGTTCGTCCTCGTCGGCTGGGCCTGGTTCTTCGTCGGCGTCCTGCCCGTGAGCGGATTGCTGCAGGCCGGCGAGCAGTCGGTCGCCGATCGATTCATGTATGCGCCGATTCTCGGTTTGCTGATCGTCATCGTCTGGGGTACGGATGCGATCGTGCGCCGGCGGCCCGCGTGGGTGCGGATCGCAGCGGCCGGCGCGGCGCTGTCGATCGCGGTGCTCGCGCTGGTCGCGCGCGTTCAGGTCGAGACCTGGGCGAGCAGCCTGTCGCTCTGGGAACACGCCGCGAAGGTGACGCGGCCGAACTACCGCGTCCTCGAGCGTCTCGGCGCGACGGTGCGCGACCACGGCGACCTCGAACGCGCGCGCGAGCTCTACGAGTCGGCGCTGCGGGTCGCGCCGCCGCAGGCGACCGCCGTCCAGGCCGAGCTTCGCAACGCCATCGGGATCACCGCGGTCCGGCGGCACGACACGACCGGCGCCGTCACCGAATTCAGACGCGCGGTCGAGCTCGACGGCGCGCTCGTCGAGGCGCGGATCAATCTCGGGAACTCGCTGGCGGAGACCGGCGATCTGGCGGGCGCCGAGGCGCAACTGCGCGAAGCGACGCGGCTCGATCGCGGCGCGATCGAAGCGCGCCTGGGACTCGGCGCCGTGATGCTACGTCAGGACCGGATCGCTGAGGCGGCGACTGCATTCCAGGCCGCGATCGCGATCGACCCGAACGTCGCCGAGGCGCACAACGGGCTGGGCGGCGCGCTGATGCAGGTCGGCGAGTACGAGCAGGCCGTCGAGCTGTTCGGCGAGGCGATCAGACTGAAACCGGATCTACCGACGGCTCACCTGAACATGGGCCTGGCCCTGGTGGCGCTCGGCGACATCAACGGCGCCCGCACCCAGTTCGACTCCGCCCTCCGCCTCGACCCCTCACTCACCGCCGCCAGACAGGCACTTCGGGCGTTGGATTCGTTGAGGCGGTGAGGGGGAGTGGGGTCGGAGCAGGGTCGGAGCAGGGTCGGAGTAGGGTCGGAGTAGGGTCGGAGTAGGGTCGGAGTAGGGTCGGAGTAGGGTCAGAGTAGGGTCAGACCCCGCCTCTTGAAATCTGTCCAAGTCGTGA
>DASTCC010000578.1:0-13832 GCA_035711465.1 Vicinamibacterales bacterium
CGATGCCCTGGGCAAACGACTGTATGGTCGTCTTTGACGCCATGTCGAGGTCGGGATCGCCCGGCCAGTGCAGCTGACCGTCGGTCTCGAGGGCGAGCAGATGCCACGCGTCGATCGGCAGCCACTCCTTCAGCCGGGCCACGACCGCGGCGGCGACGTCGCCGGGATCGACCGACGCGTTGACGGCGCGCACGACCGACCCGATCACTTCGGGGCGTGATGCCATCTGCAGGACGTTCGGCGCTGCGGCGTCGATGCGATCGGCGAGATCGAGCGATCGGCCGATGCCGAGCGCGCGTTCGACGGCGTCGAGCTTCAGCGGCGCGGTGAGGTGCGCGCGGAATCCGAGCGCGCGCGAGAGCTCGGCGAGGCCGGGCGTGTCGACGGCGCTGTACGATGCCGCCGGCAGGCCGCCGATGAGCGCCGACACGAGACGCTGCGTGCCGTCTTCAGGGGTGAGCTCCCAGAGTACGGCGCCGACGTCGCTCGACGGCAGCGACCAGGCAGTCCCCTTCCGTACCAGCTCGAGGCGCAAGCCGGTGGTCGGGCGTAGAGGTGCGATGTGTTGTTCGACGTCGGACCCGCGGTGGAATACCGCCAGCGTCAACACTTCGGACATCGCAGTCGTCTCGGGAGCAGAGATCGGTCGCGGTCGTCGTCCCAGCATGTATGTCGCGCGGAAGCGATCGTTCCGCGCACGAGAAACGCGCAAACTATACCATGGCCGTTGGCTGAAAAAGGCCGGTTTGACGGGGTGTTTTGCGTGATCCAGAGGCGGCACGCTAACGAAACTGAAAGCGCCGCGTGCATCCGCGAGTCGAGTCAGCCGCGCCGGGGGTTCGATCTCTGCCTGAGAGAGGTCTTGCGCGGACCTCGTGGCATAATTGTCGTTTCGCGCGGGCCCTCCGGAGACCGCCCACGCAGGAGTACTTGCACATGACGATGCTCGATCGGATGCGGCGGCACAGGAACTGGCTCAAGTGGAGCCTCGGGATCGTGATCGCCGGCTTCGTGCTGCTCTACGTGCCGAGCTTCCTCCGTCCTGCCGGCGTCGGCGCCGCGCCAACGGACACGCTGGTCACCGTCAACGGCTACCCGGTCACGGTCGCCGCCTATCAACGCGTCTACCAGTCGCAGCTGCAGCAGCTGCAGCGTGCGTACGGCGGACAGCTGAACGACGACATGATTCGGCAGTTCGGCATCGGCCAGCGCATCCTCGCCCAGCTCGTCGACGAACAGGCGGTCGTCGCCGAAGCGGATCGCATCGGTCTTTCGGTCTCGGACGGCGAGCTGCGGCAGCGCATCATCAACATGCCCGGGCTCCAGCAGGACGGCCACTTCATCGGTGATGCCGCCTACCGGCAGCTCCTCATGTCGCAGCGGCCGCCGCTGCGGCCGGCCGACTTCGAGGCGCAGCTGCGCCAGACGCTGCTCGCCGAGAAGCTGCAGGGCGCGGTCACCGCCTGGATCAACGTCGACGACGCCGAGGCCGATCAGGCCTACCGCGATCGCAACGAGAAGGTGAAGCTCGATCTCGCCATCTTCACCGCCAACAACTTCCGCTCCGGCATCACCCCGACCGACGCCGAGCTGACCGCGCATTTCGAGGCCAACAAGGAAACGTACCGGCTGCCCGAGAAGCGCCGCGTCCGTTTCCTGTCGGTGGATGGCGAAGCGCTGCGAGCCTCGATGTCGGTGACGCCGCAGGAGGTCGAGGCGCGCTACACCGCGAACAGGCAGACCTACTCGACCCCCGAACAGGTTCGCGCCAGCCACATCCTGCTCAAGACCGAGGGCAAGGATGAAGAAGCGGTCCGGAAGCAGGCGGAGGCGATCCTCGCCAAGGCGAAGGGCGGCGCCGACTTCGCCGGCCTGGCCAAGCAGTTCTCCGAGGACGAGGCGAGCAAGGTCCAGGGCGGCGACCTCGACTACTTCGGCCGAGGCGCCATGGTGAAGGAATTCGACGACGCGGTCTGGGCGATGCAGCCGGGCCAGATCAGCGACCTCGTCAAGAGCAGCTTCGGCTTCCACATCATCAAGCTCGTCGACAAGCGCGCGGCGACGACGAAGACGCTCGACGAAGTGCGGGCGAACATCGAAGATCAGATTCGCTACGAGAAGGCGCAGAGCGAAGCGACGCGCATCGCGACCGAGATCGCCGGCCAGATCAAGAGCCCGTCGGATCTCGACAGCGTCGCGCGCGCCCGCGGCCTGGCCGTCGGCGATTCCGGATTGTTCTCGCGCGAGGAGCCGCTCGCCGGCCTCGGCTTCGCGCCGGCCGTCTCGGCCGAGGCCTTCACCCAGGAACAGGGCAAGGTCTCCGGGATGCTGCGCACCAATCAGGGCTACGCGTTCATCACCGTCGTCGAGATCAAGCCGTCGGAGCTGCCGACACTCGATCAGGTCAAGGACAAGGTCAGGGACGACGTCGTCCGCACCAAGGCGGTCGATCTGGCGCGGACGAGAGCGGCCCAGATGGCGGCGTCGGCGAAGACGAACTTCGCCTCGGCGGCCAAGGCGGCGGGCGTCGAGGTCAAGACGACCGACCTCATCTCGCGCGGCGCCGCGCTGCCCGAAATCGGCGTCAACAGCGCCGTCGACAAGGCCGTGTTCGCGCTCAAGAAGGGCGAGACCAGCGCGCCGATCTCCACCGACAACGCCGTCGTCGTCGCCCGCGTCGTCGATCGCACGGACGTCACCCCCGAAGCCGTGGCCGAAGGCCGCACGGCGATCAAGGAAGAACTGCTTCAGCAGAAGCGCAACGAGTTCTTCGCCGCCTACATGGCCAAGGCCAAGGAGAAGATGACGTTCACCAACAACGACGAGGCGATTCGGACGGTCCTCGGGGCGCGGTGATCACCGCCAGAACACGTTCGGCAGGATAGCCAGCGGCTCGCCGCGGCGGAATCGGGACAGGACCGAAACGGCCGCATCGAGGAATCGTGCCGGCGAACGCATGAGGCGCAGTTCTTCTCGCATTTCGGCGGCGCTGCCGAAGGGATTGGCGACGATCTCGTAGAGGGAGCGCTTGGGTGGATACACGACCAGGTCGACTTCCTTGGTCGTGTCGAGCCGCGCGCGCTGCTGGGCGATGCGGATCGCCGCGTCCAGGCCCCCGAGCTCGTCCACCAGGCCGAGCGACTTCGCCTGCTGCCCCGTCCACACCCGGCCCCGCGCGACCGCGTCGACCTCTGACTCCGACTTGCCGCGGCCCTGTGCGACGCGCGACACGAACAGGTCGTAGGTCGCGCGCATCTGCTCCTCGATCTTCGCGCGCTCGCCCGGCGAAAACGTCTTGAACGGCGAGTAGATCTCCGCGTTGCCGCCGTCGGTCACCGAGTCGACGCCGACGCCGATCTTGTCGAGGGCGCCCTTGAGCACGAACTTGCCGGTGACGACGCCGATCGACCCCGTGATCGTGCCGGGCTGAGCGACGATGACGTGCGCCGGCGCCGCGATGTAGTAGCCGCCTGACGCGGCGACGTCGCCCATCGACACCACGAGCGGCTTGACCTCGCGGGTGAGCTGGAGCTCACGCCACATCACTTCCGACGCCACCGCGGAGCCGCCGGGACTGTCGATGCGGACGACGATGGCGCGGACCGACGGATCGACGCGCACCTTGCGCAGCCACTCGACGAACGTCTCGGAGCCGAGCACCGAGCCGTCGAGCGATGTCCGGCCGCTGGCGATCGTGCCGGTGCCGTAGAGCAGCGCGATGCGCGCGCCTGGCACACGGGCGAGCGGCGAGGTGGTGCCGGCGCGCAGGTAGTCGGTGTCCTTGAACTCGCGCGTGCCCTTCATCGGCTCGGTGTCGTCGAGCTGATCGGCATAGGCCAGCTCGTCGACGAGTCCGGCGTCGAGCGCCTGCTGGGCCAGGTACGGTCCGCCGGAAATGCGCCGCCGCGCCTCGGCGTCGTCGATCTTCCGGCCCGCGGCGACCGCCGCGACGAGCTGATCGAACCAGTCCTTGTTGAGCGCCTGCGACATCTCGCGATGCTCGGGCGTGAAGCCCTTCTCGGTAAAGGTATTCGACGCCGTCTTGTAGTCGCCGATGTGGAGCAGGTCGGGGACGACGCCGATCTTGTCGAGCGCGCCGCGGAAGAACACCTCGTAGGTCACCAGACCGCTGATGTCGAGCTGTCCGGCGGGCATCATCACGATCCGGCTCGCCGCCGAGGCCAGGTAGTACTCCTGCGGTCCGCCGACTTCCAGGTAGGCGGTGACCGGCTTGCCCGCCTCACGGAATTCCGCGATCGCGCCCCGCAGCTCCTGGACCTGCGCCCACAGCGCGCCGTTGACCTGCGGCGAGAACACCAGTCCTTTGATCCGGGAATCGCGCGACGCCCGCTTGACCATGTTGATGGTGCTTCGCAGCGTCCGCACCTCGGGCGCGAACTGGCTGAAGACGTCATTCGGCTCGATTTCAGGGAACGGCGCGTCCAGATTCAGGCGCAGGACAGCGTTGGCGGGCACCGTAGGCGGCGCGCCGCCAGCGAACGAAAACAGCACCAGCGCCGCGACCGACGCGGAAACCGCCAGGAAGATCAGGAGCAGGACGAGGACGATACCGCGACGGGCTGACACGCTTGAGGCCTCCGCTCGACAGTGTACAGGAGGCTCGCGGCGCGGGCTCGGGATCGGGGCCCTGGCCTGAAGCCTGCAGCCTGTAGCCCGCAGCCTGCAGCCCGAACTACTTGCCCATCATCGTGTTCCACTCGGCGACGTACTGATCGACGTTCGCCGCGGTGACGATGTCGACGCCCGAGTCGATGATCGGCGCCGGCGGGCGCTGGCCGTTCACGATCTGGTGCAGCAATTTGATCGACTCGCCACCCCAGCCGAAGTACTTCTGGCCGAGGAGCACGTGCGCCTTCCCCGCCTTGACGAGATCCGGCGCCGGCGGATTGGTGTCGAACGAGATCACCTTGGTGTGCGCGGGCACGGGCGCCAGCGCGTTGGCGGTGAACACCGGCCAGCCGCCGACCGAGATCCAGGCGCCGAGGTCCGGGTACCGGTTCGTGCCCGTGGCAATGAGCTCGGCCGCGCGCACCGAATCTTCCTTGACGTCGTAGGTCTCGACGATGGTGATGCCCGGGTACTTGGCGAGGGCCTCCTTCGCGCCGTCGAGCCGCCGCTGCAGGTTGTTGGCGCCGAGGCTGGTGAGGAACGCGACCGTGCCCTTCCCGTTCAGGAGCTTCGCCGCTTCCTCGCCCATGATCTGGCCGGACTTGAAGTCGTCGACGCCGTAGAAGGCGATCCGCTTCGACGACGGCGCGTCCGAATCCCAGGTCACCACCGGAATGCCGGCGTCGATAGCCTTGTCGATCGTCGACGACAGGAACGCGGCGTTGAGCACCGAGATGGCGATGCCGTCCACCTTCTGCGAGATGAACGACTCGAGAATCTCCTTCTGCTTCAGCTCGTCGGCATGATCCGGCCCGCGGTAGATGACCTCGACGTTGCCGAGCTCCGCGGCGGCGCGCTTGGCGCCGATGTCGGCGTAGTTGAAGACCGGAATGTCCAGCGCCTTCGGGATCAGCGCGAAGCGCAGCTTGCGCGGGCCTTCAGCCGTGCCGCCGCCACCGCATGCCAACATCCCCGCCATCACCATCGCGAGCACGGACAGTTTCCACTTCATCGACGCCTCCCAAAAAGAACCACACCCTATCGCGTCTGGCGTCGTGTCAACACCTGGTCCATGACGACGATGACAATGACCACGACGCCGACGATGAGCCGATCGTAGAACGTCGCGCCGGGAATCTGCGGCAGCGCGTTGCGCAGCACGCCGAAGATCAGCGCGCCGAGTACCGCGCCCGCGACCGAGCCGCGGCCGCCGGTCAGGCTCGCGCCGCCGACGACGGCCGAGGCGATGATATCCAACTCGTAGCCGTTTGCCAGGTCGGCCTTGCCTTGTCCCTGCACGATCGCCAGCACGACGCCGGAAATCGACGCCAGCAGTCCGGAGATCAGGTACGCCGACGTCTTGACGCGGTCGACGCGGACGCCCGAGAAGAGCGCCGCGGTCTCGTTGCCGCCGACGGCAAAGACGTTGCGCCCCCAGCGGTACTGCGTCATCAGCACCTGGAAGAGGATCGCCAGCGCGATCATCACGATCGGGCCGAGCCAATCCACCGAGATGCCGGCGATGTGCCAGTCGCGCGGCAGCTTCGCCGACAGATCGTAGAAGCGCGCCTCGGTGATGATGTACGCGGCGCCGCGCCAGATGCCCATCACCCCGAGCGTGGCGATGAACGCCGGCAGGCCGACGCGCACGATCAGGAGCGACGCGATGTATCCCGCCGCGAGGCCGACGAGCAGGCCGGCCGCCGCGCTCGCGAACAGCGGCCAGCCCGCCTCGACGAACAGATACCCGGTGACGACCGTCGTCAGCGCGATCACCGCGCCGGGGGCGAGGTCGATGCCGCCGAGGATGATGACGATCGCGGCGCCGATCGCGGCGATGCCGTAGATCGACGAGTACTTGAAGATCAGCAGGAAGTTGCCGACGTTGAAGAACGGATGGGCGCGGCCGGCCTCCGGCCAGAGATACCAGGTGAAGAACAGGATCTCGAAGAGGAGGATCGCGACCGTCGACGCCTCGCGAGCGTGCCACAGCCGCTTCATGCCTCGACCTCGTGGGTCGCGAGCTGCATCACTGCTTCCTCGGTCGCCTCGGCGCCGGCGAGCTCGCCGCGTACCTGGCCTTCGCGCATCACGACGATCCGATCCGCCAGCGCCAGCACTTCCGGCAGATCGCTCGACACCATGAGGCAGGCCATGCCGGCGGCCACCTGCCGGCGGATGATGTTGTGGATCTCGAACTTGGCGCCGACGTCGACGCCCTTGGTCGGCTCGTCGAGCAACAGGACCGACGGGCCGGTCGCCAGCCACTTGGCCGCGACGGTCTTCTGCTGATTGCCGCCGCTGAGCGTGTCCGGCATCCGCTGCACCGACGTCGTCTTGATCGCGAGATCGGCGACGGCGCGCTCGGCGGCGCGCCGTTCGTCGACGGCGTCGAGCCGCGCCTGGCCGAGCTTGGCGGCGCGCGGCATCGCCAGGTTGTGACGGAGATCGAGATTGAAGAACAGCCCCTGCTGCTGGCGGTCTTCCGGGACGAGCGCGAGACCGGCGCGGGCGGCATCGAGCGCGCACGTCGGGGCGATCGCCGATCCGGCGAGCCGCATTTCGCCGGCATCAGGCCGCGCCAGGCCGAAAATCGTCTGCAGCAGCTCGGATCGGCCCGATCCGACGAGGCCGAAGATGCCGACGATCTCGCCCGCCTGCACGGAGACGTCGACCGCGTCGAACCAGGGCCGGCGCGTCAGCGCGCGCACTTCGAGGGCCGGGACCGCCGCCCTCGCCGCGGGCACGCGCTCGAGCCGCTCCGGCGGCTCGCGACCGACCATCGCGCGGACGATCTCGTCGGCGCTGGTCCGGGCGCGATCGAAGGTCCCGGCGAACCGGCCGTCGCGGAGCACGGTGATCCGATCGCAGAGGCGAAACACCTCCGGCAGCCGGTGCGACACGAACAGCAGCGTCACGCCGCGCGCCTTGAGATCGAACAGCACCTTGAACAGGTGATCGACCTCGGCGTCGGTCAGCGACGTCGTCGGCTCGTCGAGGACGAGCACGCGGCAGTCGAACGCGAGCGCGCGGGCGACCTGGACGAGCTGCGCGTGCGCCGCCGAGACGTGCTCCATGCGGACGTCGGGATCGATCGGCAGGTGCAGACGTGCGAGGATCTCGCGCGTGCGGGCGCGCATCGCCGCCTCGTCGAGCCGCCCGCCGGCGGCGACGAGCTCGCGGCCGGCGAAAATGTTGGCGGCGACCGTCAGATTCGGGAACGCCAGCCGCTCCTGATAGACCATGCCGATGCCGCGCGAGAGCGCGTCGCGCGGGCTGGCGAAGTGCAGTGTGTCGCCGTCGAGGCGGATGGCGCCGCGATCGGGCCGGACGATGCCGGCGAGAATCTTCAGCAGCGTCGACTTGCCAGCGCCGTTCTCGCCGACGCAGGCGTGCGCTTCGCCGGCGGCCACCGTGAAGGTGACGCCGTCGAGCGCGCGGACGGCGCCGAAGGCCTTGTGCAGATCATGGAATTCGAGTCCCGGCATCGAGCGAACGCCGCGTCATCGTAATACGATATGGGCCGTCACCCCGCGCTCGAGGAGATCATGCCGAATCCGCGTCGCTCGCTGCTCGTCGCCGTCATCGCCGCCGGCCTCGCTGCCGGCTGTTCTTCGGAGGAAGGATCGTCGACCACCGTGCAGAAGCCCTCTTCGCGCCTGGCGCTGACACCCTACGGCAAGACACCCGACGGGCAGGTGATCGAAGTCATCACCCTCAACAACAACCGCGGCGTCGAGATGTCGGTGATGACGTATGGCGGTACCATCCTGTCGCTGAAGACGCCCGAACGGCGCGGCCAGTCGGGCGACATCGTCCTCGGCTTCGACAGCCTCGAGTCCTATTTCGACAAGTCTCCGTACTTCGGCTGCCTGATCGGCCGCTACTGCAACCGCATCGCCAAAGGCCGGTTCACGCTCGACGGGACGCCGTACCAGCTGCCGATCAACAACGATCCGAATTCGCTCCACGGCGGCACGACGGGCTGGGACAAGGTCGTGTGGAAGGCCGACACCTTCCAGAACGCGATGGGACAGGGCGTGGTGCTGACGCACGTCAGCCCCGACGGCGACCAGGGCTACCCCGGCAAGGTCACCGCCGACGTCACCTACACGCTCACCGACGACGGGCGGCTCGTCGTCGACTACCACGCGGTGACGGACAAGCCGACCGTCATCAACCTGACCCAGCACAGCTACTTCAATCTGTCCGCGGGCGCGAGCGCCGACATCCTCGGCCATCAGCTGATGCTGAACGCGGATCGGTACACGCCGGTGGACGAGACGCTGATTCCGACCGGCGAGATCGCGGCGGTCGAAGGGACGCCGTTCGACTTCCGTACGCCGACGGCGATCGGCGCGCGCATCAACCAGGACCACGAGCAGTTGAAGCGCGGCAAGGGCTACGATCACAACTGGGTGCTGACGCGTCAGGGCGACGGGCTGATGCCCGCCGCGCGCGTCGTCGACCCGGCCTCGGGCCGGACGCTGGACATCTCGACGACCGAGCCCGGCATCCAGTTCTACTCGGGCAACTTCCTCGACGGCACCCTGACCGGCAAGAGCAGCAAGACCTACGCGCACCGCTCGGGCCTCTGCCTCGAAACCCAGCACTACCCCGACTCACCGAACCAGCCGACGTTTCCCTCGACCGTGCTGCGTCCGGGACAGGAATATCGATCGCAGACGGTGTTCAGGTTCGGGGTGCAGAAGTAGACGCCGGCGTCGGCGGGGGGACGACCACCACCGGAACCGGACCGCGCCCGGTCAGCGTCCGGATCGGGAACGGGATCCGGATCCCTTCACTGGCGTAGCGCTGGTGCAGGCGCTTGATGAACTCGTGCGAGACGAGGTACTGGTCGGTGAACTGCTTGCCGCGCAGAATCACCGAGAAGTTGATGCTCGAGTCGGCAAAGGTGTGATAGCGGATGAACGGCTCGTGGGTCGGGACACCGCCCTCGACCGTCGCCATCACGTCCCTGGCGACTTCGATCGTCACCCGTTCGACCTGGGCGAGGTCGCTGTCGTAGTCGACGCCCACCTGCACGAGCACCGAGACGTCGGCCTCGGGCATCTGGTAGTTGACCACGATCGACTGCGCCAGCTTGGCGTTGGGGACGATGACGATGTTGTTGGACAACATGCGGATTCGCGTCGACCGCCAATCGAGATCGGCCACGAACCCTTCCTGTCCCGTCTCGAGCCGCACGAAGTCGCCGACGCGGATCTGCCGGGCCAGCGACAAGAACAGCCCGGCGAAGAGGTTCGACAGCGGCTCCTGCAGCGCCAGCGCGACGGCGAGACCGCCGACGCCCAGGGCGGTGAGCGCCGCGGTGATGTCGAGCCCGAGCGCTCTGGCGATCATCAGGATGCCGACGATCAGCACGGCGATACGCACCAGCGACTGGGCGAGCCCGGTCACCGGCACGTCCGGCGCCGTTCGCTGCTGATACAACACCAGCAGCCGTGTCAGGGTGCCGGCGATCGCAAGCGTGATCGATGCGCCGGCGATGAGGACCAGGATCTTGGTGATGAGGTCGTGGACATCCTGCCGCAGCGTCCAATGACCAAGCGCCAACCAGATGCCGACGAGGAAGGCCCAGAACGGCAGCCGCTTCTTGAGCTCGCCAAGAACGATGTCGTCCCAATCGCCGCGGGTACGGCGCGCCAGCGTCGACAGCCGCGGCAGGATCAACACGTTGAGCAAATGTCCGACCACGTAACCGCCGCCAATCGTCACGACGGTCCAGATCAGCCGCATCACCCAGTCCGGCATCTGATCGAAGTTCATTTCTGCATTCTCACCCGATTTCACGATCTTGTCGCGTGTTAGACTCGGCGCCATCTCGACATCTCGAAGGAGCCGCTGCATGTCGACTCTGTCCCGGTTCGTGTTGTGCGCCAGTCTGCTCGCGGTCATCGGATTCGGCGCGCGAGTCGGCACCTCGCCGGCGACGTCGACCGCCGCATCGTCCGTCGGCTTCGGTGGTGCGGTCCTCGTCGGCGACGGCGAAGTGTTCGTCGGCGAGGCGGCGAATCAGTTCCGGCCGGGCATGGTGTACGTCTACCGGAAGGTCGACGGGACATGGCGCCAGGCGGCGACGATCACCAAGCCGAACGGCGCGGTCGGTGACAACTTCGGCACGACGCTCGCGCTCGACGGATCCCGCCTCTTCGTCGGCGCGAACGCCGACGCGGTCTTCATCTTCACCAAGCAGGGCGAGACCTGGACGCCGAGCGGCCAGATCGACGCCACCTCGGTGACCGGCGTCGAGAACGTGCGCTTCGGAGCGATGGCCATCGCCCGCGACTGGCTGCTCGTCGGGCAGGAGCCGCCGGCCGGCCGCGGGCGCGGCCGCGGACGCGCCGGTCAGAATGCGCCGCCGCAGCCGGCCGGCAGAGTCTACGCGTTCAAGCGCGCCGCCGACGGCAGCTACGCCTTCGCGACGACCATCGTCTCGCCGGCGCAGAACACGGCCGGCGATTCGTTCGGATCGGACATCGCGACCGCCGGGAGCTCGGCGCTGATTGGCGCCAGCGGTCACGACAACGGCGCCGGCATGGTCTTCGAGTTCGGCGTCGACGACGCTGGGGCGTGGACGCGTCAACGCGACTTCACGCCGCAAGGCGTCGGCCCCGGCGAGGCGTTCGGCAGCAAGATCGCCATGATTGGCCCGAACCAGGCGGTGATCACGGCGCCCGGTGACGCCGGCGGCTACGGCGCGGCGTACCTGTTCCGCAAGGTCGAGCAGACCGGACGCCGCGGCGGCGGTGGCGGCAACGCCGGTCAGCCGCCTGCTGGCGGCAACTTCACGTGGGTCGAGTCAGCCAGGCTGACACAGCCCGCGGGGGCGCGCGGTGACGGCTTCTCCGCGTCGGTTGCCGGCGACGACAAGGAAGTGTGGGTCGGCGCCACCCGCGCCGGAGGCCCGGGCGGCGTCTTCGTCTTCGATCGACGCGACAACGGCTTCGCGATCGACGCGATCAGGCTGCTGACGCCGGCGGGTCAGGACTCGGCCGCGGCCGGGACGTCGATGTCCATGCGCGGCAATGTCGCCGCGGTCGGCGCGACCGGCGTCAACCGCAACGGCGGCGGCGTGCTGATCTACGAGCGTGACAATTCCGGCGTCTGGCACACGCAGCCGATGCTCACGCCGGAGCTCGACGAGCTGCCGGCCATGACCGGCACCGAGCGGCGCTGCAGCGGTCAAGGCAAGGTCGAGATGTTCGAGTGCGGCAGCACCGAGCTGATGGCGTTCCTGCCGCCGTCGAAGCTCACCCACGACGGGCACTACATTCCGATGAACGACGTCTGGGGCTGGACCGATCCGCGGACCAAACGCGAGTGGGCGATCGTGTGCCGGCGTGACGGGACGACGTTCGTCGACATGACCGAACCGACGAAGCCGGTGCCGGTCGCCGATCTGCCGCTCACCGACGGGGCCCGCGCGGCGGCGTGGCGCGACGCGAAGATCTACAAGGACCACGTCTACATCGTCGCCGACGGCGCCGGCCAGCACGGCATGCAGGTCTTCGATCTCACCAGGCTGCGAACGATGAAGCCGCAGGCGAACGGGCTGCCGCAGAAGGTCGGCGTCGACACGCTCTACACGGAGATCGCGAGCGCGCACAACATCGTCATCAACGAAGAGAGCGGCTTCGCCTATTCGGTCGGGAGCAGCGCCGGCGGCACGACCTGCGGCGGCGGCCTGCACATGATCGACATTCGCGAGCCGAAGAAGCCGACGTTCGCCGGCTGCTTCGCCGACACCGGCACCGGCCGTGCCGGCACCGGCTACTCGCACGACGCGCAGTGCGTCACCTACAAGGGGCCGGACAAGCGGTACAAAGGCCACGAGATCTGCGTCGGCTCGAACGAGCTGCAGATTTCGATCGCCGACGTCACCGACAAGGCCAACCCGAAGGCGCTCTCGCGCGCCACCTATCCACGCGTCGCCTACACGCATCAGGGATGGTTCACCGACGACCAGCGCTACTTCTTCCTCGCCGACGAAATCGACGAGATCAACGGCATCGAAAAGACGCGCACGCTGATCTGGGATCTGGCCGACCTCGAGAATCCGAAGCTGGCGAAGGAACATCTCGGCACCGAGGCGGCGACCGATCACAATCTGTTCATCCAGGGCGACTATCTGTACCTCGCGAACTACCGTGCCGGACTGCGCATCCTCAACATCAAGGACCCGCTGAACCCGCGCGAGGTCGCGTACTTCGACACCGCGCCGTACACGAACAACGGCCCGGGCTATAACGGCGCCTGGAGCGTGTATCCGTACTTCAGGAGCGGGATCATCGTCGTCAACAGCATCGAGCAGGGCGTGTTCTTCGTCCGGCCGGCCGACCGGCCGATCCGCCGCTAGGAGCCCGACCGTGCGCACCCTGCTCGCCCTGCTCCTGTGGGGTCAGATCTTGAATCTTGGCGTTTGGTGCCAGACCTTGAATCCCGGGTCTGACACCATACGCCAGGATTCAAGATCCGATCCCGAACTGCTCTACGTCTGTGTCCAGGACGACGCGAAGATCGCGGTCGTGGACATGGCGGCGCGCCGGGTGGTCAGGACGATCGATCTGCAGACGTTCGGCTTCCCCGCCAACGCCAAGCCGCACTACATCGTCGTCGAGTCCGACGGCGCGCACTGGTATGTGTCGCTGATCGGCGCCAATCGGGTCGTCAAGTTCGATCGCCAGGATCGCATCGCGGGCCAGTTCGAGATGGAAACGCCGGGCATGATGTCGCTCGCCGGCGCCGATCAGCTCGTCGTCAGCCGCTCGATGAGCGCGGTGAACCCGCCGAAGCGGTTGGCGGTGATCGCCCGATCGTCGATGACCGGCGAGGAGATCGACGTCCTCTTTCCGCGTCCGCACCCGGTCGCCGTGGCGCCGAACGGCTACGCCTACACAGGGAGTCTGGGCGTCAACCAGATCGCCAGCATGGCGATCGCCGATGGCAAGGTCCAGATTGTCAACGTGCCCGGCCCGACGCACGCGTTCGTCCAGTTCGTGATCTCGCCGGACGGCCGGACGCTGGTCGGGTCGACCGAGGTGTCCGGACAGCTGATCGTGTTCGACCTGTCGATGCCGGCCCGGCCGAGCGTGCTGAAGACGATCGAGCTCGGCAGGATGGTCTTCGATCCGGTGTTCGCGCCCGACGGCAAGACGCTGTGGGTGCCGGTGAAGATGAAC
>DASTCC010000579.1:0-33133 GCA_035711465.1 Vicinamibacterales bacterium
CGACCGCAGCACGGCGGCGGCGGCGAACGGCGGCAGCGCGCAGGTCTGCGCCCACTGCCGCCAGCCGGCGATGGTGGTCTCGAGCGTGTGCCTCGCGGCCGCGAGCGAATCGACCTTCGAAGTGCGGCCGGCGCCAAAGACGAAGTAGAGTCCCTCGTCGAGGTGAATCGGCTGCCCATTGAGCACGTAGGCCGACGGCACGTTGGTGCGCAGATACATGCGCATCGGACCGCCGGCGATCTCGAGCCCGCCGGTGACCGGCCAGATCTCCGGCTTGACGCGCGCGTAGTCCGGACGCGGGTCGAACGTCACCGAGATCCGCGGATCGCCCTCGCGCGGAATCAACACGCGGTGAATCTCGGCCGGCTCTTCCCAGCCGAGCCCGCGCGGCATCCGCGGCGCGAAGTCGTACAGATCGTAGGCGCCGTCGCGCGCCCGGACGCGGGTCACGAGCACGTTGGTGTTGAGCACGTACTCGGTGCGGCTCTCGCTGTTCTCGCCGACCGACGTGAACGAGAACGTGCCGCCCTTCTCGCGATCGAGGATCCGGCCGAACACCGAGGGGCCGTCGAAGCGCGGGACGCAGAGCCAGTCGATGGCGGTGTCGGGATTGATCAGGGCGAGGACGCGGCCGTTGCCGATGACGCCGTGATCGAGCCTGGCCGTGGGCGGGGCCGCGGCGGGTCCGGGATCTGCTGACGAAACGCTCATTGAGCGATTATCACCTCGCCCGCCGCGCGCGCGTGGACGGGAAGACACGCGCGGCCGCTCCGGCGGCGTCGTTCGACTGGACGTGGACGTGGCCGTAGTGCCCCGGCACCTTCCAGAGCACGCGGTAGCCGGCGGCACGAAGGGCACGCGCCAGCGCGTCGTTGTCCGAGGTGTGCAGATCGAGCGCAAGGCCGGCGTAGTGCGCCGAGCGCGACGAGTGCACGTGGTCGTTGGCCGATACCAGCCGCACGGTGTTGCCGGTACGCGCGGCCCAGATCTCCGCCAGATCGAGAATCCGCAGTGTGTCGCGAGAGCTCAGGTGCACCGGCATCCTGAGCCCGCGAATCACTGCGGTCCGTCTAAAGGGGGCAGCGTATATCCCTGCGAGGCGAGCAGCGCGCGGACGCCATCGAGCGCTTTGCCCTGCGTCTCGACGGCGGCGGCGAGTCTCGCGTTCGCGGCCAGCAGCGCATCGGTCGTACGCCGATGCTCGGCGATGAGGAATGCGATCACGCCGGCTGCGAGCACCCACGGCAGCAGCGTGTTCTTGAACTCCGTCCAGAAGTGCATGGTCCTCTCCATGAATGTCGAGCCACGGTGATGACGGGCGCGGGCCCGCCGGTGGAGGGAATCAATCTGAACTGGGGACCGCGGCATTATACTCGCCGCTTCGTACGCGCCGCGCGCAGATGTGCACAGGACTGCACGCAACTGCACATCGACCGCCGCGCGCGATCGCCCCGTGTGCAGCATGAAGCGCATGACCGCCGCGGGCGCGATCGCCCGCCGACTCGACAACCATCGACTCGTCGGTCGCCGGCTGGCCTCACCGGCGGACGTGGTGCGCTGGCTCGGCGCGGTCCAGGCACAGGATTACGCCGGCGCGGTCTGGGCGCTGGCGCAGCGTTCGCGATCGAACAGCGCGTCGGCGGCGATCGATCGCGCCTTCGACGAGGGCGCGATTCTGCGCACGCACATCCTGCCGCCGACGTGGCATTTCGTCGCCCCCGACGACCTGCGCTGGATGATGACGCTCTCGGCGCCCCGCGTCCACGCCGCCAACGGCTTCGTGTATCGCTTTTCGGGCCTGGACGCGAAGACGCTGACGCGCGCCATGCGCGTGCTCGAGCGTGCGCTCGAGGGCCGGCGTTACCGGACCCGGCAGGAACTGGCCGCCGATCTCGCCCGCGCGCGCATCGCCGCAGCGGGGACGCGCCTCGCCTGCATCATGATGTTCGCCGAACTCGAGCAATCGATCTGCAGCGGACCGCGCCGCGGGCGTGAGTTCAGTTACGCGCTGTTCGACGAGCGCGTCCCTCGCGCGCCTGTCATCTCCCGCGACGAAGCACTGGCGCGTCTCGCCGGACGCTACATCGCAAGCCATGGGCCCGCGACGCTGCGCGACTTCTGCTGGTGGTCGGGCCTGACGACGCGCGACGCGCGCCGCGCGCTCGAGATGCTTTCGCCGCGGGTCACGCTCGTCGACGTGGATGGGCTGTCGTGCTTCAGCACGGCGGCCCGCGCCGCGTCGCCGCCGCCGTTGGCGCATCTGCTGCCGAACTACGACGAATATCTCGTCGCCTATCGCGACCGCCAGCTCGTCGTCACCGGCTCGAGCGGAGACGGCGTCGTCCGCGCCGCCGACGCCTTCGCGCATCACATCGTCGTCGACGGCCGCCTCGCCGGCAGCTGGTCGCGGCCGGCGACGCCGGGCGGACCAGTCAGACTGTCGCTGTACGCCCCGCTCGACCGCACGAGACGGCGCGCCGTCGATGCCGCCGTGGCGCGTTTCCAGGCGTGGCAGCGAGGGCCCGACGAGCGACACCGAAGAACAGCTGACGCCAGGAAGAAGCCAGCCTCCACGTCCCAGGCCTTCGAACCTTGACAATGACGCGACGACGATTCGGAGTTCCGAGTTCTCAATTCTGAGTTCTCAGTTGCAACTCCTCACTTCCGAGGCCTCGCGTCTTCCGTCGCCGAGTCGAGCCGCGCTGCCAGCTCGGCGAACCCCTCGGCAGGGCCCGTCCATTCGAGCGCGTCGGCGCTGTCGAACAGGTCGATGTCCGTGCGCAATGTCGCGAGGGTGCGGAAGAGATAGGCCAGCTGACGCTGGTCGTCGAGCGTCCGCGCCAGGGCGGCCGGCTGTGTCGCGTTGACGTGCCATTCGCGCCAGTCCGACGGGATCGACTCGAGATGCTCGAAGCGTCGCAGGACCGCTGCGGCGGATTTCGCACCCCATCCGGGCAGACCGGGATAGCCGTCGGATGCGTCGCCGACGAGCGCCAGGTAATCCGGAATCGATCCGGGCGCGACGCCGAACTTCGCGATCACGCCGTTTTCGTCGAGCGTCACGCGCGTCCGGCGATTGAGCTGCACGACGCGGGTGCCGCGTACGCACTGAGCGAGATCCTTGTCGGGCGTGCAGATGATCACGCGGGTGACGCGTGGATCGCGCTCGAGCCTCTCCGCCGCCGCAGCCAGCGCGTCGTCCGCCTCGAGCTCGACCATCGGCCAGACGGCGACGCCGAGGGCGCGGAGCGCGTCTTCGAGCAGCGAGAACTGCGCCAGCAGGTCCTTCGGCACGCCGGCGCTGGTCTTGTAGCCGCGCCAGAGCCGATTGCGGAACGACTCGATCACGTGATCGGTGGCGACGCCGACGTGCGTCGCACCGTCGCGCGTCATGCCGAGGATCGATCGCAGCACGCCGCGAACGGCCGCGACTTCGCGGCCGTCGGCGAGCTTGGCCTTCGGCAGCGCGAAGTAGTGCCGGAACAGCTCGTAGGTGCCGTCGACGAGATGGACGTCCACGCGCGATCAGGCTCCGGCTGCCCGGGCGCGGGCCAGGAGCAGCTGGCGTTCGCGCGAGTTGCGCGTCAGCGCGGCGGCGCGCTCGAACTCGATCCTGGCTTCGTCGGTCCGGCCGAGCCGGGCGAGCAGATCGCCGCGCACGCCCGGCAGCAGGTGATAGCGGCGCATCGCCGGCTCGGCCGCGACCGCATCGACGATCGCGAGGCCGGCGGCCGGGCCGACGGCCATCGCCACCGCGACGGCACGGTTGAGCTCGACGATCGGCGACTGTGTTCGCACGGCGAGCTCGGCGTAGAGGACGGCAATCTGCGTCCAGTCGGTGTCCTCTGCGGTCCGCGCCCGTGCATGGCAGGCGGCGATCGCGGCCTGCAGCGTGTACGGGCCGCGCGGGTCCGCGAGCGCTTCGGCACGCTCGAGCGCGGCCAGGCCGCGGCGAATCAGCAGCTGATCCCAGAACGCGCGATTCTGGTCGAGCAGCACGACCGGCGCGCCTTCGGCGTCCACCCGCGCGCGGGAGCGCGACGCCTGGATCTCCATCAACGCCACGAGGCCGTGCACCTCGGCTTCCTGCGGCATCAGCTCGGCCAGGATTCGGCCGAGCCGGAGCGCTTCGTCGCAGAGCGCCGGCCGCATCCAGTCGTCGCCGCTCGTCGCCGTGTAGCCCTCGTTGAAGATCAGATAGATGACTTCGAGGACCGACGCGAGCCGCGCCTGGCGATCCTCGCCTCGCGGCAGCTCGAACGGCACTTGCCCGTCGGCGAGCGTCCGTTTCGCGCGGACGATGCGCTGCGCGATGGCGGGCCCGGCGGCGAGAAAGGCGCGCGCGATTTCGTCGATGGTGAGACCGCCCAGGAGCCGCAACGTCAACGCCACCCGCGCGTCGGTCGAAAGCACCGGGTGGCAGGCGGTGAAGATCAGCCTCAGCAGATCGTCGCCGACGTCGTCATCGAGCGCCGTTTCGAAGCCCGCATCCGAGATGTCCTGCCTGACGCCGAGCTCGTAGCCGATGGCGTCGTGTTTCAGCGCGATGCGTTTGTTGCGGCGGAAGTAGTCCATGGCGCGGTGCTTGCCGGCGGCCAGCAGCCAGGCGCCGGGATTGCGCGGGATCCCCTCGCGCGGCCACTGCTCGAGCGCCGCGACGAGCGCGTCCTGCGCGAGCTCTTCAGCGACACCGACGTCCCTCACGATCCGGGCGAGGCTCGCGATGATGCGCGCCGACTCGATGCGCCAGACGGCGTCGATGGCGCGGTGGGTGTCGGTAGCCGTCACGGCTACCGATCACACCATCCGGGCCACGGGCGGCGCAAATGCGCCGGCGTCGATCAGGAGGGGTTGGTCTTCGCCTTGGCGGCGCGGTGCATCTCGTCGAATCCAGCCGCGGCCTTCTGCACGTCGGGCGGGAAGTCGGCCATCTCCTGCACCTGACGGACCTCGATGATCTCGTTGTCACCGGCCGGACAGCGCTTCGCCCACTCGATCGCCTCGTCCTTCGACTTGACCTGGATCATCCAGTAGCCGCCGAGCACTTCCTTGGCCTCGGCGAACGGGCCGTCGGTGACCTTCGGCGTGCCGCCGTGAAACGTCACCCGCGCGCCCATCGACGGCGGATGCAACCCATCGAGCGCGAGCAGGACGCCGGCCTTCTGCAGCGCCTCGTTGTACTTCATCATCGCGGCCACCGCGTCTGCCTCGGGCATCGCGCCTGGCTTTGCGCTCTCGTAGCCTTTGGGAATCATCAGCATCATGAAACGCATGTGTCGTACTCCTTCTTTAATAGGGCGCGGGGTCTGACCCCGCTCCGACCCTGCTCCGACCCCGCTCCGACCCCGCTCCGACCCCGCTCCGACCCCTTCTACCGATGCGTCGAACGGCGGCGCGTCAGATCGACATGCTGAAAAATGTTCGGCAATTTGACAGTCGCTGGCGGAGGGTGCCAGCATCGGGATCGACGTGATTGCGGTACTGACCTGCGCGTGTTGTTGCGTCGGAGACGAAGCCTCCGGCCGCCGCGTAGTCTGTCCGTCGATCGTGCCCGCCTAACCCGCTCGCTCACGCAGATTCCGTTACATCAGGCCCGGATGGCTTCCGCCTCCGGGCCTTTTTCCTTTTTCCCGCATCCTTCGAGGAGTCCCTGCAATGTCAGTCACTTATGGTCTTTATCTTCTGCTCGCCAGCATCCTGGTGACGTTCAGCCTCGTGCCCGGCCCGGTCCAGCCGGCGGTCGATCGGCTCAGCGGCCGTTGGGACGCGATCGTCACCGTCAATGGCGTGGAGGTGCCCTTTCCCTTCGAGATCGACGTCGACGGGGCGTCGGCAACCGGCACCTTCTTCAACGGGGACCGCCGCATTCCGTCGACTGGCGGCCGCTTCGCCAATGGCGTGCTGACGCTTTCCTTCGACCAGTACGCCACCTCGCTGGAAGCGTCGCTCACCGGCGGGCAGCTGATCGGCGAGTATCGCCGCGCGCGGGGCGGCCACGCGTTCCGTGCCACGCCTGCGCGCGCGCGGCCGCGATCGGCGATCGGCGACGTCCCCTCGATCGCCGGCACCTGGATCGTGCGCGCGCGCGGGTCGAAGGGCGAGGCCGCCTGGCGGTTCGTCGTCGCGCAGAAGAACGACGACATCAGCGCGACCATCCTCCGCGTCGACGGCGACACCGGCACGCTTGCCGGCGGCTATCGCGACGGACGCTTCGTGCTCAGCCACTTCTCCGGCGTCAGGCCGCTCCTGCTCGAGGTCGAGCCGAAGCCGGACGGCACGCTGACGCTTCGACAGAACCGGCGCACCGAGCTCGTGGCCGTCCGCGAGGGCACCGCCCGCGCCAACGACATCGGCGCGCCGACCGATCCCGCCGCGCACACCACCTTCAAGGACGCTGCCGAGCCATTTCACTTCGCGTTTCCCGATCTCGACGGGCGCATCGTCACCGACCGCGACCCCAGGCTCGCCGGCAAAGTGCTCCTCATCAACATCAGCGGCAGCTGGTGCCCGAACTGCCACGACGAGGCGCCGTTCCTGGTGTCGCTCTACCGCGCTTATCGCCAGCGCGGCCTGGAGATCGTGACGCTCTCGTTCGAGGAGCCCGATCAGCTTGCCAATCCAACGCGTTTGCGCGCGTTCATCCGTGCCTACGGCATCGAGCACACGGTGCTCGTCGCCGGCAACCCCGACGAGCTGCAGGCGAAGATCCCGCAGGCCGTGAACCTGAACGCCTTTCCGACGACCTTCATCATCGGCCGCGACGGCCGCGTCCGAGCCACGCACGCCGGTTTCCCGAGCCCGGCCAGCGGCGAGTTCTACAGGAAGGCCGAGAGCACCGTGCGCGCTGAAGTGGAGCGGCTCCTGGCGGAACGCTGAGACCGGGAGGGAACTCAAGACTCAAAACTCAAAACTTAAAACTCGAGACTGGCCGCGCGGTCAGCAAAGAGTTTCCGGTCTTGTGTTTGAGTTCTAAGTTTTGAGTCTTGAGTCTTGAGTCTTGAGTTCTCAGCCCCAGAACCCCTAGGCCTTCACCAGCGGCTTGAAACCGCCATACGCCATCCGTTTGACGTCAAAGGGCATGCTGTCCGGCTTCATCATGTCGGCGAGGCGGGGGTCCTTCATCACCTTGGCCACGACCCGGTCGCGGTCGGCGCGCGACTTGTAGACGATCCACGAGAACAGCACCTTCTCGCCCGGCTTGAGCCGCGTCATTCGCTGAAACGAGGACGAGCCCTTCTGGCGAAGGTCGTCGGCGACGCATTCGAGGTACTCGATCGCGCCATGCTCCCGCCAGACCTTGCCGGCCTTCTTCGCGATCGCGGCGTACTTCTTCATGTTCCGAGCGGGCACCGGCAGCAGAAAACCATCGACGTACATCTGTTCCCTCCGTGGCTCCGGGGCTCGGGGGGCCTGGCCTCGAGAGTTGTCGTGTGAACGTTCAGTGTCGAGTACTACGCGTCCTGTTTCAAGTCCGTCAGTGCCTGACGTGCTCCCGCAGGACGAGCGCCATCTTGTCGAAGAGCTCTCGTGTGCCGTGCTCGCGCTCCGCGGGGTGGTCGAAGCCGTCGAGGAAGGCATCCTGTTCGGTGTAGATCATGCGCGTGCCGGCGCCGGCGGCCAGCAGCTCGACGGTCGAGAGCGACACCGAGATCTTCCTGTCGTCGAGGTGCATCACGTAGCTGTAGACGATGCGCTGGCTCGCGACGATATCCAGATAGGTCGCTTCGTAGAGATGCCTCGGCCCGTCGTCGGGACCGCCGCTCGTCCGCTCGCGGCCGCCGACGCGGAAGTCGAGCTCGAGCGGGCCCTGTTCCCATTCCTCCGGGCCCGAAAACCATCGCCGCTTCACCGCAGGATCGGCAAAGGCTCCGAACACCTGCGCTGGCGTCGCGTCGAAGACGCGCTCGATGACGAATGTGGAGTGCGCGACCGTTCGTTCCATGATGCGGGCCCTTCCGACTACTCCGGACGGAGTGCCTTGATGACGTCGACGCGCGAGGCCCGCGTCGCCGGCATGAGCGAGGCGACGATCGCCGCGCCGCCCAGCAGCACCGCCGCGCCGACGATTGGCGCGAGACCGGGCAGCCGCACGTCGGCGACGTAGCGGCTGGCGACCTGCGCCAGCGCGTAGCCGGCGATCACTCCGGACACGATGCCGGCGCCGGCAATCACCGCACCCTCGCCGAGCACTCGTGTGAGCAGGTGTCGCGGCGCCGATCCGATCGCCAGGCGGATGCCGAACTCACGCGTTCGCGCGCTCACCGAGAACGCCAGCACTCCGGCGACGCCGACCACGGCGATCAGCAGCGCGACGCCGGCGAAGCCGCCGAACACCAGCGTGTTCAACCGATCCGGCGCCAGCACTTCTGCGCGGACGTCTTCGAGCGTCGCCGCGCGTTCGACGGGCTGGTCCGCGGACAGCTCGCGAATGATCTTCGTGATCGGCGGCACCAGCCCGTACGGGTTGCCGGTCGCATGGACGAACAGCCGGCCGCCGCCGAACTCCTGCTCGAACGGGTGATACACCGTCATCGCCGCGCCGGGCACCACGTTCTCGTCGTCGATATCGGCGACGACGCCGACGATCCGTCGCGGGCCGGTGCTGATGCCGACGAACTGCATGACCGGGTCGGTCCACTTGAGATGGCGATCGACCGCGTCGGCGTTGGGGAACATGCGCCGTGCGACGCTCTGGCTGATGATGACCACCAGCTCGCCGTCGCGGCGATCGGCGTCCGAGAAGTCGCGGCCGGCGATCACCGGCACGCCGAGCGCCGCGAAGAACCGCGGCGACACGGTGCGGAACCGCGCGCGTGGATCTTCCTCGCCGTTCGTGCGCGCGTAGCCTTCGACCGTGAACTGGAATCCGGGCCCGAAGATGCCGGCGTCGCGCCATGGCACCGCCGTGCCAAGGGCGACGGTCTCGATCCCCGGCAGCTCGTTGATACGGCGCATCGCTTCCTTGTAGAAGGCCGCAACCTGATCGCGCGGCCGTTCGAACGGCGTCGGCACGTCCAGGGCGAGCACGTTGCGGAGGTTGAAGCCGGTCTCGGCCGCTTGAAGGGCCACCAGCGCGGTCAGCAGCATGCCCGCCCCGGCCAGCAGCACGAACGACGCCGCGATCTGCGTCACCGCAAACGCGCGCAGCCGCCGGTTGGTGCCGGACGTCAGCCGGCCGCTGCCATTGGACAGACCGAGTCCGCCCGACGCTTCCGCGGCTGGCAGGCGCGGCACGAATGCCAGCAGCACCGCCGCGGCCACCGCCAGGCCGGCCCCGACCCCGAGCACGCTCGCGTCGACGGTGACGTCGAGCGCGCGCACCGAAAATCGCGCGGCATAGCGCGCCAGGACGCCGACCATCGGCTGTGCGATCAGCACGCCGAGCAGGGCGCCGGCGCCGCAGAGCAGCACGCTTTCGGCGAGCAGCGTCCGGCGCAGCGCGCCGGTGCCGGCGCCAAGCGCCGCCCGGATCGCCAGCTCGCCCTCGCGCCGTACCGACCGCGCCAGGATCAGATTGGCGACGTTCGAACAGGCGATGACGAAGACCAGCGCCGAGGCCGCGAGCAGCACGAGCAACACCGTGCGTGCCGACGACGTGATCTGGTCGCGAAGCGGCACGGCCGAGATCGCGAAGCGCGCCGACGGCTGATAGGCATCGGGATGCCGCTGGATCATCGCGCCGTGCACGGTCTCGAGCTCGGCGCGCGCGCTCTCGACCGTCTGACCCGGCGCCAGGCGGCCGAAGAGCTCGGTCATCCGATGTACCCGCCCCGTCACCATCGTCGCGTCGAGGTGATGCGGGCTGGTGACGACGTTGGCGATGATCTGGGTCTCGGCCGGATACGGCACCGACGGCTCGAGGACGCCGACGACGACGGCCGATCGATCGCCCAGGCGAACGGTCTTGCCGACCACCGATCGATCGCTCTTCAGCGCCGTCGTCCAGAAGCGATGTGTCAGCACCACCGCGCCCGCTGCTTCCGGGCCGTCGTCGGCCGGACCGAGAAGGCGGCCGAGCACGGCGCGCAGTCCCATCACCTGGAAATAGGAGCCGCCGACGACACCGGCGCGGACCACACGAGGCTCGCCGAGACCGACCATCGTGAAGTCGATCACCGAGAAGTCGCCGAATGCGGTGAGCGTCTTGACGCTCGCCTTGAGGTCCTCGATCTCGGGCACGGAGAACGCGGCGTTCTCGATCTGCGCGCCGGGCGCGCTCTGCCGGATATAGATCAGGCTGTCCTCGTCCTCGTTGACCAGCGGACGGAGAAGCACGCCGCGGACGATGCTGAAGATGGCCGCATTGGCGCCGATGCCGAGCGCGAGCGTGAGGGCGACCGTCAGGGTGAGCCCCTTGACGCGGAGCAAGGAGCGGAGGGCGAAACGGAGATCGGCAAGAAAGGACATGAGGCGGCCTCTTCTACTTCTTCTTCGGGGCGTTCAGTTCGCGGAGGTATGCATCCAGGCGATCGAATCGTCGCTCCCACATGTGGCGGTAACGCTCGGTCCAGTCGGCGACCCGCTTGAGAGGCGCGGCGTCGAGCCGGCACGGACGCCACTGCGCGTCGCGGCTCCGGACCACGAGCCCGGCGCGTTCGAGCACTTTGAGGTGCTTGGACACGGCCGGCAGGCTCATCTCGAACGGCTCGGCGAGCTCGGTCACCGACGCCTCGCCGGACGCGAGCCGGGCGAGGATCGCCCGGCGGGTCGGGTCGGCCAGGGCGGCGAACGTCGCGCTCAGGGTATCTGTCGTGGCCACGTATTTAACCCACAAGTTAAATACACCATCTGGGGGGCGCGGTCAAGGACGGGCTGCGGGCTGCCACCCGCCGTAGCCAGCAGCCAGTAGGCTGCCGCCGGCTAGAATCCACCATGTCCTCGCACCTGCTGGAAATGGCGCCGACGGGGCGCGCGATGTGCCGCGGCTGCGGCGGCAAGATCGCGGCGGGGTCGCTGCGGTTTGGCGAACGGATTCCCAACCCGTACGACGAGGGCGGCGGCGACATGACGCGCTGGTTTCATCCAGCGTGCGCGGCGTTCAAGCGGCCCGAGCCATTCGTCGAGATGCTCCCGACCGCTGAGCCTTTCGAGGACCGCGAGCGCCTCGAGCACGAAGCGAAGCTTGGCGTCGAGCATCGCCGGCTGCCGCGTGCCAGCACCGCCGAGCGCGCCAGCACCGGCCGCGCTGTCTGCCGGCAATGCAAGCAGCCGATCGCCAAAGGGGAGTGGCGCATCTCGCTCGTCTTCTACGAAGATGGCAGGTTCTCGCCGTCGGGCTACCTCCATCCGGCGTGCGCGAGCGCGTACTTCGAGACCACGGCAATCATGCCGCGCATCAGGCACTTCTCGCCGTCGCTGACGGAGGCCGACCTGGCGGAGATCGAAGCAGCGGTCAGGTAAATTGGGCGGGTTTCCACCGGACGCAGCCCGCCGGAGCCTGCAGCCTGCAGTCCGCAGCCCGCCCTCAGGTTGACGTCTTACCCAAGCCGCGCGATACTCGCCGATCGATGGCCGGGCGTGACGATGGACGGCTGATGCTGATGCAGGGAACGCTCGACGTGCTGATCCTGCGCACGTTGATCTTCGGATCGCAGCACGGCCAGGGCATCGCGCGCACGATTCAGGAGACCTCGCACGACGAGCTGCTCGTCGAACACGGCGCGCTCTACCCAGCGCTCCAGCGTCTCGAGGCGCAAGGCTGGATCAGCGCGAAGTGGGGCACCTCGACGAACAACCGCCGCGCGCGCTTCTACACCCTCACGAAGTCCGGCCGCGCCCAACTCGCCCGCGAATCCACCAGGTGGCGCCGCTTCGCGGCGGCGATGGGCAGGGTGCTCGGCGGGGAGGTATGACGTTTGAAGCTCCTGATGACTTGAAACTCAAAACTCAGAACTTAAAACTCAGGTGCGGCGCTCCGCGCCGGTTGAAGGACTCTTTTTGATGACAGGTCCCTGGCCACGTTCCTGAGTCTTAAGTTTTGAGTCTTGAGTCTTGAGTTCTCAGTTCTGAGTTCTCAGTTCCGACGGCGCGCGGCCAGAAGCTCTAGACGCGGCCGCGCGTCGTCGGCTGTTCCGCCTTCGTCACCGGATGATGCTCGTCCCACCACCGCCGGGCGTCGTCGGTCGTCCAGGTGCCGGCCGTCTGGATCGCGGCCAGCATGCGATCGAGGGTCTGCGCGTCCGGGGGGCGGCCTGAGGGCTTCTTCGCGAGGCACTGCAGGATCACCTCGTCGAGCGCCGTCGGCACCGGGTACTTCGACTTGTGCGACGGCGGCTCGGGCTCGTTGCGGACGTGCGCGAGGATCGTCGCCATCGACGTCTCGGCCTTGAAGACCATCTGTCCGGTGAGCAGCCAGTAGCCGACGCAGCCGACCGCGTAGAGATCGGCGCGGCCGTCGATGACGGCCTGGCCGAACGCCAGCTCCGGCGCCATGTACGCGGGTGTGCCGGCGCCGAGGTGAACGGCGGTGATCTCGGGCCGGTCGCCGCGGTCCACGTTCTTGACCAGGCCGAAGTCGAGCACCTTCACGAAATCGGCGTCCGGGCCGAGGCGGCAGGTGAAGATGTTCGCGGGCTTGACGTCGCGATGGATCAGCCCGCGCGAGTGCGCTTCGCCGAGCGAGTGGCAGACCTGCCGCAGCAGATGGATGGCGCGCGCCGGAGGAACGGGCTCGTACTTGCGCACGAGCGTGTCCAGGCTCATGCCGTCGAGGAGCTCCATCACGTAGAAGAACGCGCCTTCGTCGGTGAGACCGAAATCGTGGACGTTGACGGTATGCGTCGATCCGAGCGCGGCGGTGGCGCGCGCTTCGCGCTCGAAGCGGGCAATCGCCATCGCCCGGCTGTGCGGATCGGTGCCGAGCAGCTCCGGTCGAATCAGCTTGATCGCCGATGGCCGCGCCAGCATGCGGTGGCGCGCGATCCAGACCTCGCCCATGCCGCCTTCGCCGATGCGATCGACGAGCACGTAGCTGCCGATCTCACGCGCCTTCTTCAGCCGCACGCCGTAGTGATAGACGATGCGCGCGCCGACGTAGGCGATGCCGGCGCAGACGTACGTCGTAAACAGAAAATACGTGACGGCGGTGAGCACCGGCACCGGCAGCGGCAGGCCGCGCACCAGCACGCCATAGGCGACGACCAGCGGGCCGGTAGACGCGGCCGCGAGCGACGCCACCAGCATCCGCTTCGGCGTGTTCGGCGCCACCAGCGGCAGGATCAGAATCCACACCGACTCCCATGGCACGCCGTTGTACTCGATGAGCGATCGAATCTCGGGAAAGCCGCCCCAGAACTCCGCGAGCGCGATGCCGAGCGCGCCGAGAATCGCGAAGGCGAGGCCGAGGTCGAGCGACCGCTCCGGGGAAATCGCGTTGCGGCGCGTCAGCGCGAACACCGACGCGCCGAGCGCAATCGACCACAGTGCGAAGAAGTTCTCGGCCCGCCACATCGAGAGATCCGGTTGAGAGGCGCGCTGGACGAAGAACGGAATCCAGTAGGCGATCGTGTAGGCCGTCGCATAGATCGCTCCCGCCCAGCCGAGCCGCGTCGCCGATTCCTTGAGAATCTCGGGCGGCAGCGTCGTGATCGGTCCGCCCGTGTCGGCGTCCTCGCTCGCCGTCGGCAGGTGCGCGCGGTTGACGACGACCGCCGACCGCGTAACCTCCGAATCATCCGTTGCCAGATGCAGTGCCATGTTCGCCAGGGAATCGGCAGGACCTGAGCCGCTCGCGCAAAGCCTGAGCACAACAGACGCAGATGGGCTCGGTCGTCCGGAGCAGCGCTCCGGAAGGCTCCCGCCTGCTGAGATGGTATCGCGTGACGGCAGTCCCCTGCAGAGGCGCGTGCCGGTCGGACGGCCGGCGGCGGTATCCCGGGGCAGGAACGGCTACGGCATCCGCAGCGTCGAGATCGGATCGACGTTGGCGGCGCGCCGGGCCGGACCGATGCTCGCCAGCGTCGCCACGACCGCGATCGTCGTCGCCGTCACCGCGTAGGCGAACGGATCTCGCGTGTCGGTCTCGTACAGCAGCCGCTCGAGCACGCGGGCCACGACGAAGGCGCCGGCGAGGCCGATGACGAGGCCGACCGCGGTCAGCCGCACCCCTTCGCCGATGGCCAGCGCCCGCAGTTGCGACGGCGAGGCCCCGAGAGCCGCGCGCAAGCCGAGCTCGCGCCGCCGCATCGAGACGGCGTGACCGATGACGCCGTAGATGCCGACAGCGCCGAGGGCCAGCGCCGTGGCGGCGAGTCCGGACAGGAGCAGCGTGGTGTAGCGCTCGCCCGCGATCGACGCGCGCGCGAGGGAGTCGAACGTCCTGACATCCGAGACCGCGAGCGTCGAATCGAGCGCCCGCACGTCGGCCCGCATCGCCGCCTCGAGCGTTCCCGGCGCCGGGCCGGCCGACCGGACGACGATGTTCATCAGCCCCCAGCTCGACTGCGTGTGCGGCACGTACATCTGCCGGAACACCTCGCGTTCGCCGAGGCCGGTGTAGCGCACCTCGCCGACGACGCCGACGATCTCGCGCAGCACGTTCTCGTCGCGCCACGATCGCACGCGCCTGCCGAGCGGACGCTCCGAGCCGAACATCTGGCGCGCGAAGCTGCGGCTGACGATCATCACCGGCGTCGAATCGGCGCGGTCCTCTGCCGTGAACGCGCGGCCGTCCAGGATCGGCATCCCGACCGCGCGGAAGTAGTCGGGGGTGACGACGTTCCACTGCGCGGACACGTCCGGACCGGCCGGCGGCTCGGGCCATCCCTCGAGCAGGAACACCCGCCCCAGCCCGAACCCGCCGCCGCCGATCGGGACGAACGACGTCGAACCGACAGCCTCGACGCCAGGAATCGTCCGCAGCCGTTCCTCGAGCCGCTGAAAGAATGCCGCCGACTGGGCGGCGGTTGCGTAGCGCTCGCTGTTCGGCAGCGACAGGCGCGCCGCGATCACGCGGTCGACGTCGACGCCCGAATCGACGTGCTGCAGCTTCGAGAAGCTGCGGAGCAGCAGCGCGGCCCCCACCAGCAGCACGACCGCACCGGCGACTTCAGCGATGATCAGCGCCTGCCGCAGCACCCGCACGCGTCGCGACGTCCCGGCAGCGGTCGCCGTGGCGCGAAGGGACGCTTCGGGCTGCGCGCGCGAGACTGCGATCGCGGGCACCAGACCAGAAACGATCACGGCGATCGAGGCGAACGTCGTGGTTGCGGCAAGCACGCGGAGATCGAGGCCGAGATCGGCGACGAACGGCGTGCCAGCCGGGGCGATGACCTTGAGCCCCTGGATCATCCAGGCCGCAAGGCCGGCGCCGGCCGCCGCACCGGCAAACGCGAGCAGCACGCTCTCGACCGCGAGCTGCCGCACGATCCGCCAGCGGCTGGCGCCGAGCGCCACCCGCACGCCGAGCTCGGGCGCGCGCCCGAGCCCTCGAAGCAGACCGAGATGCGCGAGATTCGCGCAGCCGATGAGCAACACCGCGCCGACCGCCGCCAGCATCACCCACAGGGCGCGGCGGAGGTTGTCGTCGACCATCTGATCGCGAAGCGGCACCACGCGATTCGTCCAGCCCTTGCGTGCTTCGGGATGATCGCGCTCGAGGCGCGCGGCGATGCCGGCGACGACCGCATTGGCCTGCTCGACGCTGACGCCGTCCTGGAGCCTCGCGATCGACGCGAAGATCAGGTTGTCGCGTCTGGTGCGGGTGTCGGCGTCGGCGAGCGCCGGGCGCAGGGGCACGAACAACGCCGCGTTCTCGGGCCACGATTCGCGCGGCGGCAGCACGCCGACGATCTCGTGCGGCACGCCGGCGACGCCGATCGACCGGCCGACGACATCGGCGGCGCCGGCGAACGCGCGCTGCCAGAGCGCGTGCGACAGCACGGCGACGCGGGGCGCCTCGGCCGCGTGATCGGCCGGCTGCAGCGTGCGACCGAGCACCGGCGTCATCGTCAGCACCGTGAAGAACTCCGGCGCGACCTGCATGCCGAGAATCCGCTGCGGATCGCCGGCGCCGGTGAGATCGACGGTGATCGGACGCCAGATCGCGGCCGCCGCGAAGGTGCCGGTCTCCTTCTGCCAGTCGAGATAGTCGGCGAAGCTGACGCTGGCATCGTCCAGGTCGCGGGCGCGGTTGACGCTGACCGGCACCACCAGCCGATCGGCGTGCGCGTACGGCATCGGCCGGAGAAGGATCGTGTCGACGGCCGCAAACAGCGCCGCGTTGGCGCCGATGCCGATGGCGAGCGTGAGGAGCGAGACGATCGCGTAGCCCGGCGCGGCACGCAGCGAGCGCAGCGCGTAGATGACGTCGCGGCCGAAGTCGCGGACGACCGAGGCCCGATCGGGCGCCGGTTCAGTCGCGTCGAGCGCGGCGGTCGTCCAGCGATCGGCGATGAGACCGGGAAGCGCCGTGCGCGCCCGGGCCAGGTCGCTGGGCAGGCGATCGCGTTCGACCGGCAGCGCGTCGGTGGCGAGCGCCAGCGCGGCCTCGGGCGAAAGCCCGTCGGCGAGGCCGCGTTCGTAGACGTCGGCGAGGTGCTGCGACAACTCGTCCAGGATCTCCGGCTCGTCGCGGAGCGACGGGATCTCGCGGACAACGACGGCGCGCCAGTCTGGTGTCATGCGGCCCTCTTTTCAGCTCGGGGTGATCCGGGCGACGCGATCGAGCGCGGCGACGAGCGAATGCCACTCGCGCCGCTGCTCGGCGAGCACGCGCCGGCCGGCGGGCGTAATCCGGTAGTAACGGCGCCGGCGCTGGCCGCTCTTCTCCACCCAGCGGCCCTGAATCCAGCCGCGCCGCTCCATCCGATAGAGCATCGGGTAGAGCGAGGCGACGTGAAAGCGCAGCAACCCGTTCGAGCTCTGATCGATTCGCCAGGCGATGTCGTAGCCGTGCCGGGGCTGGTCTTCCACCACCGCCAGGACCATCAGTTCGGCGCTGCCCTTCTTGAATTCATGATGCGGTCCCGCCATATATGGTCGAACAACATATCAGACGGCAGGAACGGAGGGAAGGTTGGCGAGCCGCGATGGCATTCGCGCCGCAATCGCGACAAGATGGAAGTGGCGCCCGGTAGATCGGAGACCGGGATCATGAAGGCACTGACGGGCAAGCTCGCGCTGGCGGGCGCGAGCGTCATCGCGTGGGCGGTGACAATCACGCCGCTCGTGGCGGGGCAGCGGTCCGCCGCCGAGACACGCGCCATCCACCGCTGCGAAGACGAGCTGCAGTTCGCGATCAGCCAGGACACGTCCGGGCGGGCGCCCGAGGCGATCATCGACACCCGGCGCGCGACGGTGACGCAGCGCTCGCAGACGGTGCTGGAGATCACCGGCCCGGCGCGCTACGTGCGGGACGGCGCCGACCGCGGCCGCGCGCTCACCTTCCGTTGCTCGGTCGACATGCGGACCGGCCGCGCCACGGCCACCTACCAGTGGACCGGCGGCAGCGTCTTCGATCCGGAATACGACAACCCCGGATACCCGGCGTGGCCGTCAGGCGGCTACCGGCCGGAGGGCCGCATCTACTTCAGCGGCGGCATTGTCGGCAAAGGCAGCAACCGCGGCCTCGACGTCGAGAATCGCAGCAAGCGCAACCAGGCCAACATCCAGATCTGGGATTTCAACGGCGCGCCCAATCAGATGTGGGACATCGTCGACCTCGGGCGCGGCGAATACAGCCTCGTCAGCCAGGGCAGTAATCGCGTCCTCGACGTGCTCGGCAATGCTGACGGCGCCAACGTCGTCCAGAACCGGTGGCACGGCGGCGACAACCAACGGTGGCGACTCGTCCGGGCCGGCGGAGGCTTCTTCCAGATCGCCAACGTCGGCAGCGACAAATGCCTCGACGTCCGCGACAAAGGCACGGAGAACGGCGCCGACGTCCAGCAGTGGTCGTGCAGCATCCAGGACAACCAGCTGTGGCGGCTGGTGCGGAACCCCGGCGGTTATTCCGATCTCAGCGCCTCGGCGGGATCGACCGCCGTCGCGCGGCGCAGCGGCGGGTAGCTCGCCGCCGCGATCAGTCCGAGGCCCAGGCCGGCGATCGTCACGACGGCGATCTGCCGGCCGATGAGGGGGCGGACGGCGCCGCGCGCCGCGATCCGCGCCGAGCGCCATGCGGATGCCGATCTCGCGCCGCCGTTCGCCGACGAGAGACGCGAGCAGGCCATAGAGCCCCAGCGCGGCGCGGACGGCGAAGGCGCCGAGCGATTCGATCTGGAGGCGCCGGTCGGCCAGCGCGTTGTCGACGGCGTGGCGCATCGTCACCATGGTCGCCACCGGCTGCCGCTCGTCGAGCGATCGGACGATGCCGCGGACGAGATCGGCGAGCCGATCCGGATCGCCGTTCGTGCGCACGGCGAGCGCCAGCTGGAGCTGCGGCGCCTGCGGGTACGGGCGATACAGGTGCGGCCGATGATCGAGGGATCGCCGCCGAAGCGCTGATGTAAGGTTAAGTGCGTTCGAGCGGACTTCCCGTGACCTCAATCCTGCGCAGCATCGCCGCCGTTCTGGTTGGTTTGATCCTCATCAGCGTCGTCGTCGAAGCGCTCGAGGCGGCGCTGGTGCTCGCCGTGCATGGCGGACTGACGACCGATCCGGTGGTGTACTTCGGTATCCGGAACCGGCCGTGGTTTCTCGCGCTGAAGCTCGTCTACAACACCGCGGCCGCCGTCCTCGGCGGTTTCCTGACCGCGAGAATCGCCGGCCGCCTCGGCCTCGCGCACGGCCTGCTGCTGGCGATCGTGCAGACCGTCGCGTTCGTCTACGCGCTGGCGACGCCCGACATGCGGCAGTGGACGCCGATCTGGATGTGGCTCGCCCTGATCGTCGTCACCGCCGCGGGGATCGTCGTCGGCGCACGAATGGCGAGGCGGGGATAAAGGGCAAGCCTGCAGCCCGCAGCCCGCAGCCAGCCCGCCCGCAGCCCGCAACCTCTTCCCTTGCCTTCCAAGGGGGAACCGCGTTATCTTCCCCTTGTAACCCTATGGGAGACGCACCGAAGGCCGGCGGGCCGGACATTCTTCGCGGCACACTCGATCTGCTGATTCTGCGGGCCCTCAGCTGGGGGCCGGCGCACGGCTACACGATTGCCAAGTGGGTCGAGTCGGCCACCGGCGACGCGCTGGCGCTGAACGAGGGCACCCTGTACCCGGCGCTGCACCGGCTCGAGGAGAAGGGCTGGGTGGCGGCGAAGTGGGGGACGTCCGAGAACAACCGGCAGGCGAAGTTCTACTCGCTGACCCGGCGCGGCCGGGCGCAGCTCCGCATCGAGACCGACAACTGGCACCGCTACGCCGCGGCGATGTTCACCGCGCTCGGCGCGCCCGCGCCGGAAAAGCCGAAAGCGAAATGAGCGACGCTCCCGGACCGGAACGACGCGAATCGCTGGACGCCTCGCCCGAGGTCGACAACGAGCTGGCCTTTCACCTCGAGATGCGCGCGCGCGAGCTGGTCGATCGCGGGCTGGCGGAAGAGGAGGCGCGCCGGGCGGCGGCGCGTCGGTTCGGCAACTACGACGCGTCGCGGCGCGAGTGCGTCGAGATCGACGAGCGAAAGAAGGATCGCATGAAACGGACGCAGTTCTGGAGCGAGCTCCGCCAGGATCTCGCCTACGCCTTCCGGATGTACCGCCGCAGCCCGGGCTTCACCGCCGTCGCGCTGATCACGCTGGCGCTCGGCATCGGCGCCAACAGCGCGATCTTCAGCGTCGTCCACGGCGTCCTGCTCCAGGCGCTGCCGTGGACGGAAGCGACGCGCACGTATCGCATCCGCACGCTCTACCCCGACGGCACACCCTATTCGCTTTCGGCGCCCGATTTTGCCAGCCTGCGGCAGGACACCCGCGCCTTCGAGCGCATCGAGGCCTACGCGACGGTGTCGTACACGATGCTCGGCCAGGGCGAGCCCCGCGACGTGCTGGGCTACGGCGTGAGCGACGGGCTGTTCGAGATGCTCGGCCTCGCGCCAAGGGTCGGCCGTACGTTCCGCCGCGAGGAACACGACCCGGGCCGCGGCGACGTCGCGGTGCTCGATCACGGCTTCTGGGTCCGGCACTTCGGCGGCGATCCGTCGGCGGTCGGCAGGACCGTCTCGCTGGCCGGCCGGCCGTTCACGGTGGTCGGCGTCCTCGCGCCGGAGGCGCGGCTGCCGGTGGCCGCCGATCTCTACACGCCGATCGTCTACGACGAGACGTTCAAGCCGACCGATCAGCCGGCGCGCCGCGGCGAGTTCCTCGCGGTGCTCGGCCGCGCCAGGCCGGGTGTCGACGCCGCGGCGGTCAACAGCGACCTCGGCCGCGTCGGCTCGTCGCTGCAGCAGCAGTTTCCGACCACCAACACCGCGTTGACGTTCGACGCCGCCTCGCTGCGGCAGACGATCGTCGGCGACGTGGAGACGCCGCTCCTGATGCTGCTCGGCGCCGTCGGTTTCGTGCTGCTCGTCGCCTGCGCCAACGTCGCCAGCCTGCTGCTGGCACGGGCGTCCGCGCGTCAGCAGGAGATCGCCGTCCGCGCCGCGCTCGGCGCCAGCCGGCGGCGCCTGATGCGGCAGCTCATCACCGAGTCGGTCGTGCTGGCGCTCTCGGGCGCCATCGCGGGACTCGCCGTGGCCTATGCCGGCACGAGGGCATTGATCGCGGCGCGGCCAGCCGACATCCCCCGGCTCGAGCGCATCGGCGTGGACTCGACGGTCGTGCTGGTGACGCTCGGCGTTGCCGTCCTCACCGGTCTGCTGTTCGGATTGTTCCCGGCGTTCCAGGCGACGGCGCAGGCGCTGACACAGACGATTCGCGAGGGCGGGCGTGGCGTCGGCGCCGGACGCGCCGGCCATCGCGTTCGTGCCGGTCTCGTCGTCGCGGAGATGGCGCTTGCCGTCGTCCTGCTCATGGGCGCCGGCCTCCTGATCAGGAGCTTCGTCGAGCTGACGCGCGTGCCCACGGGCTTCGACGTCGAACGCGGGATGACGTTCAACCTATCGCTCCAGGGCCCGGCGTACCGCGACGCCGCCCAGGTGCGCGCCCGCGTCGCCCAGTTCGAGGCGCGGCTGAAGGCGCTGCCCGGCGTCACCGCCGCCGGCGCCTCGACGGTCGTGCCACTCACCGGCCGGGGCTCGATGGTTGACTTCTCCGTCGTCGGCGCGCCGCCACCACCGGCGAACGTCAACGCCGAGATCGCGATGGTCAGCGTCACCCCGGACTACTTCCGCGCCATCGGCACGCCGCTGCTCCGCGGCCGCAACCTTTCGGACGGCGACATCGCCGGCGCCCCCCTCGTCGTGCTGATCAACGAAGCTGGCGTGAAGCGCTGGTTCGAGGGGCAGGATCCGATCGGCAAGTTCGTCACCGCCGCCGGGCAGCCTCGCGAGATCGTCGGCGTCGTCAAGGACATCAAGCAGCGCGACCTGAGCCGGCCGTCGCTGCCGAGCGTCTACGTGCCCTACGCCCAGCGCGCTTCGCGGGCGCCGCGCTTCGTCGTCCGCTCGACACTCGACCTGGCGACGCAGGGTCCGGCGATTCGCAATGCGTTCCGCGAGATCGATCCGAACCTCGCGCTGTCGCCGCTCGTGCCGTTCACGCAGCTGGTCGACGACTCGGTGGCGCGGCCCCGCTTCTATACCTCGCTGCTCTCGCTCTTCGCCGCCGCCGCCCTCACGCTGGCGGCGACCGGCATCTTCGGCGTGATGAGCTACGCCGTCGCGCAGCGCAGCCGCGAGATCAGCATCCGCATGGCGCTCGGCGCGCGCGCCGGCGCAGTGCTCGTGATGATCGTCGGCCGCGCGCTGGCGCTGGCCGTCCTCGGCGTCGCGCTCGGCATCGCAGCGACGTTCGGGCTCGGCCGCGTCATCCAGAGCCAGCTCTTCGGCGTCGCGGTGATGGACCCGACGACGCTCGCCGGCGTCGCCGCCGTGCTGATCACGAGCGCCGCGCTGGCCAGCTTCCTGCCGGCGCGTCGCGCGGCTGGCATCGATCCCGCCAACGCCTTGCGACAGGGCTGAAACGGGCGACCGTCCGTTCCCGGTCAAAGACCTCCGCTGGCATATCTTGCGATGCAAGATATAATGCATCGCAAGAGGTGACCCCGCATGGGTGCTCCAGCCGACGGCTTGTCCCGCTCCGCGTTTCTCGTCCTGCTCGCCCTGGCCGATCAGCCGCGCCATGGCCTGGCGATCGTCGACCGCGTCGATGAAGCGACGCGCGGCGAGGTCCGCCTCGGGCCGGGCACGCTCTACGGCACGCTGCAGAAGCTCGTCGCCGCCGGCCTGATCCGCGAGACGACGACGCCGGACCCGAGCGATCACGATCCGCGGCGGCGCTATTACAAGCTCACGGCGAAGGGCCAGCGCGAGCTCCGCGACGAAGCCACACGCATGCGCGCGCTGGTCCGGGCGGCGGTCGCACACCAGATTGTGGGTGATCTATGAGCCGCCGCAGCCTCGGCGCGCGCTTCGTGCGCCTGCTCGCCCGCTGCACGAGCTTCTGCTATCCGACCGCGTTCCGTCGCCAGCACGGCGTCGCGTTCGCCGACGTCGCCGACCGCCTGCTGGCGAACGAGCGCACACGGCGGGCGCCGCTCCGGGCGGTACTGTCGACGTCGCAGGTGATCCTCGGCGACGCGCTCTCGGCCTCGCCGGCGATGTGGATGGAAGCGATCGCCAGCCGACGCGAAGCTCCGGCGGACCGTTCCGTCCGCGCGCGGTTCGCCCGGTTCTCGCAGGGCTCGTGGCAGGACCTGAAGCTCGCCGCGCGCTCGGCGATTCGCCGCCCCGCCTTCTCGCTGCTCGTAATCGGCACGCTCGGCCTGGGCATCGGATCGAGTGCCGCGGCCTTCGACGCGCTCGATCGCGCCATTCTCAATCCGCTGCCGTTCGTGCAGGGCGACGACCTCGTGCTGCTGGTGATGCAGGAGGTCAAGCAGAAGTACATGACCAGCGTGCCGCTGGCCTCGCTGCAGGAGTGGCGTAAGCACGCGACGACGGTGGACCGCATCGAGATCTTCCGCCGCGCCGTCGCCATCTACGGAACACCGTCGGGCGCCGTGTCGCTCGACGCCCTGGCCGTGTCCGGCGGACTGCCGGAGCTCATCGGCGTCCGCCCGCTCGCCGGCCGCGCGTTCACGATCGCCGATGCCGATCCGGCGGCGCCGGCGACGGTGATGCTCGGCGAGCAGTTCTGGCGAACGGAGTTCGGCGGCGATCCGTCCGTCGTCGGCCGGGTGATCAGGATCGCCAGCAGGCCGACCGAGATCATCGGCGTCTGGCCGATCGGCGCGCGCCTCGACTACTTCGAGCCGCCCGATGTCATCCGCGTGCTGCCCGCGGGCAACGAGTACGCGCGCGGCAGCTGGGTGCAGGTGCTCGCGCGCCGCCGGCCGGACCGCTCCAACGACGACGTCCAGAACGAGCTGCGGACGATGACCTCGCAGACGCCTGGCTCGACGCTGACGTACGCTCCAGTCGCGATCTCGCCGGCCGACCTCCTGCTGGGCGATCAGTTCGTGACCGGAGTCTGGCTGGTATTCGCCGGCGGCGTCGTCCTCCTCGCCGCCGCGATCGCCAACGCCGCGCACCTGCTGCTCGAGCGCGCCAACGCGCGCGGCCACGAGCTCGCCGTCCGCATCGCCATCGGCGGATCGACGTCGCGGCTGTTCCGCCTGTTCTTCGCGGAAGGCGTCGTCTACGCCTGCGGCGCGCTGGTCGCGGGACTGATCATCGCTCTTGGCCTCGAGGCGCTGATTTCGGAATACGAGCCCCGGCTCTTCCGCGACGTCGACGGCGCCGGGCTCGCCGGCCGCGCCTTCGCGTTCGTCGCCGCCATCGGCGCGATCGCAGCGATCGTCTGCAGCGTCGCGCCGGTCTTCCGATCCGACCGGCGGCACGTGACCGACGCCGTCAATCAAGGACATGGCCGGACCACCGCGGTGCGATCACGCGGGATGCAGGTGCTGGTCGGCCTCCAGGCGGCCGTGGCCGCGCTGCTGGTCTTCGGCGCAATGCTGATGGGACGCAGCCTGTTGAATCTGCTGGCGGTGAATCCTGGCATCGAGACCGATCGACTCGCGGAGCTTTCGATCTCCATGCCCGCCGCCACCTACCCGGACGACACCGCCCGCGCCCTTTTCCTTTCGCGCGCGCGCGAGGCGCTCGAGACGCTGCCCGGCGTGACCGGCGTCGTCACGTCCGGCATGCCGATCATGCTGGCGTCGCTGCAGAGCGGCGTGCCGCGGCTCGAAGGCGAACCGGAGGTCGAGGTGCCGCCACACGCGAACACCGCTCTCGCACGCGTGCGACCGCACTACTTCCACACGCTCGGCCTCCGTCTCCGCGCCGGCCGCTTCTTCACTGACGACGAGAGCGATGTCGCCGTGGTCGGCGCGATGTTCGCCGCCGCACGCGGCAACGACGTGCTCGGCAAGAGGCTCCTGCTCCCCAGGTCGACGACGCCGCTGCCGATCGTCGGCGTGGTCGACGACGTGCGCTACATGGGGTTGAGCAACGACAAGGATCAGGCGCCGTCGGTGTACGTGCCGGCGCCGGCGGCGCCGGCAGCCAAGACCGATGCCTTTCAGCGCTTCATCATCCGGACCGAGGGCGATCCGGCGGCGGTGCTGCCGGCGGCGCGCCGCAGGCTCGCCGAGATCGATCCGCAGGTGCCGATTCTCGAACCGCAGACCGGCGCGCAGGTGATGCGACGGCAGACGGCGCAGCATCGGTTCGTCGCCGCGGTGCTCGGCGGCCTCGCCGTGATGGGCTTCCTGCTGGCGATGAGCGGCGTTTACGGCGCGGTCGCGCTCAGCGTCGTCCGGCGCACGCGCGAGATCGGCGTGCGGATGGCGCTGGGCGCGACCGCGGAGCGGCTCGTGCGCCGGTTCGTCGCGATCGGCCTGCGGCCCGTCGCGATCGGCGCCCTTTGCGGCTCGGCGATCACCTGGCTGGCGGCGCCGCACCTCGAGGCGCTGCTCTTCCGCGTCCCCGCCCGCGATCCCCTCAGCGGCGCGTCAGGACTGGCGTTGGTGCTCGTGACTGCCGCTCTGGCGGCCCTGGGTCCGGCGCGACGAATCGCGCGCGTGGATCCGGCGAAGACCTTGCGGGCGTCGTAGCCGATTCGAGATGAACGCGCTACACTCCGCGGACATCCTTTCCCTGGATGTCCGCGGAGGTTCACCATGCGCGTCGCGTTCCCGGTCGCCCTCGGATTGACGCTGGCAGCTCTCGCGGCTCCGGCCGCCGGTCAAGGCCGGATGACACCCGACGCGCCCCGGCCGATCGCGGCCGGCGACAGCCTGTGGGCCGAAGAGCTCACCTTCTTGGACGTCCGCGAGGCGGTGAAGAGCGGCACGACCACGATCATCATCGGCACCGGCGGCGTCGAGCAGAACGGGCCGTATCTCGCCGGCGGCAAGCACAACTTCGTGCTGCAGACGGTGCTGCCCTACATCGCGCGCGAGATCGGTCAGGCGCTGATCGCGCCGATCGTCAAGTTCGTGCCCGAGGGCAACATCGAGCCGCGCCCGAGCGGTCACATGGCCTACGCCGGCACGATCAGCCTCGAACCGGCGACGTTCGAGGCGCTGCTCACCGACATCTGCCGGAGCTACAAGGCGCACGGCTTCGTCGACATCGTCCTGGTCGGCGACAGCGGCGGCAATCAGGCCGGTATGGAACGCGTCGCCGCGGCGCTCAATCAGAAATGGGCGGCCGAGAAGGCGCGCGTCCACTATCTGCGCGAGTACTACTACGAGGATCAGTGGAGCTACGACTTCCTCAAGAGCCTCGGCATCGTCCAGATCGACAAGACGCCGCGGCCGGGCCAGGACGCCGACCGGCGCAGCGACTGGCGCAACGGCATCCACGACGACATCTATTACGAAGCGCAGGCCGCGGTCGTCGATCCCAGGCTGATCCGCGCCGATCAGCGCATCGAGGCGGGCCTGTTTACGCTTCATGGCGTCGACCTCGCGCCGATCAGCAAGACGATCGACATCGGCCGGAAGCTGGCCGCCTATCGCGCCACGATCACCGCCAAAGCGTTCGAGGCGTCGAAACGCCGGCTGCGTCCGCAGATACCCTGACGCCAGCACGCTGAGGCTCGCGCCGGAAGACGATCGAGTCCAATGGCATTCCGGGACCTGATGCCGGGACCGGACGAAGCGCGCGGCGTCGCCATCGGCTTCATCCTCAGCTTCTTCCTCCACCCGATTGCGCTGATCGCGGTCGCGCTGATCGGCACCGCGATTGAGCCCGCGAGCGGCGGCCTCATCGCGCTGCCGTTTCTCGCCTTCATCGGCGTCACGCAGTGGCTGTACGTCCTACCCATCTTCTGGCTGCTTCGCCGGCGCGGACGCCGTGCGCTCGCGAAGGGCGTCCTCATCGGCGGCGCCCTGGTCTTCCTCGCCAGCTCGCTCTGCTACGGCGGCCTCGCGTTTCTCTCGATGCAGGACGTCGCCAGCGTGCGCCGCATCCAGCAGAACGAGCGCGATCATCCGCGCGGAGACGCGGTCCGCTCAAGTCTCGATGGCACGAAGACGACGCCACAGATCCTGCGCGGTGTCGGCAGGCCCGCTCCTCGCATCCGCCTGCTTCAGGAGCTGGCGCACCCGCGGCGTCAGAGACGTAGCGAACAGCCCGGCTTCGATCAGTGAGAGACCGCACTCGGCCATCTCGAGCGTCTCCGCCGCCGTCCGGTCGGCAACGTGAAAGAGCTCCTCGTAGCGCTCGCGTTTGGCGGCAAGTCCGTGTTGGCGCTTCCGGCAGGGGACGCAGCGGACGCAGTCGGCCTCGAGCGGCAGACCGAGGTCTTCGTACCAGTGCTTCTGCTCGCGCGCGAAGAAGATGAACGGCCGGCCGCAGTCGCGGCAGCGGCGCTTCACGTCGTAGTAGTGCGTCACCGGCACGGTCGCCCGCGACTGTCGCGACAGATCGGCCGCGACCGCGGTGTTCGGGATCCGATCGGCTGCGTTCCAGTGCAGGAACGGCGTGCCCGTTGTGAGATCGGTCTGCGGGTTCAGACCGGTAATCTGCGGACCCCTGCCGAAGCGCGGGTGGTCGACGTAGTCCGAGTAGTCGCGATCGGCACCGGTCGAGGACATGACGCCACCTAGAATCTACCGGAATCCCGAGGCGGCGCGGCCGCGGTCGGGAGGAGGCGATAGCGGTGACCCACCACGACAACGTGACTCTCGTTCGGGAGTTCTACGCCGCTCGCGAGCGCGGCGATCGCGATCGCATCCGCGGCATCCTGTCTGAAGACGTCGCCTGGCACGACCCGTATCCGCCCCCGCACGGCGGCGATCTGAACGGACGCGACGCGGTGTTCCGTGACGTCTTCGACGCCGCGGGCCAGATGACCGGCGGCACCACAAGGCTCTGGATCGAGAACGTGATGGCAACCGGCCGGCACGCCGCCGCGGTCATCGGCTGGTCGAGCACCTTTCGCGGACGGACCATGACCGGCCAGGAGCTCGCGGTGTTTCACATCGAGTCCGGGCGAATCGTCGAGGCGTGGTTCTATCCCGACGATCCGGAAGCCGTGCTCGCCTTCTTCGGCTGAATGCGCGCCGCGGGCGGCGTCGATCGAGAGGGGATCGCGCTCTCGATTGGACGCGCTCACCGCCCGGCGAGGACCTGTTTCGCGAGTCCGATGGCAGCTTCTCGGTTCTGCGCCTTGTCGCCCTTGATGTCGACGACGACGTCGAAGGCGCGGGCGTTGCCGTTGGGACACACGAGCACGTGCGTGCCGTCAATCCGGTCGGCGACATAGGCCTCCCGCGCCGCGAGGCCTGAAACCGTCTCCTTGAAGCCGAGGTCGGCGGGCTTGATGCTGCTGCAGACCATCGGCACCTGCAGCACGTAGAAGACGTGCGGAATGTCGCGGCCGTTGGCGGGAAAGAACGTGCATCCACCGGGCGGCTGCGTCATCGGCGCGCCGGTGACGGCGGCAGCCTGTTCGACCGTCAGCGGACATGGGTTGTCGGCTTTGGCCGCGGCTGGCGGAGGGGCTTGCGCTGAAACCGGCGCCGCGGCCTGCGCCCCCGCCGTGGTCTCATCGCCGCCGCACCCGCCCGCGGACGCCATCGCAAACCCCACGCACATCGATCGCAACAGTCCCGACATCGTCATCGCGCCTCCTCCGTGCTCCTGTTGACACATTTAACCACAAAGTAGTTTAATCGCATAGGACCTGACGGTCATGAGTCATCTCGGCGAGCTCGAGCAGCTGATCCTCTTCGCGGTCACCGCGCTTGGCGACGACGCGTACGGCGGCGCCATCCGGGCTCATATCGAGGAGCGCAGCGGCCGCATCGTCTCGTCAGGAGCGATCAGCACGACGCTGGGCCGGCTCGAGGAGCGGCGGCTGGTGGCCGGACGCGTCGGCGCGCCGATGCCCGGACGCGCGGGCCGGCCGCGGAAGTACTACACGCTGACGCCGGCAGGCGCTCGCGACCTGCACCAGAGCTACACGACGATTCGCGCGATGGCCGGCGGCGTCCTGCACCGCCTCGACGCGCTGGCGGAGAAGAAGCGTTGACGCCACGCCGGTCGCGCCTCGGTCGGCTGCTCGCGGCGATGCTCATTCGCGGCGCCGAAGCGCCGTTCATCCTCCGTGACCTCGAGGACTCCTTCCATCACGACGCCTCACGAGGCCTCGCGCCCGCCGCCGTTCGCCGCCGCGATCTCCAGAACATCGTCGTGTCGATTGTCAGCGTGTGGGCCGCGTCGCTGCGACTGTCGGCGTGGCGCCCGTCGCTGATCGACGTCCGGCTCGGCCTGCGATCGATCATGCGAACGCCCGGACTCAGCATTGTCGCCGTCTGCGCGCTTGCGATCGGGATTCCGGTTGGCCTGGCGCCGATGCACGCTGTCGACGCGCTCGAGCGGCCGTTGCCCGGCGATCCGGACGGGCGCATCCGCACGCTCTGCTACTGGCGCGACACCGTCCACGAACACGCGACCGCCGGCGACTTCTCTCTCTGGCGGACGACGCTCGAGTCGTTCGACACGCTGGCGGCTTTCCGGCCGACGACGGTCAACCTCGAGGTCGGCGGCGCCGGCCTGTCGCTAAACGGCATCGAAACGACGGCCTCCACGTTCGAGATCCTGCGTGCGCCCGCGATGCTCGGCCGCGGGCTGCGCGCCGATGACGAGCGCCCAGGCGCTCCCGACGTCATCGTCGTCGGCCACGACCTGTGGCGGGCGCAGTTCGGGAGCGACCCGAGCGTCGTTGGCCGTACTGTCGCGATCGGCGGCACGCCATTCTCAATCGTCGGCGTGATGCCGCCGTCATTTCGGTTTCCGACGTCGCACCAGCTCTGGATGCCGCTGCGCGTGCGAGCCGACGGCGCAGGTCCGCGTTCCGGCGCGGCGCTGGTCGTATTCGGCAAGCTCTCGGACGGCGTGACACCCGATGCCGCCGAGGCAGAACTTCAGACGTTGACGAGATCGCTGGCCGCCGGGAACGCCGAGCCGTTCGATCGGCTTCGGGCCACGGTGCTGCCGACGTGGCACTTGACGTTCGGCTTCCCCTCGCCGGGCGGACTGCGCGCGCTTCCGGAGTTCTACCTCGTGCAGGTGCTGATGCTGGCGCCGCTCTTCATCGCCTGCGTCAACGTCGGGCTCCTGATCCTCGCGCAGACCTCGACTCGCGCGTCGGAATTCGCCTTGCGGACCGCATTGGGCGCGGGCCGCGGCCGCATCCTGACGCAGGTCTTCGTCGAGTTCATGGTGCTCGCGGTGATGGCCGCGGGCGTCGGCCTGCTGATCCTCGGCTGGCTCTCGGGCCGCCTGATGACGGCGCTGGGGATCGCGCTTCCGTACTGGATCGACACGGGGCTGACCGCCGCCACCGTGCTCCGCGGATTGGTTCTTGCCGCCGGCTGCGCCGCGATCGCGGGTGTCGTCCCCGCCATCCGCATGACCGGCCGATCGATCGATACGAACATCAAGCGCGCCGGTGCGAGCCGAGCGGGTGGTCGCGTCGGCCCCGGCCGGCTGTCGAGCGCACTCATCGTGATCGACGTCGCCGTCGCCGTCGTCGCCATTGGCGTGGCCGGGGGCTTGTGGGGCAAAGTGCAGGCGACGATGCCAAACGAGTCCGTCGATGGTATTCGAGCCGGGGAGATCCTGTCCGTCACGCTCCAGATCCCGGCGACTGAGCGCGTGCAGGTGGCCCGGGCGCAGAGTGCGCTGGTCGAACGGCTGCGCCGCGAGCCCGAGGTGCGCGCGGTGACGTTCGCGACTGCGCTGCCCCGAATGGACCATCCGGTTCGCCTGATGGACGTCGAGGACGACGCCACGGCGTCTGCGGCCGCAGGTCCATTCAAAGTGCGGACGGCCAGGATCGCGATCGACTTCTTCGATCAGCTGAATCAGCCGGTCGTCGCCGGGCGCGCATTCGATTCCCGCGATCTCAACCAGGACGCCGGCACGGTCATCGTCAACACGACGTTCGCGCGGCGCGCCTTTGGTTCGAACAACGCGATCGGCCGGCGTGTGCGCCTGGTCGCGTCGGATCGCGCACCGGTCGGCGGCTGGCTCGAAATCGTCGGCGTCGTCGGGCGCATGGGCGTTCACCCGCTGACGCCGTCGGAAGACGACGGTGTCTACTTCCCGGTGGCGGAGGGCGACGTCAACCCGCTGCGGCTGGCGATCTGGACACGCGGCGATCCGGCGGCGCTGGCGCCGCGAGTACACGAACTGGCCGGGGCTGTCGATCCCAACGCGGTCATCACGATGCCGGTTCCGCTCGATCAGATGTTCGAGGGCGACTGGTACTTCCTCAAGGCCTTCGTCCTCGCCGCAGCGATCCTCGTCGGTGTGCTGCTCAGCCTCGCGGCATCGGCGCTGTACGCGATCCTGTCGCTGGCGGTGTCGCAGCGGACCCGCGAGATCGGCATTCGCGTCGCCCTCGGCGCCGATCGATGGCGCATCGCCCGTGACGTCGCCAGTCGCGCGGTCGTGCAGATCGGCATCGGCGTGCTGATCGGCCTGCCGTTCGCGGGCGCGCTCTGTTACGAGTTTCTCGAACTCACGCGCTCCGGCGCTTCCATTCCGGGCGCCGCGGCGATGGCAGCGGTGCTGGGCGGGACGGTGATGCTCCTGGTTGCGCTGACCGCGTGCACGGTGCCGACGCTGCGCGCGCTCAGGATCGCGCCGGTGGATGCGCTCCGCAAAGATTGACAGCGCGCAGAATCACACGGTCCGCATCGCCACCATTGGCTCGACCGACGCGGCGCGGCGTGCGGGCGCGAGGCTGGCGAGCACAGCAGCCAGAACCGCGATCGCTGCGCCGGCGGCGTAGGCCAGCGGCTCCGCGTTGCTCAGCGGCAGGCCCATGTTGTCGCCGTTGAGGCGGACGAACGCAGCCGTGAGGATGACGCCGACGGCCACGCCAGGCAGCACCAGTTTCACGACGTCGAAGAGGACCAGGCCGAGCACGCGGCGCCGCGAGGCGCCCAGAACCGCGCGCACGGCAAGCTCCCGCGTCCGCGTTGCGACCATCAAGCCGACGACGCCGTAGATGCCGAGCGCCGACAGTGTCAGGATGACGCTGCCGGCGACGCCGGCGATGGCAGACTGCGTCAGGAAGTCGCTCATGCTCCGCTGCCGCAGCCACACGCCCGTGACGACCTTGGGATAAAGGGGCGTGCCGTCCTCGGCAATTCCGAAGCCGCGGTTCTCCGGATCGAACGCACGCGCGGCGTTCTCGAGCGTCCCCGTCATCTTCTGCGGCGATTGACCCGGCAGGGCGCGCGCAATCAGGAACAGCTCCTGTGACGGATGCTGCGCCAGCGGCAGCAGCAGCTGCTCGCGCCTCGTGGCCATCTGGGCGGTAGGGAAATCGCCGCTGACGCCGACGATCGTGAGCGTCTGCAGCGACTGCTCATCGTTGCCGACGGTCACACGCCTGCCGATGGCCTGGCCGGCGTCGTCAGCAAACAGCTGGTCGGCGAGCGTCTTCGAAATGACGGTGACGAGCTCGCCGCCGAGGCGGTCATCTCCCGTGAAGCCGCGGCCGCCGAGCAGCGGGATGCCCATCGCGCCCAGGTAATCGTGGTCCACGCGCGTGACGTGAGCCTGGACGGCCTTGGGCGCGCCGTTCGCGTCCGGCGGCAGCGCGATGCGCACGCTGGCGCCGCGGAACGCCAGCGGCAGGCCGTCCGCGAGTGTTGCGGCGGCGACACCGTCGGCCCTGGCGAGATCGTCGCGGACGCCGCGGATGCGCGTATCCGCATCGGCGATCTTCGCTGCGTCGACTTTCAATGGCGCGGCGTACAACTCCTCCGCCGCGAAGCCAAGCTCGGCGGTTGCCGTGGCGCGGACGCGGTCGAGCGCAACGCCGCTCAGGACGATCAACGGCACCGCGATCGCCACCTGCAGCGCCGCGATCAGCCGCTGAACTCGACCCACTCGACGCCCGCCGGCGCCGACGTCGTCCTTCACGGCAGAGAGGATCGCCGGGCGACTGAAGCGAACGGCCGGCAACAATCCGAACACGAGACTAGTAAGCAGGCAGAGCCCCGCGGCGAACCCGATGGTCGGCAGATTCACTTTCAAGATGTCCTGTACCTGCGGCGGCAGCGGGCTGTCGGCCAGCAGGGATCGAATCGCCGGCAGGTTGAACAGGACGAGCAGCGCGAGGATCGCGCCGAGACCGGCGACGATGAGCGCTTCGCACAGCTGATACTGGATGAGCTGGCGGCGCGTGGCGCCGATCGCCTGGCGGATCGACAGCTCACGCTCGCGCATCGCGCTGCGAACCTGCATCATGCCGCCGATGTTCAGGCACACGACCAGCAGCGCCATGCCGGTCAGCGTCAGCGCTACGGCTTGAAGGACGGCCAGCCGCGACTTCACCAGATTGCCGTACGGATGGTACGCCGCCGCGATGCCGGACTTGTTCTCGTTCGTCGACGGATACTGGCTCGCCAGGGACGAGGTGATCGCGGCGACCGCGGCGCTTGCCTGAGCGACGCTGACGCCTGGCATCAGACGCCCGTGGATCAGCACCCAGTCCTGGCTTCGATCGTTGGCGGCGGTGCGAAAGCGCGGATGGCGATCGAGCGGAAGAAAGACCGCGACCTGGCCGTTGCCGGTGACGTGGCCGTCGAATCCCTCCGGAGCGATGCCCGCCACGACATGC
>DASTCC010000580.1:0-2194 GCA_035711465.1 Vicinamibacterales bacterium
ACGAGCTCGATGTCGCCCTGGAGCTGGGTGAGGTGCGCGAGGATGTCGCGGGACATCGCCGACTGCACGTCGCCAATCGCGAGACGGATGGGGTTCATGAGCGCGTCGATCGGACGAGCGCGCATTGTCGCCGCCGTCTCCTGGCGGCGCCATCCACCGTGGGAACTGTTTCGGATCTAGAGGTGGGACGTGCCGGACCGCATCACGAACTGGATCTTCAGACGCCGCGGCGGATGCGCCTGCGGACGCATATCCGGGCGGACCGAAAGGCGCAGGCGGACTGGTTCGTTGGGTTCAGGCCGATCGCGGTCAGCCGGTCTCGCGACGATCGTCGCTCCAGTACCGGCGCCGGCCGCTGCCGAGCGTCGCCCGCGCCGCCGCCTGGCCACGCGTCGCGACGTCGAGCTTCGCGAGCAGGTGATGAACGTGGTTCTTCACCGTCGGCTCGGCGATGTTGAGCTTCTGGCCGATCTCCTTGTTCGAGTAGCCGTCGCGGATCAACTCGAGCACCTGGCGCTCGCGGATCGTGAGCAGCCGGGCGTCGGCCGGCGCGGCGCGCGGATCGACGCGCTGCGACAGGCGGCAGAAGAGCTGTGCGGCCACGCGCGGCGAACAGACGAGCTCCTCGCGGGCGATGCGTTCGATCGCGGCGACGAGGTCGTCGACGGACGCGTCGGCGGTGACGTAGCCGGTGGCGCCGGCCTCGGCGCACTCGAGCACCTCCGAGGTCGACTCGTCGACCGCGAACGCCAGAATCTGCGGCGGATGCGCGAGCGCCCGCAGATCGTGAATCAGCGGCAGGCCCTCGCGCGTCGCGGTGTCCACGATCACCACATCGGGCCGCGCGCGGCCGACGTGATCGAGCGCGTCAGCACGCGTCGCGCATGCGCCACACACCCGCAGACGTGGCCGCGACGCGAGGCTGCCGGCGAGCCCCTCGCGATAGAGGCGCACGTCGGCCACGATCAGCACGCTGATTCCGCAACGAGTGGCGTGAGGGTCGTGAGGCACCATAGCGAGCGTCCATTTCGGGGAGGGCTAGGACCGTGGCACCTCGAAAAACGTCGACCGCCGGAAAACCGAACGTGAACGTGGCGCGCCGGGGAGGTGCGCGGCCGAAGCGTCCCCGCGAAGAGTGAATGCGGTTTCGATTCTAGAGATGTCCCGTGACAAAGCAAGGCAAAAGCACACGGAGTCACGGCGATTTCGCCGATGTCCGCCCCGCCGCTCATCACGGCGGTTAGAAGTCGGTTGGACCCGCTTGCGATTCCATCGCCGCCCCGTACATAGTTTCCCGGGAATGCCGCCGCGTGGAAGATCGACCGTGTCGCACGGGGCCTGTTGGTGCGCCGCGGCCGCGGCGGTCGTGGGCGTATGGGCGATCTCGGCGCGGGCGATTCCATCGCTGCAGGCGCCCGTTCAACGCATCGCCATCGACGCGACGCCGGTGCCTCTCCATCCCGACGATCCGTCGCTGACCACGATCGGCGATTTTCGTTTCGCCGGCGGCCTGGAGCTGAAGACCAGACAGTCGACGCTCCTCCACGAGCTCTCCGACATCGCGATGACAGGCGCCGATCGATTCGTCGCGGTGGGCGACGGCGGCGTCCTGCTCAGCGCGCGCGTGGTGCTCGACTCGAAAGGCCGGCTGACCGGGGTCGCCGACGCAAGTCTGAGCCGGCTCGCCGGCATGGACGGACGGCCGCTGACCGACACCAACGCGGATGCCGAAGGACTGACGGTGCTGCCGTCGGGCGATCGGCTCATCAGCTTCGAACGACACCCGCGCATCTGGTTATATCCGCGCAACGGCGTCCTGCCGCGCGAGGCGCCGCGGCCGAATGCCGAGTTCGAGGACAACGCCGGCATTGAAGCGATCGCCGCCGCGCCCGACCTTGGCGCCGACGCCTACCTCGTCGGCGAGGAAGCGACCGGCGCGACCTGGACGTGCCGGCTCTCCACCACGTGCGTCAAGGGACACGTCGTCGAGAAACCCGATGAGTTCGGCCTGGTCTCGATGACCCGTTTGCCGGACGGCCTGACGGCCTATCTGCTTCGCGCCTACGACCCGGTGCGACGCAGCCGGATCGGACTGCGGATCTTCCGCGGCACCACGCTCATCGCCCGGCTCGACCTCGCGGTGCCGATGACCGTGGACAATTTCGAAGGGCTCACGTCCACCGACGCCGGCGAG
>DASTCC010000581.1:0-7647 GCA_035711465.1 Vicinamibacterales bacterium
AGAATCGCCTCCTCGGTGGCGGTGTCGACGGCGGAGAACGTGTCGTCGAGAATCAGGATCGGCGGGTCGGTGGCCAGCGCGCGCGCCAGCGCGACGCGCTGTTTCTGGCCGCCCGACAGCGTGATGCCGCGCTCGCCGACCAGCGTCTCGTAGCCCCTGGCAAAGCCTTGAACGTCGCCGTCGAGCCGCGCCGCACGCGCCGCGTCGATCACCGTTTCCTGAACGGCCGGATCGGACCAGTCGCGATCCAGCCCGAACGCGACGTTCGCGCCGACCGTGTCGGAAAACAGGAACGCTTCCTGCGGCACCATCCCGATCCGCGCTCGCAGATCCTGCAACGGCCAATCGCAGACGTCGCGGCCGTCGACGAAGATCGCGCCGCGCGGCGGCTCGTGCAGGCGCGCGATCAGCATCGCCAGCGTCGACTTCCCGGACCCCGTCGCCCCGACGATGGCGAGCGTCCGGCCGGCCGCCACGTCCACGGTCACCTCGTCGAGCGCGGGCGCTGCCGAGCCGGGATAGCGGAACGACAAGTGGCGGATCTCGATTCGACAGGGCTCGGTCGAAACGCGCTCGACGCGATCGGCTGGCGGCGTCGCGGTCGCCGGCGGCGCGTCGAACACCTCGAGCATCCGCTCCCACGACGCCACCCCGCGCTGGAGGATGTTGATCACCCAGCCGAAGGCGATGAGCGGCCAGGCGAGGAGCACGAGATATCGGCTGAAGGCGACGAACTCGCCAAGCGTCATCCGGCCGGTCATGACGTCCCGGCCGCCGAACCAGAGCACGATCAACGCGCTGACGCCGAAGCACAGCGACAGGCTCGGATAGAACGCCGCCTGCAGACGAATCAGCCGGTCGTTCCGCTCGACGTAGTCGTCGTTGGCGCGCTCGAAGCGGCCGAGCTCGAACGACTCCTGGCGGAACGCCCGGACGACGCGCACGCCCGAGAGCGCCTCCTGGACGACCGCGCTCATGTCGGAGAGCTGCGCCTGAATCCGTTCGAAGCGGTCGTGGATGGCCTTGCCGAACAGGTGGGAGGCGATGCTGACCGCCGGCAGCGGCAGCAGCGCCAGCAGCGTCAGCCGGGGCGCCATCCAGATCATCACGCTGACCGCCACGACGAAGCCCAGGGCCGTGCTCGAGGAGTACATGACGGCCGGTCCGGTCATCATCCGGACGGCGCTCAAATCGTTGGTAGCGCGGGACATAAGGTCGCCCGTGCGGTTGGCCTGGAAGTACGCCGGGGGCAGCCGCTCGAGTTGCCGGAAAAAATCGTTTCTGAGGTCGTATTCCAGCGTCCGGGACGCGCCGATAAGCCATTTGCGCGTCAGGTACCTAAACCCGCCTTCCACGAGCGCCAGCGCCGGCAGCGCCAGGGCCAGCAGCGCCAGACGTGGACGGTCGACTCCTTGCAACAAGCCGTCGACGACGCGCTCGAGGACAAGGGGCGACGCCATCGACACAGCAGTGCCGAGAACGATGGCGACGAGCCCGGCGGTGAAGGGGACGCGGACGCGGCGAACGTACGGGAGAAGGCGCCGAAGCGCCCGAGGCATGGAGGGCAGTATAACAATGCGAATTCGGACTCAGCGGTTCTCGTGGCGGCGTGGCAGCACGATCGCACTCCTCGCAGCGGCGGCGATCGCGACGCCCGCGCTCGCGCACGCGCAGTACGAGAACCCGCCGGTGGCGGCCGCCGTCGGCGAGAAGTATCACGTCGAGGCGATGTTCTCCTTCTGGCGTCCCTCGGTGCAGGGGATCATCTCGAGCGAGCAGTTCGGCATCCCCGGCGACGACGTCGACTTCGTGCGCGACCTGGCCTTCGAGCAGCAGCGCTTCGGCGACATGCGCTTCGTCCTCCGGCCCGGCAAGAAACATCGCTTCCGGTTCCAGTACACGCCGATCAGCTACACCGCGGAAACCAACCTGCGCCGCCCGATCGTCTTCAACGGCCAGCGCTACGACATCGCGCTGCCCGTCGCCTCGGAGTTCGAATGGAAGGTGTGGCGCATCGGCTACGAGTTCGACGCGTTCTACACGTCACGCGGCTTCGTCGGCATCCTCTTCGACGTCCGCCAGACCCGGATGACCGCGCACCTGGCCTCGCCGATCGTCGACGAGTTCACCACCGCCTCCGCCCCGCTGCCCGCGCTCGGCGTCGTCGGCCGCGCGTATCCGCTGCCCAACCTGGCCATCAATTTCGAGGTCAGCGGCTTCCGCCTGCCGGACGTCGATCCGGACTACGTCGGCAGCTACTACGAGTGGGACATCCACGGGACGTTCAACGTCAACGAGAATCTCGGGCTGACGGGCGGCTGGCGCCGGACGACGACCTATCTCGGGATCAAGAACGACATCGGCGACCTCAAGTTCCAGGGGATCTGGTTCGGCGCCGCGGTTCGGTACTGACGCGTTCGTCGAACCGACAACTCCTGATGCCGGCAGGCTTCGGCTTGCCGGCATTTTGCTTTTTCAGCGACTGCCCGCGATCACGATTGGACGGACGATCACCGTGGCCGCGACGCCGGCGAGCGCCGGGTCGGGTGCGAGCTGTAAGCGCTCGATTGGCGCCGGCAACGAGAGCGTGAAGGACTGGCGGGTCAACGGCTGCAGGGACCACTGCCGCAGCGGCGCCAGCGGCGAGCCGGCCCGGACCGCCACTTCCCCTCGACTCGGTCTCGCGACCTCGATTTCGACGGCGTAGTCGCCGGCCGGCACGTCGGCGACGTCGAGCCACGGCGGCGGTGCGTCGGTGCGTCCCGGCTCCTCGGTGGGGATCGCGAGCAGCCCTGACAGGTTCGTGACCTGGCGGATCGAGCCGGGCCGGATCGCGCGTATGGCGGCGCCGGCGCTGGCCGCCCGGACCATCGCCCACTGCGATCGGGCCGGATCGAGGCTCGATCCGCCGCTCACCCGCCAGCCCACGGTCGCCGCCACGGTCACGCCCACCACGAGCCAGAGCGCGACGCGCAACCGGCGCGATTGCGGAGTGACGGCCCCTGATCGCGCGATCAACATCCATCCGAAGACGACGAACACGCTCAGCCAGACGGCAACGTGCGCGACGAACGGCCACTCGGTCGCGAGCCGGTTCGGATCGAGCGCCCAGAAGAAGCTCGGCCAGGCGCGCGGCAGGTTGACCACCGGGCTCAGCCATTCGAGCCAACGCGCTTCGGCGTCGCGCGGATTCCAGGCAAGCACGCCGCGATCGACGCCGAGCACCGCCGTCGTCAACACGGCCGAAACGGCGAGCAACGTCAACCAGATCGCTCGCGCGCCCTCGCCCGCGTGGCGCCAGGCGATGGCGAGCGGCGCGGCGAGCAGCGGCAGCGCGGCGGCGGCAAATCGGGCTGGCGGCGCCGGCACGCCGGCCCACCACATCCAATACACGCAGACGACCATCAGGTAGACGGCGACGACGCCGACGAGCCAGCGGACCGCGGTTCGCATCGAGCCGCGCGCGAAGACCGCCGTCGACGCGGCGAGGAGCACCGGCGCGTGCGTGATCAACCCGAACTGCTGATCGAACAGCAGTCCCATCAGTCCGCCGGGCACGTACCAGATGCTCGAGCTCTTGTCCTGTCCGTACGGCGCGCGCGGATCCGGCGTGCCGTAGACGATCTGGAAGAACGCGAACCACGCCAGCGCGCTGAGCGTCGGGACGGCCGCGAAGGCGACGAGCCGGCGCGGGAAGTCACGGTCCGCGCGCTGACGCAGCAGCGTCGCCATAATCGCCACGCCCAGCCCGCCGGCGAGCAGCGCGAAGCGCGTGTGGAGCCAGGGCAACGCCGCGAGCGCCGCCGACACGACGGCGATCGTCGCCGGCGACGGCCGATCGCCCGCCTCGTGCAGCCGGACGATGAGCCACGCCCCGGCCGCGGCAGCGACCGCGCCAGGCCCATCGGGAAAGATGGTCACGTTCTGAATGAGCGCCGTCGGCACGAGCGCGACGGCGGCCCACGCGAACCACGCGGCGCCGCTGTCGCGTCCGCTGGCGCGCCAGGCGAGCAGCCAGACGAGCGCGGCGCCGGCCGCCGCGAGCAGCACGACGGTCGCCTGCGCGCCGCGGTAGCCGGCGACGGCGAACGCCGGCAGCACCAGCGCCGACACGCCCGGCGCATGGATGGAGTAGATCTCGAGGTTCTTGCCGCGCTCGATGTAGTCGGGCGCGATCGTGCCGCCGAAGTACGCGGCGTAGTCGCGCTGGCGATGGTTGTTCTCGATCTGGAGATCGCCGTCCGCCAGCAGGCTCTGCGTGATGACGAGATAGTGAGGCTCGTCGCCGCCGGGCAGCCGCGGGGCCAGCGACCAGGCCGTCGCCGCCGACGCGACGAGCGTCATCGCGGCCGCCAGGACGGCGGCGCGCCTAGGCGGAATCGCCGTCAACGCCCGCGAGGCTCTGGCGGCGGCGCCGTCCTCCGCGGCCGCCAGGGCCAGCGCGATGCCGATCGGCACCCATGCGGCCGGCCCGGTCCAGACGAGCAGTGCCGCGCCGAGCGGCGCCGGCCACCAGGGCAACGTCGACAACAGCGCGGGGGCCGCGAGCACCGGCCGGCGACGCCAGGCGGGCACGGCCGACGCCACCGCGACGGCGACGGCGAACACCCACCAGGGCGCGAAGACGGCAAGCCGCTCCGACGCGGCATCGGCGGAGATGACGGTGATTCGTCCCGCCGCGCACCACGCCGCAGCGCCGACCAGGAGCGGGCCGACGGCGTGGCGGACGAGAGGCATGAGGCGCTGGGCGGGAGTATGCGGTAGAATCCGCCCGGCTGGCATTCTAGCTCGCCGAATCCTTCATTCGCTCGACCCGGCTCTAATGCATCGGAAAGAGGCGTTCGCCGTCGTCCTCGTGTCGGCCGTGCTGGCTATCGGCCTGACCTGGCCGATCGCGGCGCGGATGAATCGCGGCGGCCGGGTCGACAGCGGCGACGGACGCTACAGCGTCTGGAACGTCGCCTGGGTCGCGCACGCGCTCACCACCAATCCCTGGCATCTCTACGACGCCAACATCTTCGATCCGCACCCGAACGCGCTCGCCTTCTCCGAGGCCAATCTCGTCGCCGGCGTGATGGCGGTGCCGGCGTGGCTGGCGACGAAGAACCCGTACACCGCGACCAACTCCGTCATCCTGATGTCGTTCATGCTGTCGGCGATCTGCACGTACGTCCTGGTGCGTCGGTTGACCGGCAGCGCCGTCGGGGCGGCGTTCAGCGCGATCGCGTTCGCGTACTGCCCGTTCGTCTACGCGCACATCCCGCACATGCAGCTGCTGATGACGTTCGGGCTGCCGCTCGTCCTGCTGCGGCTGCACGTCTTCGTCGACGCGCCGTCCGTGAAGCACGCGGTCCGGCTCGGCGCGTCGATGGCACTGGCCGGACTCGCCTGCGGCTACTACGGCGTGTTCGCGGGTCTGATGGCGGGCCTCGGCGCGCTGTGGTTCGGGATCACGCGCAAGCTCTACCGCGACCCGTATTACTGGATCTACGGCGCCGGCGCCGCCGTGGTGGCGCTCGTGATCATCGCGCCGTTCTACGCGCCCTATCTCGAGATCCAGAGAAGCGGCTTCGGCCGCTCGCTCGACGACGCCAGCGGCTACGCGGTGGGATGGCGGGCGTATCTTGCGTCGCCGATCCTGCTGCATCGTTGGATGCTGCCGCTGATCGGCACCTGGCGCGACGTGCTCTTCCCGGGGTTCCTCTCGATCGGCTTCGCCATCGTCTACATGCTGCAGCGCTCGACACGCCAGCCGCCGCTTCACGTGCTCGCGCCCGGCGTGCTCGGCTTCTACCTGCTTCTCGGCGGGCTGGCGATGTGGGCGTCGTTCGGCCCGGCGGGCGGCCTCTACACGGTGCTCCACGAGACGATGCCGTTCTTCAGCATGCTGCGGGCGCCGGCGCGCTTCGGCCTGCTGGTGACGCTGGCGCTCGCGATCATCGCCGGCGCCGGCTTCTCCAATTTCGGCGCGTTCTTCGCCGATCGCCGCCGCGGCTGGGTCGCCGCCGGCATCGTCATGGCGACGATGGCGCGATCGACGGCAGGCCCGCTGAAGGTCGTGGACGCGCCGCCGCTGCCGGTCGCGCATCAGCGGCTGGCCGGGCTGCCGCGCGGTCCGGTCGCGGAGTTCCCGTACTTCGCGATCGCGCCGGATCGCCACCGCCACACGGAATACATGCTGTTCTCGACGTTCCACTGGAAGCCGCTGATCAACGGCTACAGCGACCACATTCCCGGCGAGGCTTTCGCCGAGATGGCGCCGCTCTCGTCGTTCCCGTCGATCGAAGCGTGGGAAGTGCTGCACGCGCACCGGGCCCGCTACATCGTGCTGCACTGGAACCGGTTCACGCCCGAGGAACACGAGCGCATCACCGCCGCGATGCCGCGGCTGCGCCGGTTGATGCGCGCGATCGTCGAGCAGCCCGATGCCTCGCTCTTCGAGGTCGTGCGCTGGCCGCGGCGCGCGACGCTACCGGACGGCGGGGATCCGTTTGAACCGCTGTTCGGCGGCTGAGAGCGTCTCGTCCTTCTTGCAGAAGCAGAAGCGCACCTTGGTGCGGCCCGACGCGGGGCTGCGGTAGAAGCTGCTGCCCGGCACGCTGGCGACGCCGACTTCGGTCACCAGGTACCTTGCGAACTCGACGTCGTTCGGGAAGCGGAAGCCGGCGATGTCGGTCATGATGTAGTACGCGCCCTTGGGCTCGTAGCAGACGAAGCCGACGTCGCGCAGGATCCCCATCAGTCGATCGCGCCGCGCGCGGTAGCCCGACGCCAGCTCGGTGAAATACGACGCCGGCAGCGCCAGCGCCGCGGCCGACGCCGCCTGCAACGGCGCCGCGGCGCCGACGGTCAGGAAATCGTGCGTCTTGCGGATCGCGCCGGTGATGTCCGGCGGCGCGATCGTCCAGCCGACGCGCCAGCCGGTGACGCTGAACGTCTTCGAGACGCTGTTGATCGTGATCGTCCGATCGGCCATGCCGTCGAGCGACATCATCGGCACGTGGGTCGCGCCGTCGTAGAGGATGTGCTCGTAGATTTCGTCGGTGACGGCTATCGTGCCCCATTTCTGGCAGAGCTTCGCGATCCCGGTGAGCTCGGCTCTGGTGAACACCTTGCCGGTCGGGTTGTTCGGCGTGTTGATGATGATCGCGCGGGTGCGATTCGAGAAGGCCGCGGCGAGATCCTTCGAATCGTACGTCCAGTCCCCGCCCTCGTTTGCCGGCGGCCTGAGCGGGACGAAGCGCGGCGTCGCGCCGGAGAGAATCGCGTCCGGCCCGTAGTTCTCGTAGAACGGCTCGAAGACGATCACCTCGTCGCCCGGATCGACGATCGCGAGCATCGTCGCCATCATCGCTTCGGTCGATCCGCAGCAGACGGTGATCTGCTTGTCGGCTTCGATCGGCACCTGATAGCGGCGGGTGAAGTCCGCGGCGATGGCGTCGCGAAGCGGCTTCGCGCCCCAGGTCACGGCGTACTGGTTGATGTCGGCCTGAATCGCGTCACACGCGGCCTGCTTGATCGCGTCGGGCGCCGGAAAGTCCGGAAAGCCCTGCGAGAGATTGACGGCGCCGTGCTGGTTGGCGAGGCGCGTCATCTCGCGGATGACCGATTCCGTGAACTGCGAGGCCTTCTGAGACGTGCGCGGTC
>DASTCC010000582.1:0-4213 GCA_035711465.1 Vicinamibacterales bacterium
AGCCGCATGTCGCACTTGGCGCGGCAGCAGATCTACTTCGGGCGTTTCTTCTCGCTCGACGAGACGCTCGCCGCGATCGACGCGGTGACCGTCGACGACGTCCAGCGCGTCGCGCGCGACCTGTTCCGTGGCGGCGAACTGGTCGCGACCGTTGTCGGTCCGAAGACGACGGCAACGATCGACGCCGCGCAGCTGGAGATGTGAACGGATGATTCCGCGTTATACCCGGCCGGAAAGGGGGGCGATCTGGAGCGACCAGCGCCGCTACGAGACCGGGCTCGAGGTCGAGCTCGCCGCGACCGACGCGCTCGCCGAAGCTGGCGTCGTGCCGGCGGCCGACGCCAAGGCGCTGCGTGAACGCGCGGCGTTCGACGTCGCCCGCATCGACGAGATCGAACAGACGACCCAGCACGACGTGATCGCGTTCACGACCGCCGTCGCCGAGCAGGCTGGCGAGCCGGCCCGATGGCTCCATTTCGGCATGACGTCGTCCGACGTGCTCGACACCGCCCTCGCGCTTCAGATGCGACAGGCCTGCGATCTGATCCTGCAGGACATCGACGCGCTGGCGGCGGCGATCCGGCAGCGCGCCGTCGAGCATCGCGACACGGCGATGATCGGCCGCACGCACGGCGTGCACGCCGAGCCGATGACCTTCGGCGTCAAACTCGCGCTCTGGTATGCGGAAGTGCAGCGTGGCCGCGAGCGCGTCGTCCGCGCCCGCCACACCGTCAGCGTCGGCAAGATCTCGGGCGCGGTCGGGGTGTTCGCGCACCTGCCGCCGTCGATCGAAGAAGCGGTCTGCCGCCGGCTCGGCCTGCAGCCGGCGCCGGTCAGCTCGCAGGTGATCCAGCGCGACCGCCACGCCGAGCTGCTCGCGGCCCTGGCGATCGTCGCGGCCTCGCTCGAGAAGTTCGCGCTCGAAATCCGCGGTCTGCAGAAGACGGAGATCGGCGAGGTCGAGGAGCCGTTCGGCAAGGGACAGAAGGGCTCGTCGGCGATGCCGCACAAGCGCAACCCGATCGGCTGCGAGCAGATCGTCGGGCTGGCGCGGCTGATTCGCGCCAACGCCATGGCCGCGCTCGAGAACGTCGCCCTCTGGCACGAGCGCGACATCTCGCATTCGTCGGTGGAGCGCGTCATCCTGCCCGACAGCTTTATCGCCCTCGACCACATGCTGCGCCGTTTCACGCGCATCGTCACCGGCATGGTCGTCTATCCGGATCGGATGGGCGAGAATCTGCAGCGCAGCCGCGGCGTCGTCTTTTCCGGCACCGTGCTGCTGGAGCTGGCGCGCCGGGGCATCTCGCGCGAGCAGGCCTACGAGTGGGTGCAGCGCAACGCGATGCGATCGTTCGGCGAGCAGCGGGATTTCAAGGAGCTGCTCCTCGCCGACCCGGACATCGCCCGTGTGCTGCCGCGCGAGGTCATCGACGAGTCGTTCGATCTGAAGGCGCAGCTGCGCCACGTCGGCGCGATCTTCGGCCGCGTGTTCGGGGCGCTGGTCGAGCCGGCACCGCCGGCCGAAGTCGCTCGCGCCGGCCGATGAGGTCACGGAGGATCAGGTGAAAGCTCGGGTGTTCGTCACGCTCAAGCCCTCGGTGTTCGATCCGCAGGGACACACGATTGCCGAGGCACTGCACTCGCTCGGCTACAACAGCATCGGCGACGTGCGGCAGGGCAAGTACTTCGAGCTCGACCTCGACGTCGCCTCCAAGCCCGAGGCCGAAAAGCTCGTCGCCGAGGTCGCCGATCGGGTTCTCGCCAATCCGGTCATCGAGAGCTTCCGGATCGAGCTCGGCGCGGAGACCGAAGCCGCCGTCCAGTCGTGACCGGTCATGAGGCATCAGCGATGAAGTTTGCCGTCGTCGTTTTTCCCGGATCCAACTCCGATCACGACGCCTATTACGCAGCGAAGGACGTCCTTGGCCAGGAAGCCACCTACGTCTGGCACAAGGACACATCGCTCGGCGATGCCGACGTCGTCATCCTGCCCGGCGGCTTCTCGCATGGCGACTATCTGCGGACCGGCGCGATCGCGCGGTTCTCGCCGATCATGAATGCGGTCATCGCCTTGGCGAAGGCGGGCGGACCGGTGCTCGGCATCTGCAACGGATTCCAGATCCTCACCGAATGCGGGCTGCTGCCGGGCGCGATGCTGCGTAACCGAGATCTCAAGTTTCATTGCGAGTTCGTCAACGTCCGCATCGACCAGGTCGACACGCCGTTCACCGCGGCGGCGTCGGCTGGTGACGTGCTGCGGATGCCGATCGCGCACGGCGAGGGCAACTACTACGCACCGCCCGACGTCATCGAGACGCTCGAACGCGATCGTCGCGTCATCTTCCGCTACGTCGACGACGCTGGACGGGCGGTCGACGCCGCGAATCCAAACGGATCGATCAACTCGATTGCCGGCATCTGCAACGAGGCGCGCAACGTCGTCGGTCTGATGCCGCATCCGGAGCGGGCGTGTCAGACGATGGTCGGGAGCGCCGACGGCCGGGTCGTGCTCGAGTCGGTGGTGCGCCATCTGGCGCGGACCGGCGCCGCGGGAGTGACGCGATGACGCCGGGGCAGGCCACCGTGATCGATCAGGACGTGCTCGACCGCCACGGCGTCACCCGCGACGAGTACGACCGCATCGTCCAGCGGATCGGCCGCGAGCCGAACCTCACCGAGCTCGGGCTGTTCTCGGTGATGTGGTCCGAGCACTGCAGCTACAAGAGCTCGCGCGTGCACTTGAAGACGCTGCCGACGACCGGAGAACGGGTCGTGCAGGGGCCGGGCGAGAACGCCGGCGCAGTGGACATCGGCGACGGCCTGGTCGCCGTCTTCAAGATCGAATCGCACAATCACCCGTCGTTCATCGAGCCCTATCAAGGGGCGGCGACCGGCGTCGGCGGCATCATCCGCGACATCTTCACCATGGGCGCGCGTCCGATCGCGCTCCTCGACGCGCTGCGGTTCGGATCGCTCGACGACGCGCGCACGCGGCGCATCGTCAAAGGCGTCGTCTCCGGTATCGGCGGCTACGGCAACAGCATCGGCATTCCGACCGTCGGCGGCGAGGTGATGTTCGACGAGACCTACAACGGCAACCCGCTCGTCAACGTCTTCTGCCTGGGTCTCGCGCGCCGGGAAGCGATCGTCAAGGGCCGCGCCAGCGGCGTCGGCAATCCGGTCTACTACGTCGGCGCCAAGACCGGGCGCGACGGCATTCACGGCGCGACCATGGCGTCGGCCGAGTTCGACGACAAGTCGGCGGAGAAGCGCCCCGCCGTGCAGGTCGGCGATCCGTTCATGGAGAAGCTGCTGCTCGAGGCGTGTCTCGAGGTGATGCAGACCGATGCGATCGTCGGCGTCCAGGACATGGGCGCCGCGGGCCTGACGTGCGCGACGTCTGAAACCGGATCGCGCGGCGGCGTCGGCGTCGAGATCGACGTCGCGCTGGTGCCGCAGCGCGAAAGCGGCATGACGCCGTACGAGATCATGCTCTCCGAATCGCAGGAGCGCATGCTGTTGATCGTCAAGCGCGGCCGCGAAGCGGAAGTAGAGCGGATCTTCGAGAAGTGGGATCTGCATGCGGTGCCGGTCGGCACGGTGACCGACGACGACAAGCTGCGCGTGAAACATCGCGGTGAGGTCGTCGCCGAGGTGCCCAATCGTGCGCTCACCGACGAAGCGCCGCTCTACAACCGTCCGTTCCGCGAGCCGGCCGGCCGCGACGAGTTGCACCGCATCCCACGCGAGCTGTTGAGGCCGCTGCCGGCGCCGAACGATGCGCTGCTGCAGCTGCTGGCCTCGCCGACGCTGGCGAGCAAGCGCTGGATCTATCAGCAGTACGACTACACGGTGCGGACGAACACGATCGCCATCGCCGGCATGAGCGCCGGCGTGGTGCGCGTCAAGGACACCAAGCGCGCGCTGGCGATGTCGGTGGACGGCAACGGCCGCTTCTGCCAGCTCGATCCGCGCGCCGGCGCCAGCCTCGCCGTCGCCGAAGCGGCGCGCAACGTCGCCTGCGCCGGCGGCCTGCCGATCGGCGCGACCAACTGCTTGAACTTCGGCAACCCCGAACGGCCCGAGATCATGTGGCAATTCGCCGAAGCGGTCGCCGGCATCGGCGAAGCGTGCCGCGCGCTGGACGTCCCGATCACCGGCGGCAACGTCAGTCTGTACAACGAGACCGACGGCAAGGCGATCCTGCCGA
>DASTCC010000583.1:0-5029 GCA_035711465.1 Vicinamibacterales bacterium
CATGTCGACAATCCTTTCACAGGTTCAGGCTCGCCAATGCCGCATCGAGCGTGGTGTGCCGGAACTGGAATCCCAGCTGCTCGGCGTGCCTGGGCAGCACGCGCTGGCCGGTGAGGAGCGCGTCCGAAAGCTCGCCCAGCGCGAGACGCAGCGCGAACGACGGCACTGGCAGGATTGTCGGGCGACGCAGCGCGCGGCCGAGCGCGCTGGTGAACTCGCGGTTGGTCACCGGCGTCGGCGCGGTGACATTGAACGCGCCGCTGGCGCGCTCGTCACGCATCAACCAGGTCACCATCGCCGTCCAGTCGTCTTCGTGAACCCACGACATGTATTGCTCGCCCGATCCGAGCACGCCGCCGACGCCAATCTTGAACGGCAGCAGCATCTTGCCGAGCACGCCGCCGTCGCTGGACAGCACCAGTCCCGTGCGGATGATGGCGACGCGCGTGCGCGTCGTCGCGGCGGCCTGCGCCTCCTGCTCCCACTCGATGGCGAGCGTCGCAAAGAAATCCACTCCCGGCGGCGTAGCCTCGGTTACTGGCTCGTCGCCGCGCGGACCGTAATAGCCGACCGCCGAAGCGCTGACGAACACGCGAGGCGGCCGTTCACACGCCGCGATGGCGCGCGCCAGCGTGCGGGTGGCCAGCGTGCGGCTCGATCTCAGAACGGCCTTTCGTGAAGGCGACCATCGCCGGTCGGCGATGCCTGCGCCGGCGAGATTCACGACCGCATCAACGCCGGCGAGGTGCTGCGGCAGGTTGCCAGGCGAACCGTCAGGCTGCCAGGTCAGCGTGTTCGATCCGCCCTGACGTCGGGAAAGGACGACCACGTGGTGGCCATCATCCGACAGCCGCCTTACGAGTTTTTGGCCTAAAAAGCCCGTCCCGCCAGCGATGACAACGGTCATCTCTCTCGATTCTAGGGCAGCTTCAGGCCACCCAGGCTTGACATACGGCCGGGGTGGTAGTTAACTAACTGGTTAGTTAAGATGGCTTCGCCTCGAAAATTCACTGCTGCCGCCGTCCCCACTCGCGAAGCGGTCTTTGATGCTGCGGCCACGTTGTTCTCGGCGAAGGGCTTCGACGGCACCAGCATGGACGACATCGCCCGGCGCGCCGGAGTGAACAAGGCGATGATCTACTACCACTTCGCCGACAAACTCACCCTGTACCGCTCCGTCGTCGGCGAGATGCTGCAGCACATGACCGGCACCGTCACCGCGATTGCGGCGGCGGAAGGGCCGGCGCCCGGCAAGCTCGATCGCTTCATCGACGCCTTCGTGCGCATGACGGAAACGCGCCCGTGGTTTCCGACGTTGATGCTGCGCGAAATCTCCGAAGGCGCGCCGCATCTCGATCTCGAGACGCTGCAGCGGCTGCGCACGGTGGTCTTGACCTTCGCGCGCATCCTCGATGAGGGCCACACCGCCGGCGTGTTTCGAAAGGTGCATCCGATCCTCGCCTACCTGTCGGTAGTGGGCCCGCTCATCTTCAACGCCGCGCGCGAGCGCGTGGCGGCGCAGCCGGGACGGCAGGACCAGGATCTGCCGATGCTCGTCTCCATTCCCCACGACGATTTGATCGCGCACGTCCAGGAAACGGCGCGGCGCATGCTCGCGCCGTGACTGAGAAGACACCATGCAGAAGCTGACCACACTCGCCGTCCTCGTCCTCGTCGCCGCCTGCGCTGACGAAGCGCCGTCGGACCGCATCCGCGCCACCGGTCACGTCGAAGCCACCGAGACCCGCATCGCGCCGGAAGTCGGCGGGCGCATCCTGACCTTCCCCGTCACCGAGGGTGATCGGGTCGAGCCCGGCCAGGTGGTGATGACGCTCGACACCCGCGACGCCACCCTCGCCATCGACCGCGCCCGGGCCGACCGTGCCGGCGCTGACGCACAACTCCGGCTGGTGATGGCCGGCGCGCGGGCGGAGGACATTCGCCAGGGGCAGGCGCAGGTCGAAACCGCGCGGGCCGAGCTGTCGGCGGCGAAAGCCGAGCTCGAGTCGGCGCAGCAGGATCTCGAGCGCTTCGAAACCCTGCTCCGCAACAACTCCGGCTCGCGCAAGCAACGTGACGATGCGGCGACGCGACGAGACGTGGCGCGCGATCGGCTCGCCTCGCTCGACAGCCGCGTGCGCACGGCCGAGGAGGCGCTCGCCAAACTCCGCGCCGGCGCGCGGCCCGAGGAGATCGACGCCGCCCGCGCGCGAGTTGCGGCTGCCGACGCGCAGATCGCCACGCTCGAAAAGTCGGTTGGCGACGCGACGGTACGGGCGCCCGTCGGCGGGATTGTCACCGAGAAGCTCGTCGAGGCCGGCGAGGTCATCGCGCCGCGGGCCCCGGCGTTGCTGGTGGTCGACCTCGATCGCGCATGGGCCGACGTGTTCGTTCCAGAGCCCACCGTGCCGCAAATCAGGATTGGCCAGCAGGCTACGGTCCACACTGACGCCGGCGGCGCCGGGCTGACAGGCACCGTCACCTATATCTCGCCGAGAGCCGAGTTCACGCCCCGCAACGTTCAGACCGCCGAGGAGCGCTCGAAGCTGGTGTACCGCGTGCGCATCAACGTGGACAACAGGGACGGCGTGCTCAAGCAGGGCATGCCGGTCGAGGCGGAGATTCCGCTGCAGCGCTGATGGCCGCGATCGAGTTCACCAACGTCGTCAAGCGATACGGCAAGGTCGAAGCGCTGGCCGGCGTGTCGTTTGCGGTCGAGCCCGGCGAGATGTTCGGTCTGATCGGGCCCGACGGCGCCGGCAAGACGACGGCGATTCGGACCCTTTGCGGGTTGCTGCACGCCGACGCCGGCACGGTACGGGTGGACGGCAAGGATCCGGTGAAGCAGCACCGCGATGTCACGGCGGTGGTCGGCTATCTGTCGCAGCGGTTCTCGCTCTATGGCGACCTCAGCATCGACGAGAACATCGCCTTCTTCGCGGAGATCCATGGCATGCGCGACTTTCACGCGCGGCGCGATCGTTTGCTGGAGATGACCCAGCTCACGCCCTTCCGCACGCGCCTCGCGGATCGGCTGTCGGGCGGCATGAAGCAGAAACTGGCGCTGGCGTGCACCCTCGTCCACGAGCCGCGCGTGATCGTGCTCGACGAGCCCACCACCGGCGTCGATCCGGTGTCGCGGCGCGAGTTCTGGAAGCTGCTGTCGCAGTTCCTGGCGCAGGGCATCACCATCCTGATGTCGACGCCCTACCTGGACGAAGCGGAGCGCTGCTCGCGCATCGTGCTCCTGCATGAAGGCAAAGTACTGGCGCTCGATCGGCCGGGCCGGCTGCGCGAGAGCCTCGCCGGCACCCTGTTCGAAGTCGTCGTCGCGGACTCGCGTGGCGCCGTCGATCGGCTCAGCTCGCAGCCCGGGATCGGCAGCGCGCAGGTCTTCGGCGATCGGCTCCATGTGTGGATCGACGAGGACGATGCGCCGGCCGCGCAGCAGCTGCTCGAACAGGGAACGCGCACCGCCGGCGTCGCCGCGTCGAGCGTCCGCCGCGTCGTCCCGTCACTCGAAGACGTGTTCATCGCCAAGCTACGGACATCACCGTCATGAGACGCATTGCCCTTGTTCTGATCCTCGCTTCGACCGCGTCGGCCGCCGCACAGCCGCCGCCGGCGCGGCTCACCCTGGCCAACGCGGTGGCGCGCGCCTTCGAGCAGAGCCATCGACTCGCCGAGCTTCGCGCTCGCGAACAAGGAGCGCAGGCGTCGGCCGCCGGCGCCAGCGCCGCGCACTATCCGATCCTCTCGGCGACCGGCGGCTACACGCGTACCAACCACGTCGTGGAGTTCGCGGTGCCGCAGCCGGATGGCCGCCGGCTGGTCGTCTACCCCGACGTCCCCGACAACGTGTTCTCGCGCATCTCGATGCAGTGGCCGATCTACACGGCCGGCCGCACGAATGCGCTCCAACGCGCGGCGGAGGCGGAAGCATCGGCGGTTGGCGCCGACATCGAGACCGCGCGCGCCGACTTGAGGCTGGAGGTGGTGCGCGCCTACTGGGCCGCGGCCACCGCGCGCGAGACGGTGCGCGTGCTCGAAGAGTCGGCGGTGCGCGCCGAGGCGCAGCTGACCGATGCGCGTCAACGGTTCGACGTCGGCCTGATCCCGCCGAACGAAGTCACGAGCCTCGAGGCGCAGCGGTCGCGGGAGCGCGCGCAGTTAATCGAAGCGCAGAACCTTCGCGAATCCGCGCTGATCGAACTGCGCCGGCTGATTGGCGCTCCCGACGACACCATCATCGAGCTGGCCGATCCGCTCGATGCGGCGTCGGCGGGCACATCGGCTTCGACGAGCGCGGCGCTCATCGAACAGGCCCTGCAATCGCGTCCTGAGCGGAAGGCGCTGGACTTCCGGCTTGGCGCGGCTGAGGCACGGCGTGATGCGGCCGCCACGGCCACCAGGCCCACCGTCGCGCTGGCCGGCGGCTACGACTTCGCCAACCCGAACCCGAAGATTTTTCCGCGCAACGGCATCTGGCAGGATTCCTTCGACTTCGGCGTCACGGTGAACTGGAACTTCCTCGATTTTGGCCGGACCAAGGCGCAGGTCACCGAAGCGGCGGCGGCCATCGCTGCGACCCGGGCGCGGATGGCCGAAGTCGACTCGCTCGTCTCGGCCGACGTCCGACAGCGCCTGCTCGATCTGGATTCGAGCCAGGCGATGGTGCGCGCCGCCTCCGATGCGGTGAAGAGCGCCGCCGAAGCCCGCCGCGTCGTGGGCGATCGCTACGCCTCCGGCGTGGCCACAGCCACGGACGTCCTGGTGGCACAGGTCGCCCTGCTCGAGAACGAGCTGACGCGCATGCGCGCGCTGGCCGGCGTGCGGCTCGCCGAGGCCCGGCTCGAGCGGGCGCTTGGACGCTAACGCGATGGCGCAACCCGCGATCGAGGTTCGTGGCCTGTCCAGGCGTTTCGGCGACTTCGTCGCCGTGGCCGACGTGTCATTCAGCGTCGAGCAGGGTGAGATCTTCGGCTTCCTTGGAGCGAACGGGGCCGGCAAGTCCACGACCATCCGCATC
>DASTCC010000584.1:0-5614 GCA_035711465.1 Vicinamibacterales bacterium
CCCGCTCCGACCCCGCCCGCCTACAAATGCCGCACAAATCCGAATGCGTCGTCGTCCTTGCGCCATTCGCCGCGCAGGGAGCGCAGGGCGGCGCGGGCGGCGAGCCAGGCCAGGCTGTCGCCGTGCCAGCCGAAGGCCATCGCGAAAAAATGGAATGGGTAATTGCGGTGTGGGCCGATCCACGGCAGGCCGTCGAAGGTGGAGACGATCGGCAGGTCCCAGCCCCATTTCGCCGGGAGGCCCGAGATTACCGGATATCGCACCGACAGCTCGTACATCAGCTGCGCAGTTCGCGGCACGAGCACTTTGTCCCGTTGACGCGCGGCGACGGGCGCCGCGGCGGCGCCGGCGAACATCGCGCGATCGTCGGCGAGCCAACGCAGCCAGTGCGGCTCGGCCGAGGCCTCGGTCACGATCGAGGCGCGCTTCCCCGCTTCCCGGCGCATCGCCGCGTTCAGCGGCTCGGTGACGACGACGAAGCCGGTGCGTTCGTGGACGTGCCGGCGGAGCTGCGAGAACAGCCGGCCGGGCGCGCCGGTGGCGACGTAGACGAGCGTCGTCCGAATCTTTCCCGATGCCAGATGGACGTCCGCGTACTTGCGGGTGAACGTCGTGCGCCGCACTTCGGATCGCTCGAACAGACGCGCGCCGGCATCATCCGCCTTCGCCGCCAGCGCCAGCGTCGTTCGTACCGGATCGATGACGCTCGCTTCGCGCAGACGAATGGCGCCGGTGGACTCGAGTCCCGTCTCGGCCTGGACGGCGCTGCCGGTCACCCACGCCGCGTCGACGCCCGCGGCCTTGCGTGCCGCCTGTTCGCGGCGGAGATCGGCTGCCTCGTCAGCGCTGCCGGCGCTCACCAGCAGCGGCGCTTCGTGCAGATCCGCGTTGATGCGATGCTTTGCGAGGGCGGTCGCGAACTCCTGCGCGGCGCGGCGGGTCTCCTTCCACGCGGTCCGCGCCACGCGCTTGCCCGACAGCGACTCGACCGTCCGGAACGACGCATCCGGCTGCGGCACGATCGCGCCGATGCTGCTGGCAGTCGATCCCCGCGCCAGTCGATCGGCCTCGAAAAGCACGACGTTCGCGCCCCCTTTGGCCAGCACGAACGCTGCCAGACAACCAGTGAGGCCGCCGCCGATGATCACCGCGTCGGCGGTGTCGTCACCGCGAAACGCCGGATAACTGCGCCGCCGCGACGGCCCCGTTCGATCGCTCCAATAGCTCACTCCGTAGCCGGGCATTGGGGGGGCAGCATATTTCGCAATGAGGCAGCGAGGCAATGAGGCATTGCGGCGATGGCCACTTGCGGCTCACGCATCCAGCAGGTGCCGGCAGAGATGGACGTAGAGATCGACCGCGTGCGTGAGCTCGTCGATGCCGACGCTTTCGTCGGCCGTGTGTGCCAGCGTGATCGATCCCGGACCGAGCAGCAGCGGCGCGCCCCAGCGGTCGAGAAACGAGATGTCGGTGGCGAACGCAAACGACGCGCTCGGCATCCCCGGAACCGTATGCAGTATCACCGGCGTCACCACCGCGGTGTCTTCGACGCTGACGAGGTGGCCGACCGTCGCCAGAATCCGCTCTCGCACGTCGACGTGGCTGCCGACGGTGCGGAACATCAGCTCGGCGGACGCGGACGGGGAGATCACGTTCGTCGCGACGCCGCCGTCGATCAGCCCGACGCTGTAGAACGTGCGGCCCATCACCGGATCGTCCAGCCACTCGACGCCGCGGAGCAGGATCAGGGCGTCGATCAACTTGTCGATCGCCGACTCGCCGAGCTCCGGCTGGCTGGAGTGCGCGGCCTTGCCGGAGGCACGCAGCCGCGCGCGATAGACGCCGCGCGTCGCCGTGCCGAGCCGGTTGCCGGTCGGCTCGCCGTCGATCAGGTAGCGCGATCCCGGCGGCGCCAGATTCGCCGTGCGCGCGCCGTCGCTGCCGCGCTCCTCGCCGACGACGAACAGCAGGCCGATGCGCTTCTCGCCGGCCGCACGCAACCGCTCGGCCGCGCCGATCATGGCGACGAGCGCGCCTTTTGCATCGCAGGCGCCGCGGCCGTGCAGGCGATCGCCTTCGATGCGGCTCGGAAAGAAGGGCGGCACGGTGTCGAAGTGCGTCGAGAGCACGACCACCGGATCGTCGAACGACGCGAAGACGTTGAAGCGGCCGTCGGCGACCGGCTGCTCGGTGACGTCGTAGCCGAGATCGCGAAGCGTGCGCGCCAGGAACGATCCGGCCGCCGCTTCGCGGCCGGTCGTCGAGTCGATGTCGACGAGCGCGCGCGTGAGTGCGATCTGCGCTACCGAATCCACGTCTCGAGCTCCGTCCGGGTGTCGGTGCGATCGTCGCGGTACTTCACGATCACCGGCGTCGCCAGCGAGAGGCCCCACTCGCGTCCCTGACCCACGGACACCGCTCGCGACCCGGGCACCACCACCGCGCCCTTCGGCACCACCAGTGGCTGGCCCGGCTCCGGCTTGATGACCCTGCCGCGGGGCAGATCGTAGAGCGGCGTCGATCCCGTGATGACGACGCCGGCGGCGATCACCGCGCGCTCGCAAACGATCGCGCCCTCGTAGATTCCGGTATTGCCGCCCACCAGCACGTCGTCTTCGACGATCACCGGCATGGCGCCGACCGGCTCGATGACGCCGCCGATTTGCGCGGCCGCCGACAAATGCACGCGCCTGCCAATCTGCGCGCACGATCCCACCAGCGCATGCGAATCGACCAGCGCTCCCTCGTCGACGTAGGCGCCGATGTTGATGTACATCGGCGGCATGCAGACGACGCTCTTCGCGACGTAGGCGCCTTCACGAATCGTCGAGCCGCCGGGCACGATGCGCACGCCCGCATCGACGCCAGGCTTCTTCAGCGGCATCGTGTCCTTGTCGTAGAACGGCCAGCGTCCGTGATCGGCGGAGATGTCGACGACGTCGCCGAAACGGAATCCGAGCAGGACGCCCTGCTTCACCCAGGTGTTGACGCGCCACCCGGTGGGCGCCGAAGCATCCCGCTCGGCGGCGCGAATCTCGCCGCGGCCGAGACCGCGCTGCAGCTCGAAGAACGCCTCGCGGGCCGCGGCCTTGTCCGCACCGGACCCAGCCGCGAAGAGCGACGCGATTGTGTCGGCGAGCGCCATCAGGCCCGCGCTTCGGCGACGATCGGCAGGCCGAACGCCTTCATTACGCCGAGCACCTTCTCCTGCGACGCCTGCCGCGGCGGTACCATCGGCAGCCGCCAGACGGGATCGCACAAGCCCATCGCGGCCATCGCGAACTTCACCGGCCCGGGACTCGACTCGCAGAAGTTCACCTGCATCAGCGGCAGCAGCTTCGCGTGCCACCGCCGCGCTTCGCCGAAGTCGCCGCGTTCGCCGGCCTCGACCATGTGCACCATCTCGGCGGGCGCTTCGTTCGATGCCACCGAGATGATGCCGCGGCCGCCGATCGCCATCAGCGGCAGCGTCAGCGCGTCGTCGCCCGACAGCACGATGAAGTCGTCGGGCACGAGATGGCATATCTCGGCCATCTGGCTGACGTTGCCCGACGCTTCCTTGACGCCGACGATGTTCGGAATCGTCGCCAGGCGTGCGAGCGTCGCCGGGTCGACGTTGCAGCCGGTTCGTCCTGGCACGTTGTAGACGACGATCGGCAGGGCCGTCGACTCGGCGATCGCCTTGTAGTGCTGATACAACCCTTCGGGCGTCGGCTTGTTGTAGTACGGCGTCACCGACAGGATCCCCTGCGCGCCGGCGCGCTCCATCATCTTCGCCGCGTGGATCACTTCCTTCGTGTCGTAGCCCCCGGCGCCGGCCATTACCAGCGCGCGGCCCTTCGCCTCCTCGACGACGAGCTCGACGACGCGGCGGCGCTCGTCCTCGGAGAGCGTGGGCGTTTCGCCGGTGGTGCCGCAGGGCACGAGGAAGTGCACGCCGGCGTCGACCTGGCGTTTGGCGAGCCGGCGCACCGCGGCTTCGTCGAGCGACGTGTCGGTCTTGAACGGCGTGATCAGTGCGGTGCCGACGCCTGTGAATATCGATCGCATGTGTCGTTCTCCTGGAAAACCGTCACCCTGCAAGCATGTCGTCGATCGTGAACCAGCCGCGCTTGCCTTCGAGCCATGTCGCGGCTTCCAACGCGCCTTCCGCGAACACCGCGCGATCGCGCACGGCATGCGTCAGCGTCACCGTCTCCGACGGCCCGTCGAATCCGACCGTGTGCGTGCCCGGAATCGATCCGGCGCGCGTCGACGACATGTCGATCGCGCGCGGGTAGCCGGCGCCGATCATCGCCGAGTTCAGCGTCACCGCCGTGCCCGACGGCGCGTCCTTCTTCTTGTCGTGGTGCGCTTCGTGGATCCAGGCGCCGACGTCCGCCCGCGCGCCGAACCGCCGCGCCGCGTCCTCGACGAGGGCGCGGAAGATGTGCATGCCGAGCGAGAAGTTCGACGCCGCGAGCACGCCGATCTCGTAGCGCGCGGCGACGGCGCGCAGCTCCGCTTCCTGCGCGTGCCACCCGGTCGTGCCGATGACGACGCTGACGCCCGCGGCGGCGAGCCTGGGCAGGTTGGTCGGCACCGCAGGCGGCTGCGAGAAGTCGATGGCCATGCGCGCCCCCTCGGCGACGGCGCGCTCGATCGCGTCCTCCTCCGAACGGCTGGTGAGAATGCCGGCGATCGTGAAGTCGTACGCCGGCGCCATCCTGGCGACGAGCTGTCCCATCCGGCCGTGTCCAACGAGCATCAGCTTCACGAAGCCTCCTTGGTGCCGGCGAGATTGGCGGTCTCGACGGCGCGGCCGAGAAACCGCTCGTGCACGCGCAGCAGCGCGGACTCGAGATCGGCTTCGCGAATCACCAGGGTGATGTTCCGGCGCGCCGCCGCCTGCGAGACCATCCGGATCGGCACGCCGCCGACGGCCTCGAGCAGGTGGCTGACGAACGTCGGATCGTTCTGCAGCCCGTCGCCGACGGCGCAGATGATCGCCATGTCGTCCTCGCGCGTCACCTCGGCGACGTCGCTGAGCGTCGTCATGATCTCCGGCAGGTGCCGGCGGTCGTCGACCGTCACCGAGACGCTGACCTCCGACGTCGTCACCACGTCCACCGAGGTGCGGTGCTGCTCGAAGACGTCGAAGATCCGCTTGAGGAAGCCGTGCGCCATCAGCATCCGCGTCGACGTGATATCGACGACGGTGACGCCCTTCTTCGACGCCACCGCGGTGAGCGGGCTCGCCGAGGGCGGGCGGTCGCGCGTGATCAGCGTGCCCATCGCGTCCTGCGGCCGCCGGGAATTGAGGATGCGCACGGGAATGTTCTTGGCGACCGCCGGCTGAATCGTCGCCGGATGCAGCACCTTGGCGCCGAAATACGCGAGCTCGGACGCCTCGGCGAACGAGAGGTGCGGCACCACGTGCACGTCGCGGACGACGCGCGGGTCGGCTGTCAGCATGCCATCGACGTCGGTCCAGATCTGGATCTCGGTGGCGCCCAGGCAGGCGCCGATGATCGCCGCCGAATAATCCGATCCACCGCGACCAAGCGTCGTCGTCACGCCCTCTTTTGTGGCGCCGACGAAGCCGCCGATGACGACGATACGGCGATCCACCAAC
>DASTCC010000585.1:0-3196 GCA_035711465.1 Vicinamibacterales bacterium
CGATGCTCGTCGCCGCCGAGTCGAGGCTGCGCGAGTACCTGGCTCGCCGGCCTTTGTCCCCCGCGCTCGCCGGCCGCGGCGCCCGGCCGGTGCGGCTCTACACCGTGCACGAGGACGCGACGCTGCTGTCGCTGCCGTGGATCGGCCGCGACGACCACGACGGCGCGCGCGGCGTCGCGCGGCAGGAGCTCGATCTGCTGAGCACGCGTCAGAATCTGCCGGCGTTCGCGCCCGAGGACTTCTTCTTCCGATCGAGCAGCGACGCCTACTCGGGCATCTACCTCGATCTCGGCGGCCGCGGCCTGGTTTCGACCGTGACGCTGCCGTACGCCGCGGTGAACGGCACGCGCGCGGTGCTGGCGCTCGATCTCGCGTTCGACGTCGACTGGCGCGCGCTGGCGGCGTCGCTCGAGGCGCCGATCGCGGGCGCGGCCGTCGATCTGCCGGCCGGCGAATCGGCGACGTGGGCCACCTTCGCGACGTCGCTGCCGGCGACCGCGCCGGCGCCGCTTCGTGTCGCGATGGACGCCGCCTCACTGCGACCGCGCGCGTCCGGCGCCAGCGAGATCGGCGCGCCGCTGCGTCACGCGCTCGTCGACGGCGGTGCGATCGCGGCGTTTCACGTGTCGGATCGCACGTGGCTTCTGGCGTGGTTTCCGCAGACCGCGCCGGCATTTCCGTTCGCGGCCGTGGCGCTCCAGTCGGTGCTCCTGGCGCTGCTCCTGACCGGCTTCGAGATCAACCGCCGCCGCGCCCACCGCGAGCGCCGCGGCGCCGAACGCGCGCTCCAGGAAAAGCAGAATCTGCTGAACACGATGCAGGTGCCGCTGGTCGTCGTCGATCCGAACGACGACGGGATCGTGTCGGCGAATCGCGCCGCCGAGGCGATCGGTTTCCGCGCCGGCCGCCGCTTCGCCGACCTCGTCTGGCCCGACGCCCGCGCGCGGGCGCACTACGACCACATGCAGGTCGCCTCGCCCGAGCCGCGGCGCGCCTACGGCGTGCCCGTCGCCGCGATCAACGAGAAGGGCGTCGTCGAGCGCCGCTACGCCGTCGTCCGATCCGTCGCCGTCACCGCGCCGATCGAGGCGCTGAACGCGGACGAGCGTCACCGCCTGGGGGTGCTGATCCTGCTCGACGAGTCCGACGACCTGGCGCTGATGATCGAGGACCGCGACAGGTCCGCCCACCGCGACGAACGCCGCCGCCTGTCCGGCCTGCTGTCGCACGGCCTGGACACCCTGGCGCGTGTGCTGGCGTGGGGTCAGAGCAGGGTCGGAGTAGGGTCGGAGCAGGGTCAGAGCAGGGTCGGAGCAGGGTCGGAGCAGGGTCAGACCCCAGACCAGCGCTTTCTCGCCTGGCTCGCCGAGTACCTCGAGCGCCGCGTCGGCGTCACCGCGTGGCTCCTCGATCACTGGGACGCGACGACGCCGCTGCCGCGCCAGTCCGTCATCGACGCCGCGCAGACCCGCGCGACGATCGACCGTCTGCGCGACGTCCTGGCGATGGCCGCCGCCGATCGCGACCTGCGGCAGCGCCTGCACTGGGACAACGGCACGCTGTCCGCGCCGGCGCCGCGCGTCCTCGACGTCACCGTCGACTGGCCCGATGACGTCGTCGTCACCTGTCCGGTGCACGGCGGATTCGGTCTGTTCCTGAGCGAGCTCGTCGCCAACGCCGTCAAGCACGGCGCGCCCGGCACGGTGCCGTCGCTCGCGATCACGTGCGACCGCGTCCGCAGCGAGCTCGTCTGCGAGATCGCCAACGAGATCCGGGCCGGGTCGTCCGACGTCTCGCGCGCCGACGCCTACGGCGGCGTCGCGATCCTGCGCGCGATGGCGCGGCTGTTCGAATGGCCCAACCTGAGGTTCGATTCCGATGTCTCCGGTGGTGTGACGCGGTTCAGCGCGACCTGGCTGATACCAGTGAGCCGGCGCGGCAACGAGGCGGACTAGATGCGCCTCGCCGCCGACGTCGCCTTCGGCTTCCGGCTGCTGCGCCGCAGTCCCGGCTTCGCGATCACCGCGATCGTCACGCTCTCGCTCGGCGTCGGCGTCAACGTCGCGATGTTCTCGATCGTGCGCGCGGTGTTGATCGAAGACCTGCCATATCCGGATGCCGGGCGCGTCGTCACCATCAGCCAGCGAGTCGAGCGGGTGGTCCAGCACGATCTCAGCTACGACGACCTGCTGGCCGTCCGCGCCGGAGCGCCGGCGCTCGCGCACCTGAGCGGATTCGTCGGGCCGCGAGTGACCGTCCGCGGCGAAGGCGCGCCTGAGCACGTCGCCGCGCATCGCGTGCTGCCGGAGTACTTCGACGTCTTCGGCGTCGCACCCGCGGTCGGCCGCGTCTTCGGCGCTGCCGATTTCGCGGCCGCGCCGGCGATCGTCGTGATCTCGGAGTCGATCTGGCGATCGCAGTTCAACGCGCGCGCCGACGTCCTCGGACGGACGATCCGCGTCGACCGCGTGCCGCTGACAGTCGTCGGCGTCATGCCGGCGTCGTTCGATGGCCATGCCGGCACACAGAACGCGACCGGCGTGTGGATGCTGTGGATGCCGGCGCCATCAGATCGCGCGCCGATCGTCGAAGCCGTGGCGCGGGTTGCGCCCGGCCAGACGATCGAGATCGCGCACGCCCAGATCGCAGCGGCCATGAAGCCGCGCCAGCCGGAGTTCCTCGAGCTCGCAGAAGGCCAGCGGTTTCGCTTCGAGGGGATGTCGGTCGTCCCGGTCGGCGCCGTCGAGGCGGATCGCGTGCGGCCCGGCGTGATCCTGCTGCAGGCGCTCGCCGGGTTCCTGCTCCTGATGACGTGCGCGAACCTGGCGAACGTGTTCCTGGCGCACGGCGCCTCGCGGCGGCGTGAGCTCGGCGTCCGCGTCGCCCTCGGCGTCGGCCGCGCCAGACTGGTCGGCCAGCTGCTCACCGAAGCCGCCGTCATCGCGGCGATCGGCGGTGCGCTCGGTGCGCTTGTCGCCGCCGGCATCGTTCCGATCGCCGTCGCACTGGCGGGCGAGATCCTGCCGCGCGGCCCATCGATCGGCGTCAGCGCGCCGGAGCTGGCCGTCGGCCTTGCGCTCGCCGGAATCACCGCGCTCGTGTTCGCCGGCGTGCCGGCGTGGCTGGCGTCCGGCGCCGATCCGCTCGCGGCGATGCGCGGGACATCCCATACCGCGGGTCACGGCGTGCGGGCGTT
>DASTCC010000586.1:0-13318 GCA_035711465.1 Vicinamibacterales bacterium
GGCTGTTCGAGGCTTACACGCCGTCAAGGTTCACGCTCGACGTGCCCCTGGATCTTCGCGTGCTGTGCTTTGCCGCGCTGCTCTGCATCGGCGCCGGCATCCTGGTCGGACTCGCACCCGCGCTCCAGGCACGAAGGGTCAACGTCCTGGAAGCGCTTGGCGCCGGCATCGTCGGCGCGCGCCACGCGCGCGGCCGGCTGCGGCACTGGATCGTCGTGCCACAAATCGGGCTCTCGTTGCTGCTGCTGCTCGTCGCCGGCGTGCACGTGCGCGGCCTGATGTCGATCGAGATGAGCGATCTCGGTTACCGGCCGGATGGCGCAATCGTCCTGCACACCAGCCGATGGGATCCGCGCGATGAGCAGCACGTCCGTCTTCTCCGCATGACGGCCGAGCAGCGGCGGCTGGCGCGCGAAGAAGATGCCCGGCAGGTCCGCACGTTCCAGCAGGCGGTGATCACTCGCGTCGGCGAGATCCCCACTGTCTCGTCCTTCGCATTGGCCTCGTTCGTCCCGCAAGAAATTCAGTTCGGCGAGCTCAAGCAAGTCCTCATCAAAGACGCGCCGCCCGACGCGCCGACGGCCGGCGCCAGCGCCAGCGTCGTCTCCAGCGGTTTCTTCGACGTCATGGGCATTCAGGTCCTGCAGGGCCGCACCTTCGACGATCGCGACAGCCTCTTCGCGCCGAAAGTCGCGCTCGTCAGCGAGCAGCTCGCGCGGCGAATCGCGCCGACGGGAACGCCGATTGGCAGGTTCATCGCGCACCCGCAGAACCCGCCGCTCGTGTGGGTCGAGATCGTCGGCGTCGTCAACGACATCGAGTCCGTCCTCGGCGACGACATCGAGCGGCCACGGATCTATCTGCCGCAGTCACAGCAGTGGATGGGGTTCGCGCCGTGGCTCATCGTCCGCGGCGCCGGCGATCAGGCGCGGCTCGTTCGAGATCTCAAGGCCGCGGTTGTTGGCGCCGACGCCTTCGCCGAAGTCACGAGCGTTCGCACCACCGATCAGATCGTCGACGAGATCCTGTTCCCGCGCCGCCTGGGCACGGCGATTCTCGCGGTCTCCGGTCTCATTGGTCTGGCGCTCGCCAGCATCGGCCTCTACGGCGTCGTCTCCTATTCGGTCGCCGAACGGGTCCGCGAAATCGGCATTCGCACCACGCTCGGCGCCGATCGCCGCGATATCGCGATCCTGATCCTGAAGGAAGGTGCACGCGTGGCGGCGGCCGGCTCGCTCGGCGGACTGGTATTGGCGGTCATCGCGCTCGTCACGACCGCAAAGCTGATCCGGAATCTGCCCTCCGGTGACGCGCTGACGTTCGTCGTCGTCCCCATCGTCCTCGCCGCCGTCGTCCTGCTCGCCTGCTATCTCCCGGCGCGCCGTGCGGCGCGCGTCGATCCGGCGCGGATTCTCAGAGGCCTTTGAGCGGCCGCCGCCGCGATCGTTTCCTTTCGAACAGGTCGTTCGTGCGACGATCACGGCCGCCATGGGCCGGCTCGCCCCGGCGATCCTCGTCGTCGCCGTCCTGACGCAAGCGTCACCTGCCACCGTTCGCGATACGCGCGACGGCGCGGTGTATCCCGTGATCCGGATTGGATCGCTCGACTGGTTCGCGCGAAATCTCGCGTTCGCCGCCACGCCGAGCTGGTGCTATGGCGATCGAGCGGACGGCTGCGTCGCTCACGGTCGGCTCTACACCTGGACGACGGCGCGTACCGCGTGTCCGGCCGGCTGGCGGCTGGCGAGCGACGAAGACTGGATGAACCTCGAGAACGCGCTGGGAATGCGGGCCGATGAATTGAGGAACGAACGCGCCCGCGGCACCGACCAGGGGGCGCGTCTGCGCGCCGGCGGCGCGACCGGATTCGAAGCGTTGATCTCCGGGTACCGCCGCCCCGAAGGCGATTACGTCCGCCGCGGCGAACGCACGGCGTACTGGACCGCGACCGAAGCAAACGTTGACGACGCCTGGCACCGTGACATCCGGCCCGACGTCGACACGATCTACCGCAGTCCGGTCACGAAGACCTACGCGCTGTCGGTGCGTTGCGTGCGGTGACGGGCGGGCTGCAGGGTGCGGGCTGCAGACTACGGGCTGCAGGGTGCGGGCTGCAGGCTGCTGGCTGCAGGCTGCAGGAACCGGAGAACCCGCAGCCCGCAGCCCGCAGTCTGCAGTCTGCAGTCCTATCGCCAGTATTTCTTGTATCCGAACATCAACGTCCAGTACCCGGTCTTGTACTCGCCGCGATCGCTGTCGGCGTCGCCGGGCACGATGTGCACCAAGAGCTCGCCGGTGAGCGTGTCGTGACGCGTGAAGAAGTACTCGATGCCGCCGCCGAGATCGAGCCCCGCTTTGGTGTCACTGCTGTCGCGCTCGTCTTCGTCGAAGCGGTAGTGATACAAGCCGAAGCCGCCAGTCGCGTACGGATGCCATTTGCCGTGCTCCCAGTTGTAGACAATGTTGCCGTTGATCGCGAGTGGCTTGACCGTGCCGTCGAACGAGTGCCCGAAGATGTCGAACCAGGCGCCGCTCAGCTGGCCGCGCGCCGAAATCCGCGGCGTGAAGTAGTACTCGCCGCCGGCGCCAAGATTCCAGCCGGTCTCGAGAAAGTCGTCGCTCGGAAACGCGACGCCGATCGACAACCCGATGGCAAACATGCCCTGATCGGGAACCGGGCCGGCCTGCCGCGTCTGCGCGGCGGCTGGCGCCACCAGCATCGCGACGAGCGATGCGGCCGCCAGCACGTGAACGGATCGACGCATAAAGACCCACTCCATCTCCTGCCCCGCCCTGCCCTTCTCGTATGACTCCGCCAGCCCCCGATTCGGTTGGAGAAGATTAGAATCCGGTAATGATCGCCTGCTCAGCGCGGTTCCGGGTGTGGTGGCCGATCGCCATTCTGGCGCTGGCGATGCCGATCGTCGGCGCCGGTTGCAGCCGCGCCGAAGAAGCGGCGCCGCCGGTCGAGGATCGACTGATCGTGAAGGTCGCCGCGGCGCGGACCGACGTGCTGCGCGACACCGTCTCGGCCGCCGGCACGACCGTGCCCGCCGCCGGCGTCGACTGGACCATCAACGCGCCCGAGCCGGCGATGATTCTCGAGCTGCCGAAGAAGCCGGGCGACGCCGTCGAAGTCGGCGATCTGCTCGTCAGGTTCGACATCGCCGCGATCACGCAGGAGCTCGCCGTCCGGCAGCTCGAGATGACCGAGGCGCAACGACGCGTCGACGCCGCCCAGGCCGAAGTCGATCGGATGAAGCCGATTTACGAGAAGGGCCTGGCGGCGCGGACGGTCATGGAAGCGCGCGAATCGGCGCTGCTCAGCGCCAACGCCCAGCTCACCCAGGCCAAGGCCCAGCTCGACATCGCCAACCTGCAGCAGGAGCGGACGCTGGTCAAGGCCAGATTCGCCGGCGTCGTCGCCACCGTCTGGCACGCGGCGGGCGACTTCGTCAGCGGCAGCGGATCCGATCCGGTCATGCGCGTGATCGATCCGACGCGCTTGCAGATCGCCGTCGCCGTCACGCCGTCGGAGGGGGCCCGCATCATGCCGGGGATGTCGGCGACGATCGAGCTCCTCGGTGACGGCCGCCGCCTCGCCGGATCGGTCGTGTCGACACCACGGATGACCGATGCCGCCGCGGCCGCGGCGGAGCTCCGCCTGTCCTTCGATCCCACCGTGACCCTCGCCGTCGACACACCGGCGCGCGTCGAGATTCTCGTCGAGGAACGGCAGAACGTCGTCATCGTCCCGAATGTCGCGCTTCGCAAAGACGACGTCGGCAGCTACGTGATGATTGCTGGCGCGGACGGCCGCGCGCACCGCCGCGACGTGCACGTCGGCCTCGCGACCCGCGACGCCACGCAGATCACGAGCGGCGTCACCGCCGGCGATCAGGTGATCATCTCCGCGCTCGATCAGGTGACGGAGGGGATGGCGATTGCGGTGGAGAAGGGGTGACGAACTCGAGGCTTGGGCCTTGGGCCCCGGGCCTTGCACAAGCCTTGGGCCTTGGGCCGTTCAAATCCGACAGTGCCCAAGGCTCAAGCCCCGTCAGTGCGTCCGAGCCGTGACGATCTCGTCCAGCTTCGACAGCGAGTGAATCGCGAATGCGGAGAGCGCGCCCGAGGGCAGGCGAAGCGTCGCGCGGCAGCCTGGGCCCGGAGTGCGATTCTCGAGCGTGATGCCGCCGCCGTGCGCCTCCGCGATCTGGCGGCTCAGCGCCAGACCGATGCCGGAGCCATTGGGTTTGGTCGTGAAGAACGGCACGAAGAGGTTCGACGTGTCCGGCAGGCCCTTGCCTTCGTCGTCGATCGTGACGTCGAGCCAGCCGCCGCCCGAGGTCCAGCCGATCGACACGCCGCCGTCGGTTTCGAGCGCGGCGTCGACGGCGTTGCGGACGACGTTGATGAGCAGCTGCTCGAGCTGATCCGAGTCGGCGACGATCTTCACCGGCGGCGACGGACGCACTGAAACCGGCAGCCGCTTCTCGAGCTCGACGATGCGCGCGACGAGCGCCGGCACGTCGACCTGTTTCGGATTGGGCTTGGGCAGCCGCGCCAGCTGCGCGTAGGAGCGCAGGAATCGGCCGAGCGCGCCCGATCGTTCCTCGATCAGCGACAGCCCCTGCTGCACTTCCTCGCTCCGCTGGAACCCCTCGGCGCGATCGACGATGCGCCGCAGCGAGTGCGCGATCGACTTGATCGGCGTCAGCGAGTTGTTGATCTCGTGCGAGAGCACGCGGACGATGCGCTGCCACGCCGCCTGCTCTTCTTCACGCAGCGCCTGCGACAGGTCGGCGACGACCACGAGCAGGTGCGGCCGGCCGTCGCGGTAGAACTGCGCCCGTCGCACTTCGTAGCGGCCCTTCTTGCCGCCGAACGTCCGGTCGACGAGTCGTCGCGGCTCGCCGGTGAGGTACTCGTCGAAGCCGAGCGAGGTCGCCGGCGACCCGACCAGCTCTTCGGACTTCTTGCCGAGCAGCTGCTCGGCGCCCTTGTTCACGAACAGAAGCTGATTCGTCGGATCGAACGCGAACACCGACACCGCGATCTCTTCCATCACGTGGGTGAGCAGCGCCGTGGACTCGACCGCTTCGGTGCGCTGTCGCTGCAGCGTGTGGCCGAGGTCGTTGACCTCGCGCATGACCATCGCCATCGAGCTGCCGCTGCGCGCGCTCAGACCACGGATCGAGTAGTCGCCTTCGCGCAGCGCGCCGAGCAGGTTGGCCACGAGGTTGAGCGAACGCACCGCGAGCTGGCGCGCCGACGTCGCCGCGCCGATCCACACCAGCAGGACGACGATGGCGAGCGTCCAGCGGACTTCGGGCGTGTGGTCGTAGGCCCAGAGGAAATAGCCGGCGATGAGCACCGACGGCAGGCCGCCGAGCAAGACGAGCAGCGTGATCGCGAGCTCGAGGTTCCGCGCCCGGGGCGCGCCGCGTCGAGCCGAGAGGCGGTCGCTCATCGGCGCTACAACCCGAACTGCTGCAGCCGCCGATAGAGCGCGCTCCGGCTCATGCCGAGCTGCTCGGCCGCCTTGCGGACGTCCCCGCCATGGCGGGCCAGGACTTTCTGGATGAAGATCTTTTCGGCCTGTTCCAGCGTCATTTCGTCGGGTCCGCCGCCGGATGCAGTGGTGGCCTGCAGCCCGAGATCGACGGCCGTGATTTCAGACGACGACGCCATCAGAACGGCTCGTTCGATGGCGTGGCCGAGCTCGCGCACGTTGCCCGGCCAGAGATGCGCCTCCATCGCCTGCCGCGCCGACCGGTCGAAGCCGTCGAAATGGCGGCGGTAGCGGTCGCTGTAGCGCGCCAGGTAGTGCTCGGCCAGCGGCCAGATATCCTCGCGGCGGTCGCGGAGCGGCGGCAGTTGGATCACCACCGTATTTAGACGGTAGAAGAGATCCTCCCGGAAGCGGCCGGATGAAATTTCCGCCGGAAGATCGGCGTTGGTCGCCGAGAGCACGCGCACGTTGACGTAGGTCACGCGCGACGAGCCGACGCGCTGAACCTCGCCGGTCTGGAGCACGCGAAGCAGCTTCGGCTGCAGCTTCGCCGGCATGTTGGCGATCTCGTCGAGGAAGAGCGTGCCCTCATCGGCGAGCTCGAAACAGCCGATGCGATCGGTGCGGGCGTCGGTGAACGCGCCCTTGACGTGGCCGAAGAGCTCGGACTCGGCGACCCCCTCCGACAGCCCGCCGGCGTTCATCGTCACCAGCGGCTTCGAGGCGCGGGTCGAGAGACGATGGAGCAGGCTCGCGACGACTTCCTTGCCGGTGCCGTGCTCGCCGGTGATCAGGACCGAGGCGTCCGACGGCGCGACGCGCTCGATGGTCTCGCGCACCTGGCGCATCGCCGGCGCTTCGGCGATGAACGTCGGCAGATCCCGGCGCTGCAGACGCGTGTTCTCTTCCTGCAGCCGCCGGCTCCGGCGCAGCGCCCGGCGCAGCTCCAGCTGCGTCTGCACGGCCGCGATCAGCTTGTCGTCGTCCCAGGGCTTCTCGATGTAGTCGCGCGCGCCCCGCCGCATCGCCTCGACCGCGCCGGCGATGCTGCTCCACCCCGTCATCACCAGGACGGGCAGCGTCGGATCGATCGCGCGCATCCGATCGAGCAGCTCGAAGCCCTCCTGCCCCGACGTGGTGTCGCGTGTGTAGTTGAGGTCGATGAGCGCCACGTCGAAGTCAGAACGTTCCAGGGCCGAAACCAGCTCCGGCGGTGAGGCCGCCGTGGTGACGTCGTAGCCCTCGCCGCCGAGCAGCAGCTTGAGGGCGTCGAGGATGTTCACCTGGTCGTCCGCGATCAACACGCGGCCTAGCGTCGATGGTCCCATGTCCTAGAGCGTCAAGTCCCGGAAGTGGGAATTATGGCTGGTTACCGGGGACCAGCGCACCTTTCCCAGGGATGAAAGGAAAAGCCGTGCCAGGATCGGCGAAACCGGCGGACGGCTGCAGACCGCCCGGTTCGGTGCACATCCGGGCCGGGCCCGCTTCGTCGCGATCGTCAGGACGCCGTTCGCCGAACGCGATCGGCCCGGCGTGGCATAGGCTTTGTAGGAACAAACGCTACGACGTGCCTCGCGTCGCAGAGTTCGAGACGCTGGGGCAGGCACGGGAACAATTGTATGTCTTCGCCTCGCATCCTCGTCGCCGACGACCAGACAGACATTCTCCAGGCCCTCAGGCTCCTGCTCGTCGACGCGGGATACGACACGGATCTCGTCAACTCGGTCGACGAAGTCATCGCCCGCGTTGGCCGCGAGACGTACGATCTGCTCCTGATGGATCTCAACTACACGCGCGACACGACGTCGGGGCGTGAAGGGCTGGACCTGCTCGAGAAAGTTCGCAGCCACGACGGCACGCTGCCGGTCGTGGTGATGACCGGCTGGGGCAGCATCGACACCGCGGTCGAGGCGATGCGCCGCGGCGCGCGCAGCTTCGTGCAGAAACCGTGGGACGACACGACGCTCGTCGACGTCGTCAAGCGCGAGATCGAGGAGGGACAGGCCTCGCGGCGGCGCGATGCGAAGCAGGCGCGCGAGCACGAAGAGGCGCGTCTGATCCAGCAGGCGCTTCTGCCGTCGGTCATGCCCGATCTGATCGGCTGCCGGCTGAACGCGCTCTGGACGCCGGCCTCGGGCATCGGCGGCGACTGCTACGACGTGCTGCGTTTCTCCGACACGCGCGCGGCGGTGTCGATCGCCGACGTCGTCGGCAAAGGCCTGCCGGCGGCGCTGCTGATGTCGAACCTGCAGGCCGCGGTCAGGGCGTTCGCAACCGCACACGCCGAGCCCAACGACGTCTGTTCGAGCGTCAACCGCCTTCTCTGCCGCAACATCGCCTCGGGCAAGTTCGTCACCTTCTGCTACGCGGTCATCGATACCGAACAGCGCCAGCTGACCTACGCCAACGCGGGGCACTTCCCTCCCGTCTTAGTGCGTGCGGACGGCAGAGCGGAGCGGCTGGGAACGACCGGCCTGGTGCTCGGGGTCTCGAACGACTGGACCTACGACACCGGCCTGATCGATCTCCAAACGGGCGACCGCCTCGTGTGCTTCACGGACGGCATCACCGAGGCGAACTCGGCGGACGGCGAGGAGTTCGGCGAGGACCGGCTGATCGACACGATTCGCTCGCATCGCACCGAGCCCGCCGACCGCCTGGCGAAGCTGTTGAACGACGCCGTGATCGCCTGGACGGGCGGCGCCGCCCAGGACGACGCCACGTTGATCGTCGCCGCCGTCGACTGACCAGGCCTCGAGGCTCGCGCCGCGAGGGCCGAGCCGCGATCGAGAGGTCTGCATGTTGAGAGACGTCGTCCACGGCTGGCGCGCGCTGCGCCGCACGCCCGGCTTCACCATCCTGACCGTTCTCACGCTCGCGCTCGGTCTTGGCGCGACGGTGACGATGTTCTCGGCGGTGAGCGCCTCGTTCCTGAAGCCGCTGCCGGTGCCCGACGAAGCGCGGGTCGTGAAGATCTACGAGACCAGCCCGCGCAACACGCGCATCCGCGTGGCGCTGCCGAACGCGCTCGACTGGAGCGCGGGGACGCGGGCGTTCGACGCGCTTGGCGCCTATCTGGCGCGCGGCCCGATCAACGTCGCCAACGGCGAGCGCGCCGATCGCGCCGCGCTCACGAGCGTCACCCGCCCGTTCTTCGCCGCGCTCGGCGTCGCGCCGATTCGCGGCCGGGTCTTCGAGCCGGCCGACGCGGTCGTCGGCGCGCCGCCGGTGGTCGTCATCAGCCATCAGCTGTGGCAGCGGCTCTACAACGGCCGCGACGACGTCCTGCAGCAGGTGCTGCTCATCGACGGCGGCCGCGTGCCGATCGTCGGCGTCATGCCCGATGGCTTCGACTTTCCGTTCGGCACCGAGGTCTGGTCGCCGATCGAACGGGAGGACGGCTGGGCGTCGCGCACCGCGCACAACGTCGACGTCGTCGCGCGGCTCGCGGCGACGGCCACGTACGATTCCGGCGCGCGCGACGTCGACGCGCTGCTCGAGGCGATCGGCAGGGCCGAGCCGGCCGTCGCCAAGGAGGATCACGGCATCTCCGTGGTGCCGCTGCGTGAGGACCTGCTCGGGCCGCAGTCGTCGATGATTCTCATCGGCCTCGGCGCGGTGCTGTGCGTGCTGCTGGTCTCCTGCGTCAACGTCGCCAATCTGATGCTCGCCCGGGCCGTGTCGCGCGAGACCGAAACCGGCATTCGCGTCGCGCTCGGCGCCGGTCAGCGCGCGATCGTGCGCGGCGTGCTGGTCGAGGGCCTGATCCTCGCCGCGGCCGGCGCGGCGCTCGGCATGGCGCTCGCGTTCTGGAGCCTCGGCCTGGTGTCGCGGCTGACGCCGGCGTCGGTGACGGGCGGCGAGGCGCTCACCGTGGACTGGCGCGTGCTGGCATTGACGATCGCCGCGACGGTGATCTCCGGCCTGGTGTGCGCCGCCCTGCCGGCGCTGCGCGCCTCGCGCGTCGACGCGCGCGACGCACTCGCGGCCGGCGCGCGGTCGCTCGCGGCCTCGCCGCGACGGGCGATGAACGTGCTCGTCGCCGTCGAAGTCGCGCTCGCGTTCGTGCTGCTCTTCGGCGCCGGCCTGCTGGCGCGGTCGTTTGCCGGTCTCGATCGCACGTCGCCGGGCTTCCGCATGGACGACCTCCTGCTGGCGGAGATCTCGATTGGATTTCTCGAGTCGTCGCGGTACCAGCAGCCGGAACGCCGCCGCGACTTCTTCATGCGGCTCGAAACCGCGCTCGACGAAGTGTCCGCCATCCGATCGATCGGCCTCGCGGCGCTCCCGCCGGGCGGGTTCAGCTCGAACGGAGGCATGCTCGTCGAGGGCCGCACGCAGCCGGAGCGGGACATTCATTTCCGCCTTGTCGGCGGCGACTACTTCAGCGTTCTGCACATCCCGATCCGGCGAGGCCGCGCCTTCACCCATTTCGATGCCGCCGAACAACCGCAGGTCGCGGTCGTGAACGAAGAGCTCGTGCGCCGGGTGTTCCCCGACGTCGATCCGATCGGCCAGCGCATCAGCATGAACGGCATGGACGGCGGCACCGGTGTCGCCACCATCGTCGGCGTGGTCGGCGACGTCCGGCACCGCGGCCCGGCGCTGCCGGCGGTGCCCGAAGCGTACTTTTCGTACCGGCAACGGCCGCGGCGGACGCACTCGATGACGCTGATCGTCGACTCGTCGCTGTCGGTCGCGGACACCGCGTCGCTGATCCGCGATCGCGTTCGCGCGATCGATCCGCTGCTGCCGCCGGAGTTCTCGACGATGGCGGAGCGGATGGCGGTGTACGTGGAGCCGGCGCGCTACCGCGCCTCGCTGATCGGATCGCTCGCCGGGCTGGCGCTCGCGCTCGCGATCGTCGGCATCACCGGCGTCGTCTCGTACGGCGTCGCCCGCCGCCGCCACGAGATCGGCATCCGCATCGCCCTCGGCGCGACACCGGGCGCGATCTCGCGGCTGGTCGTCCGCGGCGGCATGATGCCGGTGGCGATTGGCGGCCTCGTCGGCACGCTGGCGGCGCTCGGGCTGGCGCGATCGCTGTCCACGTTCCTGTACGAGGTCGACACGGCCGATCCGTTCACTCTGTTCGCCGTCGGCGCCGCGCTCCTGCTCGCCGGGGCGGTCGCGAGCTACGTGCCGGCGCGCCGTGCGGCGCGGCTGACGCCGCAGGAGACGCTGCGCCCGTCGAGGTGACACGAGGCGAGTTGTCACGACCGGCCCGTCGCGGGTAAGGTGACACTGCTACCCACCCACGAAAGGGGCCGATCATGCACCGATTCGTTCCTGCTGCGCTGGTCGCGGCACTCGCGGTCGTCTGGCCGCTGACGACGACACCGGCAGCGTCGCCGCAGGCGCAGCAGACGCTGCGCACGCCGGACGTGATCTTCGTGCCGACGCGCGACGCCGTCGTCGAAGCCATGCTCAACATGGCCAACGTCACCAAGAACGACGTCGTCTACGACCTCGGCAGCGGCGACGGCAAGATCGTGATTGCCGCCGCGAAACGCGGCGCGCGCGCCGTCGGCGTCGACATCGATCCGGTCCGCATCAAGGAAGCGAACGCCAACGCGCAGGCCGCCGGCGTGACCGATAAGGTGACCTTCATCAACGGCGACATCTTCGATCCGGCGCTGAAGATCAACGAAGCCAGCGTCGTGACACTCTACCTGCTTCCGGCGCTGAACCTGAAGCTGCGGCCGCGGCTCTGGGCCGAGCTCAAGCCGGGGACCCGCGTCGTCTCGAACAGCTTCGACATGGGTCAGGACTGGCCGGCGGAGAAGACGGAGACCGTCGAGAACTTCACGATCTATTTCTGGACGATCAAGCCGCGCTAGGGCCCGGTCTTTGCCCTGAACCGGCCGGAACTGGTACGCTCCCCTCCCGTGTCGTCCGCGCGCGTGCCACGCTCGCGATTTGCCGCGTGGTTCCTGTCGGATCTGGGAGATGGGCCGGGATCCGGCAAGCGTCCAACCCACACGTCCCCCTGGTGGCAGGTCATGTGCCTCACGGGGGTCGACTATTTCTCCACGCTGGGCTATCAGCCGAGCATCGCCTTTCTTGCCGCGGGATTCGTCTCGCCGTTCGCGACGCTCGTGCTGGTGGCGCTGACGCTCTTCGGAGCGCTGCCGGTCTACACCAGGATCGCGGCGCTCAGCCCTCGCGGGCAAGGCAGCCTGTCGGTGCTCGAGGAGCGCCTGCCGCGCTGGCGCGGCAAGGCGCTCGTCCTCGTGCTCCTCGGCTTTGCCGCGACCAGCTTCATCATCACCATCACGCTGTCGGCTGCCGACGCGACCGCGCACATCGTCGAGAACCCCTTCGTGCCGCAGTGGCTCGATCACCGGATCGCCGTCACCAGCATGCTGCTGCTGGCGCTCGGCGCGATCTTCCTCAAGGGGTTCCGCGAGGCGATCTGGGTCGCGGTGGCGCTGGTGTTCCTCTACATCGGCGTCAACGTCATCGTCATCGCCGTCGAGCTGGCGCGGCTCGCGGCGCATCCGGACTACCTGGCGACGTGGCGCGCGAATCTCGCCGTGCAGGAGCCGCGGCCGGTGATGGTCGCGGTGCTCGCGCTCATGCTCTTCCCCAAGCTCGCGCTCGGCCTGTCCGGCTTCGAGACCGGCGTCGCGGTGCTGCCGCTCGTCCATGGCGACGGCGCCACCGACGAGGAGCGGCTGCAGGCACGGATCGCGAACGGTCAAAAGCTGCTGCGGACCGCGGCGCTGATCATGAGCGTGCTGTTGATCGGCAGCTCGGTGGTCACGACGGTGATGATTCCGGGCGACGCGCAGATGGAGGGCGGCGCCGCTTACGGACGCGCGCTCGCCTATCTCGCGCACCGCGACCTCGGCATCTGGTTCGGCACGCTCTACGACCTGGCGACGATCGGCACGCTCTGGTTCGCCGGCGCGTCGGCGCTCGCCGGGCTGCTCAATTTGATTCCGCAGTACCTGCCGCGCTACGGCATGGCGCCGGACTGGGCGCGGGCGACGCGGCCGCTGGTGCTGATCATCATCGGCATCAGCGTCGTCGTGACGTTCATCTTCAGCGCCGACGTCGAAGCGCAGGGCGGCGCCTACGCGACCGGCGTGCTGATGCTGATGACCTCGGCGGCGGTCGCGGTGGCGATCGCGCTGCCGCTGCAGCGGCGGATTTTCGTGCCGATCGCGCTCGTGTTCGTCTACACGACGATCGTGAACATGGTCGAACGGCCGGAGGGGCTGAAGATCGCCGGCTGGTTCGTCGTCGCCATCGTCGCCTCGTCGCTGGTCTCACGGGTGATGCGATCGACCGAGCTGCGGCACGAGGGCATCGACTACGACGAACGCGCGCTGGGCTTCATCCGCGAGGCCGCCGGACGGCAGTCGCTGCTGATCATCGCGAACCGGCCGGATTCGGGGCGGAAGGAAGAATACGAAGGCAAGCTGCTCGAGGCGCGCCGATCGCATCATCTGCCGCTCAACGAGCCAGTGCTGTTCCTGGAGATCCGCCCTGGCGATGCCTCGGAGTTCTCGGGCGTCATGCACGTCTCGGGCGTGAACGTCGACGGCCACCGCGTCCTGCGCTGCACCAGCCCGGCGATCCCGAACGCGATCGCCGGCCTGCTGCTCGACCTGCGCGACCGGACCAACACGATCCCGCACGCCTACTTCGGCTGGACGGAGGGCAACCCGATCGCCTACCTCCTGAAGTTCCTGGCCCTGGGCGAAGGCGACACCGCCCCCGTCTGCCGCGAAGTCCTGCGCCAGGCCGAAGCCGACCCCGAACGCCGGCCGAGAATTCATCTGGGGTGAGGGTCGGAGT
>DASTCC010000587.1:0-2753 GCA_035711465.1 Vicinamibacterales bacterium
GTCCAGAGCAGCAGTCGTTTCACGGGCGCCGGGTCACCGATCGCTGACATCCCTAGCAAGACCCGGGCCGCAGCCGATCTGGCTCGCGGCGTGTACCGCGTCGGGGTGATTCGCCTCCGCGCAGTCAGTCGGCGGAGCGCAGCCTGTAGAAAGGAAAAGCCGTACGCCGGGTGTAGGATGTCCCCGTGATTGGCGAGACGATCTCGCACTACCGCATCCTTTCCGAGATCGGGGCGGGCGGGATGGGTGTCGTCTACAGGGCCGAGGACCTTCGCCTCGGCCGCGTCGTCGCGCTGAAGTTCCTGCCGCCGCCGCTGATGCAGGACACCGCTGCCCGGCAGCGGTTGTTTGCCGAAGCGCGCGCCGCGTCGGCGCTCGACCACGCCAACGTCTGCACGATCTACGACGTCGAGGAACTGCCCGACGGCCGCGCTTTCATGGCGATGGCGTTCTGCGACGGCGAAACGCTGAAACAGCGTCTCGCGCGCGGACCGCTTCCGCCCGCCGAGGCGGTGCGTGTCGCCGCGCAGATCGCACGCGGGCTCGCGCGCGCCCATCAGGCCGGCATCGTCCATCGCGACGTCAAGCCCGCCAACATCATGCTGACGTCGTCGGGCGAGGCGAAGCTGCTCGACTTCGGCATCGCGAAGGGACACGGCGGCGCCGACCTGACGCAGACCGGCACGACCGTCGGCACCGTCGCCTACATGGCGCCCGAGCACATCCGCGGCGGGGTCGCCGACGCGCAGAGCGACGTCTGGGCGCTTGGCGTCGTTCTCTACGAGATGCTCGACGGCCGCAACCCGTTCGCGCGCGTCGACGACTACGAGCTGCTGCGCGCGATCGTCGATCGTCCGATCCCGCCGCTCGCCGCGCCCGGCGCCGGCGCGGCGGTGCAAGAGATCGTCGCTCGCGCGATCGAGCGCGACCGGGGGCGGCGCTATGCCAGCGCCGCCGAAATGGCGGACGCGCTCGAGCGGACGCTGGCGCCGACGACGTCGGTCGTGGATGCGCCGCCGGCGACGGCCTCCCGCGCGGTGACGCGCGGAACGATGGCGGCCGCGGTCCTGCTCGCGCTCCTTGCCGCGGCGGGATTCTGGGCATGGCGATCCAGCGGCGCCCACTCGGTCAGAGCGCTCCTGCCCGAAGCGATCCGGCTGGCCGAGCAGGATCGGCACGGCGAGGCGTTCCTGCTCGCCACCGAAGCGGAACGACGCGATCCCAACGATCCGCTCCTCGCCACGCTGTGGCCGCGGATCTCACAAACCATCACCATCACATCGACGCCGAGTGGCGCGACCGTCTCGTTCAGGCTGATCGGCGGCGACGACGACTGGCACGTCCTCGGCACCACGCCGCTCGGCGACACGCGCCTGCCCCGCGGGATCTACCGGTGGCGTATCGAGAAGCCGGGCTTCGACACCATGGATGTCGTCCGCGGTGGGAGGGAATTCAGCGGCGTCGGCCTCGGCCTCGACGTCGCGCTCTCGCCATCGGGCAGTGTGCCCGCCGAGATGGTGCGAGTACCGGTCTCCGACGGTCTCCACCTGACCATCACCGGCTTCCCATACGAGCAGAGCTATCCGGCGTCTTCATACCTGATCGATCGCCGCGAAGTGACGAACGCCGAGTTCAAGGCCTTCGTGGACGCCGGCGGCTACCAGAAGAAGGAGTACTGGACCGAAGCGTTTGTCGAGAACGGGCAGCCGCTCGAGTGGGCGGCGGCGATGGACCGCTTCCGCGATCGCACGGGCCGCCCTGGACCAGCAGGGTGGCAAGGCGGCGCGCCGCCGCCAGGACAGGAACAGCTGCCCGTGACTGGCGTCAGCTGGTACGAGGCCGCCGCGTATGCGGCGTTTCGCGGCAAGCGGCTGCCGACGATCTTTCACTGGGCGTACGCGGCACGGCCCGAGCTCGCCGACGCGGTGACGCGCACGAGCAACTTCGAGAGCAGCGGACTGAAGCCGGCGGCGGAGGCCCGCGGCCTCGGTCCGTACGGCACCGTCGACATGGCCGGCAACGCCAAGGAGTGGGTGTCGACCGACACTGGCAGCGGCGCCCGCTATCTCCTCGGCGGCGCCTGGAACGCGCCGGAGTATCAGTTCCTCTATCCCGACAGCCGATCGCCGATGGATCGATCGGACACCAACGGCTTCCGCTGCATGCGCGAGATCGACGCCACGGCGTTCGCTTCGCTCCCCGCCGCGTTGGCGCCGCCGTCGCGCGACTATACTCGCGAGCAACCGGCCAGCGACGACGAGTACCGAATCTACGCGGCGCAGTACGCCTACGACGCCACGCCACTCGAGCCGCGCTCGGGACCTGCCGACGACAGCTCGCCGTACTGGCGGCATGAAGTCATCACGATCGCGGCGACGTACGGCGGCGAGCGGCTGCCGATTCACCTCTTCCTGCCCAAGAACGTCAAGCCGCCTTACCAGACCGTCCTCTATTTTCCCGGCTCGAACGCGATCCGTGCGACCACCGCCGACGTGACCGGCGCCTTCAGGGCCGTCGAGTTCATCGTCATGAGCGGCCGAGCGGTGGCGTTGCCGGTGTACAAATTCACCTTCGACCGGAGCGATCCGAAGGTGAAGTCGTCCTTTGCGTCGCCGACGCGGTTCTACACCGACTGGATCCGGCAGGCGGTCACCGACGCGCGCCGCGCGCTCGACTACCTGCAGACACGCGCCGACGTCGATGCGAACGCGCTGGCCTTCTGCGGCCTCTCGTGGGGAGCGCGCCTGGGGGCG
>DASTCC010000588.1:0-9244 GCA_035711465.1 Vicinamibacterales bacterium
CATCTCGACACCGTCGGCGTCGACGGCATGACCGATCCGTTCACGCCGCGCGTCGAGCACGGCCGGCTCTACGGACGCGGCGCGCAGGACATGAAAGGCGGCGTCGCGGCGATGATTGCCGCCGCCGGCGTCCTGGCGCCCACCTGGACGCGGGGCCGCCTGATCGTCGCCGGCGTCGCCGACGAGGAGCACATGAGTCTCGGCGCCGAGGCGCTCGTCCGCGATCACGGCGCCGACATGGCCGTCGTCACCGAGCCGACCGATCTCACGCTCGCCGTCGGCCACAAGGGCTTCGTGTGGCTGCGCGTGACCTGCCACGGCCGCGCCGCGCACGGCAGCCGGCCGGCCGAGGGCCGCGACGCGATCGCGCACATGGGGCGCGTGCTGGTCGCCCTCGAAGCGCTCGATCGCGACCTGCAGGCGCGCCCGCCGATCGCGTTCCAGGGCACCGGGTCGGTGCACGCGTCGTTCATCACCGGCGGCCGCGAGATGTCGGTCTATCCGGATCGCTGCGTGCTCGACATCGAGCGCCGGACGGTGTCCGGCGACGCCGGTGCCAGCGTCCTCGCGGAGATGCAGGCGCTCGTCGCCAGGCTGCACGCGGCCGATCCCGACCTGCGCGCCGAGGTCGAGCTCTGCGCCGAGCGTCCGCCGTACCGCCTCGACCCGTCGCACGCGCTGCCGGCCGCGATCGCGGCGAGCCTGACGGCGCGCGAGCGATCCGCGGCGCCGGGCGGCATGTCGTTCTGGACCGACGCCGCGATTCTTGGCGGCGCCGGCATTCCGTCGGCGCTGTTCGGTCCGGGCGGCGCCGGACTCCACAGCGCCGTCGAGTACGTGCACGTCGACGACGTCTACGTCTGCCGCGACGTCCTCGTCGACGTGGCGCGGCGCATCACTGGTTCTCTCTGAGGACCGAGCGCACGACGAAGCCGATGTTCGCCGGCCGCTCGCCGAGCCGGCGCATGAAATACGGAAACCACTCGACCCCGTAGGGCACGTAGACGCGGAAGCGATAGCCCTCGCCGGTCAGCGCCGCCTGGAGATCGCGGCGGATGCCGTAGAGCATCTGGAACTCGAACGCCTCCTTGGCGATTCCCTGCTGCGCCGCGAACTTCGTCGTCGCCTCGATCATCGCCGGGTCGTGCGTGGCGATCGCCGGATACGTGCCTTCGGTGAGCAGCGTTTTCATCAGGTCGATGAACGCCGCGTCGACCGCGGACTTCTGCTGGAATGCCGCCTGCGGCGACTCCAGATAGGCGCCCTTGACCAGGCGGACGCGCGCGCCCATCGCGTTGAGGCGGCGCACGTCGGCTTCGGACCGGCGCAGGTAGGACTGGACGACGACGCCGACGTTGCGGTGGCCGTAGTCCCAGACGGTCTTGAACAGCTCGAGCGTCGGGTCGGTGTACTTCGAGCTCTCCATGTCGATCCGGATGAAGAACTTCTCGCGATCGCCAATCTCGAGGACGCGGCGGATGTTGTCGAGGACAGTGGCATGGTCGACGTCCATGCCGAGCTGCGTCAGCTTCACCGAGATGTTGCGGCTGACGCCGGCGCCGGCGATCGCCTTCATCAGGCCCAGGTAGGCGGCGGTGGCGTCGGCGGCTTCCTTCGAGGTGCGGACGCTCTCGCCGAGCAGGTCGAGCGTCGTCATCATCCCGGTCTGCTCGAGCTGCCGCGCCGCTTCGATCGCGTCTTCGGTGTTCTCGCCGGCGACGAAGCGGCGCGCGAAGCTCTCCGACGATCGCATCCCGTAGCGGGAGGCGAGCTGCTTGAGATAGCCGCTGGCCGCGAGTCCGGAGAAGACGGCCTTGGGCAGCGCACTGAACATCAGTGCGTGGTCCTCTTCGGCTGATGGATCAGATGCTGGATGGTGCGGGCGTAGTAGCGCAGCGTCTGCCGGTCGCGCACGCGCAAGGTGCCGCGATCCTCGGCGAGGACGTTGCGCTCGAGCAGCCGTTCGACCCCGTCGCCGACCGCGGCGCGTCCGTTCGAGACCGCGAGATTGGCGCCCGCAGCAGAGAGGACGACGAGCAGCTCGTCGATCCGGGCCGCCAGCGCCGATCGCGTCATCTTCGGCCGCACCAGCGTCGCCACGAGCGCCGTCGGCAGGACTTTGTAGAGCAGGCCGATCTCGCGATGGACGCGGTGCGTGAGCGTCACCAGGTCGCGGCGCGAGTCGGGATCGAACGCGGACAGCGCGATCGGCGGCCCGAAGCTCACGAACGCCCGCGTCTGGTAGCCGACCGCGTGCCGGACCATCTCGGCGATCTCCTGCGCGAACGGCCGCGCCCGCTTCCGCGCCGCCTGCCGCATCATCATGCGCGCTTCGAGGACGAGATCGTAGGACACCGCCATCGGCACGATCGAGAGCGATCCGCGATCGGCCTGCAGCGCCGCCTGCAGCAGCCCGGTCTTCGGCGGCTTCAGCTCGCCGGTGTAGCTGCGTCCGCCCTCGGCGTAGTAGAGCAGGTCGCGCCGCTTGAGCAACTCGGCGACGTAGGCGCGGAGCGTGATCAGGTAAACCGGATCCTTGCTGTTGCGGCGAATCGGGATCGCGCCGGTGACGTGACGATGGAGCAGCCCGAGGGCGCCGCCGAACAGGTTGATGCCGGCGGCGACGAGCGGCGGCCGGATGCCGTGGTCGTCGAGCACCAGCGGCTCGACCAGATAGTCGAGATGGCTCTTGTGATTCGAGACGTAGACGACGCCGCCGCGGCTGGTCGCCGCGCGCGCATGCTCGACGTGCTCGGGGATGCGTTCGACCTTGCGCAGGATCGGATAGAGCGGATGCTGCAGCGCGCGATAGAAGCGATACCGCTGCGTGGTCTTCAGCTCGTCGAGATATTCCTCGATCCGCTGCCGGGTCGAGGCGCCCGACTCGCCTTCGATACCGCGAAGGTACTTGGCGACGTCCTCGCGCGCCAGCACGGCCCGCGTGATGTCATCAGGGCCCACGGGGCGCAACTATAACAGACGGCTCAGAGCGCCCGGCACACCGCCGCGGTGAACTCACGCGTCGACGCCGTGCCGCCGAGGTCGCGCGTCCGGACCGCGCCCTCAACATAGACGCGATCGATGGCGCTACGGATGCGAGCGGCGGCTGCGGTCTCGCCGATGTGCCGCAGCATCATCAGCGCCGAGAGCAGGAGCGCCGTCGGATTGGCGACGCCCTGGCCGGCGATGTCCGGCGCGCTGCCGTGCACGGCTTCGAACACCGCGGCGTCGGCGCCGAGATTCGCGCCCGGGACCAGACCGAGTCCGCCGACCAGTCCGGCGCACAGATCCGAGACGATGTCGCCGTAGAGATTCGGCAGCAGCAGCACGTCGAAGCGCTCGGGCCCGATCACCAGCTGCATGCAGGCCGCGTCGACGATCCGTTCGTCGTAGGTCACGCCGGCGTGCTGCGCCGCGACGGTGCGCGCGCAGTCGAGGAACAGGCCGTCGCCGAGCTTCATGATGTTGGCTTTGTGGATCGCCGTCACCCGTTTGCGGCCATGCCGCTCGGCGTAGGTGAACGCGAACTCCGCGATCCGCGTCGAGGCGTGCGCGGTGATGATCTTGAGGCTCTCGACGACGCCGGGGACGACGACGTGCTCGAGGCCGGCGTACAGGTCTTCGGTATTCTCGCGGACGATGACGAGATCGACGTTCTCGAACCGGCTGGCGACGCCGGCGATGTTCGACACCGGACGAAGGTTCGCAAACAGATCGAGCGCCTTGCGCAGCCCGACGTTGACGCTGGTGAAGCCGGAGCCCACCGGCGTCGTCACCGGCCCTTTCAGCGCGACGCGGTGGCGCCGGATCGACGCGAGCAGCGCGGCCGGCAGGGTTTCGCCCGTCTGCTGATGGGCGATCAGGCCGGCGTCGTGCCGATCCCAGTCGATCGCGACCCCGGCGGCGGCCAGGACTTCGACCACGGCGGCCGTCACTTCGGGGCCGATTCCATCGCCCGGAATCAAGGTAATCGTGTGTGCCATCGGTGCTAGCATACGCGGCACTCAAGTCCATCGGTGAGGAGGTGCCCGTGGCGGCGGTCGTCGAACAGCGTGCATCCGATTCGGCCCTGCAGTCGTTCATGTCGTGGGTGGTCGAGCGCAATCCCGCCCAGCAGGAGTTTCACCAGGCGGTCCGCGAGGTCGCCGAGTCGTTGATGCCGTTCATCCTGGCGTGGCCGCAGTACCAGAAGGCACGCATCCTCGAACGGATGACCGAACCCGATCGCATCATCACCTTCCGCATCGCCTGGATCGACGACCGCGACCAGATCCAGCTCAACCGCGGCTACCGTGTCCAGTTCAACAACGCGATCGGCCCGTACAAGGGCGGCCTGCGATTCCATCCGACGGTGAACCTCTCGGTGCTCAAGTTCCTCGGCTTCGAACAGATCTTCAAGAACAGCCTGACGGGCCTGCCGATGGGCGGCGCGAAGGGCGGCTCTGACTTCGATCCGAAAGGCAAGTCCGACGCCGAGGTGATGCGCTTCTGTCAGGCGATGATGACGGAGCTCTATCGGCACATCGGCGAGGACACCGACGTGCCGGCGGGTGACATCGGCGTCGGCGGCCGCGAGATCGGATACCTCTACGGCCACTACCGGCGCATCACCAATCGCGTCACCGGCGTCCTCACCGGCAAGGGGCTCGCCTACGGCGGCAGCCTCATTCGCCCGGAAGCGACCGGCTACGGCTGCGTCTACTTCGTCGAGAACATGCTCAACCATCGCGGCATGTCGATGCGCGGCCGGACGTGCACCGTCAGCGGCTCGGGCAACGTCGCGATCTACACCGTCGAGAAGGCGCTCCAGCTGGGCGCCAAGGTGGTGACGCTCTCCGACTCCGAGGGGTTCATCTACGATCGCAACGGCATCACCCAGGAGAAGCTCGAGTGGGTGAAGGACCTGAAGGAAGTGCGGCGCGGGCGCATCAGCGAGTACGCGGAGAAGTTCAACGCCGAGTTCCACGCCGGCAAGCGCCCGTGGGCGGTGCCGTGCGAGATCGCGTTCCCCAGCGCGGTCCAGAACGAGATCGACGAAGCCGATGCCCGCGCGCTCGTCGACCATGGCTGCATTGCCGTCGGCGAGGGCGCGAACATGCCGAGCACGATCGAGGCGACACGGGCGTTCCTCGCCTCGGGGGTCGCCTTCGGTCCGGGGAAGGCCGCCAATGCCGGCGGCGTCTCGGTGTCGGGCCTCGAGCAGAGCCAGAACGCGCAGCGGCTCTTCTGGTCGCGCGACGAGGTCGACGATCGGCTGCGTGGCATCATGCAGCGCATTCACGATCGTTGCGTCCAGTTCGGCACCTCGGCCGACGGCTCGGTCAACTACGTCGTCGGCGCCAATCGCGCCGGATTTGCCAAAGTTGCCGATGCCATGATTGCGAATGGTGTGTATTAGACGCGCGACGCTGTTGCTGCTGTGCGTGTTCGTCTGCGCCGCTGGTGCACAGACGCCGGTCGGCACGGTCGCGGTGCTGGTCGTCGACGAGAACCAGCGCGTACTCGGCGACGCCACGGTGACGCTGATATCGTCGACGTCGCGTGCGGCGCGGCAGTCGGCGTCGGGCGCCGATGGCGTCGCGACGTTTACCGGCGTCGCCGTCGGCATCTACGAGGTAACCGCATCACGCCCGGGCGTGTCGGTGACCGCACGCGACGTCGTCGTCAAGAGCGCTGAAGTCACGCAACTGGCGATTCTGCTTCTCCCGCCGCCTCGAGAAGGTCCGGGGCCGAAAGCCGTCGTCGAAGTCGTTGTGAAGCTCGAGACCGCACTCGGCCCGATCCGTATCGCCGTCAATACGACGCATGCTCCGGCGACTGCGGCAAACTTCCTTCGCTATGTCGATGGCGGATTCTATGACGGCGGCCGTTTCCATCGCGCTTCGACAGCCCCACTGCAGTTGGTCCAGGGCGGCGTGAACCCAGATCGCGACGGTGAACGCTTCGACCCCATCCCGCTCGAGCGCACCAGCGTCACCGGGCTGCGTCACGTCTCCGGCGCAGTATCGATGGCGCGATTGCCCGCCGCCGATTCCGCCCGCGCCGAGTTCTTCATCGTCCTCGATTACGCCCCGTCGCTTGATTTCGGTGGCCAGACCTTTGACGATGGACAAGGAGCCGCCGTGTTCGGGCGCGTCCTCGAAGGGCTCGACGTCCTACGGCGCATTCAACAGCTACCGACCCGCCAGCAGGCGCTGACGCGGCCGGTGACGATCCTGCGCGCGTACCGCGAGCGTTGACGAGGCGCCAGCGAGGCTACGAGTGATGCCAGTGCAACTGAGGATGGCGGCGGCGATGGTCGTCGCGCTGCTGATCGTGGGCGGCGCGGTCGCCGCCCAGGAACTGCAGGACCCTCCCTCCACGGGCGTGTTCTTCGGCACGGTGACAGATGCCAGCGGCAAACCGCTGGCCGCCGTGAAGGTCGTGGCCCGGCCGATCCTCGAGGGGCCCTCCATCGTCACCACCACCCGCACCGACGGCACCTACGAATTGAAAGACGTGCCGCAGGGCGTCTACGTGCTCGAGTTCTCGATGCCCGGGCAGCCGCCGGCGTTCAAGAACAACGGCCTCGTCGCGCTTGCCGGATCGCGGCAGCAGGTCGACGTCCGGCTGCCGGTCGGAAGCGACAGCACGTCGACCGCCGCTGCGGCGGCGGACGACCGCGCCGAGGTGCGCGTGCGCCTCGAGACGCCGCTCGGCAACATCGATCTCGCGATCGACACCGGGCGCGCGCCGATCACGGCGGCGAATTTCCTGAAGTACGTCGACGGCGGCTTCTACGACGGCGGCCGGTTCCATCGGGCAACGCGGCCCGACAACTACACGCCGGCGCCGCCGAACCGGCCGCCGATGGAGATCATCCAGGGCGGGATCAATCCCGATCGCCGCGCCCAGGCGTTCCCGCCGATTCCGCTCGAGCGCACCAGCGTCACCGGATTGAAGCACGTGATCGGCGTCGTCTCGATGGCGCGCGGCGCGCCCGACACCGCGACGTCGGACTTCTTCATCCTGCTCGACAACCAGCCCTCGCTCGACGTCGGCGGCAAGCGCTTCGACGACGAGCAGGGCGCGGCGGCGTTCGGGCGCGTCGTCGCCGGACTCGACGTGGTGAGAAAGATTCAGCAGCAGCCGGTGCAGGGACAGAACCTCACACCGCCGGTGCCGATCCTCAAGGCGTCACGGATTCGCTGACACGGCGTCCGAATGCCGCCGAGTGCCCGAGGCGTGTTCGACGACTTCAGATGGGCGCCTGGCGGGCATCCGCCGACGCCAGCTTCACAGCCAGCGCCGGCGCGATGGCTTCGAGCAGCGCGCGGTCGTCGCCCCGAAAGGCGGCTGGCCGATCGCTGTCGACGTCGATCTCGCCGTAGACCGTGTCGCCGTGCATGATCGGCACGACGATCTCCGATTTCGTCTCGAGACTGCAGGCCAGATAGCGCGGGTCGCTGTTGACGTCGTCGACGACGATCGTCGCCTTTTCGCTCGCCGCGGCCCCGCAGATGCCGCGATTGAGCGGGATCCGCGTGTGCGGCGAGGGCTTGCCGAGATACGGCCCGAGCACGAGCTCCTCGCCCTCGAGCAGATAGATTCCGGCCCAGGTGTAGTGCGGCAGCCGCTCTTTGAGCAGCGCGACGACTTTCGTCATCGCCGCCTGTCCGTCGCTCGCGTCGGCGATGGCGGCGATCGCATCGCGCTGAAGATCCTGATACTGCGTCGTCATGAGTCCGCCATGGGGACCGTGATTCGTGTCTACGTCCGAGCCTGCGTGGCGCTCTCGTCGCGCATCTCCATCCACATCAGCCAGACGCCGCCGAGCATCGTCACCATCGCCAGCGTCGTCGAGATGCCGTGAAGGCGGCCGAACTGCGCCTTCCGCGAGTCCGTGTCCGGCAGATCGGCGACGGCGCCGGGCGCGGCGTCGCGGATGGCCGCGACCTGCGGCGCGATCCACAGGCCGCCGGTGAGGCTCAACCCCAGCATCACCGCGGCCACGCTGACGCGCCAGGCGAAGCGTCGCGGCCGGGGACCGAGCACCGCGCGCAGGATCAACAGCAGGAGCAGAAGGCCGCCGAGCGTCCAGGCGACCTGATCGAAACGGCCGAGCACCGCGCCGACGATGCGGCCGGCCAGCTGACGACCGCCGTGCGCGTCGTCGAGGACCGCAAAGGTCGTCGGTGCGACGACGAATCCGATGATTGCGAGGCCGCTCACCCAGGCGCCGATCACGATGAGCGACGCGAAACGGAGCAGCGCCACCCCGTGATTATGCCACGCGGTCTGGCGGCCATCCGGCGGCGCGCGAGCGGCTGAACCGGACGCGAGACGGCTTCGTATGGTTAATTTAACTACACGCCCATGGGAGACGACGCCGTCGCACATCTGCCGCTGAAGCCGGTCGACCTCGAAGTGCTGCTCGCGCTCGCCGCCGGCGAACGCCACGGCTACGGCCTCGTTCAGGCGATCGAGGCGCACACCTCGGGTCTGCTCGTCCTCGACGCCGGCAACCTGTATCGCGTGATCAAACGGCTGCTCGACGACGGCCTCGTGGCCGAGTCGGGCCGTAAGCCGGCCGACGACGCGAACGGCGAGCGACGGCGCTACTACCGGCTGACGGCGCTCGGCGGCCGCGTCCTCGCAGCAGAGATCGAGCGGTTACGGCGACTGGTCAACGCCGCGACGACACGCGAGCTCACGAAGCGGTGGTCGTCGTGAGCGGCGCGGCGCGTCGATCGCGCGCGTTCGACGTCTTGCTCGCGTTGTTTCCGCGTGCCTTTCGCGACGGCTTCGGCGACGCGATGCACGACACGTTCGTCGACCAGCGCGACGACGTGCGTCGCCGGGCCGGACGGTTGGGCGTCATGCGGCTCTGGATCTGGACGGCGGTGCGGATGACCGCGGCCGCGTGGCGCGAGCGGCGAGCGTCGGCCCCGCGTCCGATGGCTTCCGTGCGCGAGCGTATGGCCGGGGTCGTGCGCGAGATGGCGGTCGATGCCCGCCTTGCCGTCCGCGGGCTGCGCCGGCAGCCCGCGTTTGCGCTCATGGCGATCGGCGCGGTCGCCATCGGCATCGGCGCCGTGGCGACAATCTTCAGCGCGCTGAACGCGATGACACTGCGGCCGCTCGCCGGCACGGCTGACGGCGCCCGGCTCGTCGGCATCGACCGGCGCAGCCCGGATTTCAGCGAAGGCGCGTCGGCCTCGCCGGCTTTTCTCGCCCACCTGCGCGAGCGCTCGCGGACGCTGGC
>DASTCC010000589.1:0-4293 GCA_035711465.1 Vicinamibacterales bacterium
CCGCCGCCTGGCGGCGGCTACGGTGGACAAGTTCCACCTTCGCCCCCAGGGGGCTACGGTGGACAAGTTCCACCTTCGCCGACCGGCGGCTATCCCCCTCCGCCGCCTGGCGGCGGCTACGGTGGACAAGTTCCACCTCCGCCGCCTGGCGGCGGCTACGGTGGACAGGCGCCGCCGCAGCCGCCGCAGCCGCCGCGGCGCATCGGGTGTGAGCCGGGCGACTGGCATCCGTCGGCGGTGAGCGTCGACGACCTGAAGGCGTTGCTCTGCTGCGCCTGGGAGCACCTGCTGCGCAAGGAAGCGGAGAAGGCGCAGAAGGACGACGCGGTCTCGAAGACGACGAACAATCGCGACCTGATCAAGAAGAAGGTCGAGAGTGACGAGGCGTCACTCGCCGCGCGGCTCGAGGCTCGCGTGAAGAAGGTGAAGTGCTCGCGCTGCGGTCCCAGCAGCAGGTAAGGAGCGAGGCGAATCATGCCAGAGTACCTGACTCCCGGCGTCTACATCGAAGAGATCGAGATCGGCGCCAAGCCGATCGAAGGCGTCTCGACGAGCACCGCGGCCTTCCTCGGCGAAACCGAGCGCGGCCCCACGTATCCGCAGCTGGTGACGAGCTTCCCGGAGTACCAGCGCATCTTCGGCGGTTTCTTCGGCGCGGAGAAGTTCATGCCGTACGCCGCGGAAGGCTTCTTCGCCAACGGCGGCCAGCGGTGCGTCGTCTGCCGGATCGTCCGCATCGGCCAGGGCGCGGCCGCGGTGGCCTCGACGCTGACCGTCGGGCCGCTCGAGATCACCGCCGTCGGCGAAGGCGTCTGGGGCGACAACATCGCGTTCCGGATCAAGCCGTCGTCGGACGGCAGCGCCAACCAGTTCCGCGTGCAGGTGCACTACTGGCGGGAACGGCCGGCCGCGCCGGTCGATCCGCTGACGCCGGAATCGGAGCTGACCGACGCCGTGAAGGACGCGCTTCGCAAGCAGGCGCCGCCGCAGCTCACCGAGGACTTCGACGAAGTGACGCTCGCCGATGCGTCGTCGAACTCGGTCGAGAAGCGCATCAACAACGTGTCGAATCTGATCCGGGTGCGAAAGGTCGGCACGGCCAACCCGGCGCCGGGGAACCTGACGTTCCTGGCCGGCGGTTCGAACGGCGCCGGCGACCTCGATCTGACCGACTACCGCGGGCGGCTCGAACCGACCGCGACCGACAAGCGCAGCGGCCTGGCGGCGCTCAAGGAGCCGGCGTTCGAGGAGACCGCGATTCTCTACTCGCCGAACGCGTCGGCGGTGCAGGGGTTGCCTGACGAGTTGATGACGCATTGCGAGATCAACAAGTACCGGTTCGCGATCCTCGACACGCCGAAGAACCAGGCACAGGCGGCGACGCTCGATCCGCGCAGCGGCGCGCCGGCGGGATTCCGCGCCAGCCATTACGCGGCGTTCTATTACCCGTGGATCAGGATCTTCGACAGCGGCGGCGGTCCGCAGAAGTTCGTGCCGCCGGGCGGCCACGTCGCCGGCATCTACGCGCGCACCGACATCGAGCGCGGCGTGTTCAAGGCGCCGGCGAACGAGATCGTGCGCGGCGCCCTGCAGCTCGAGTTCGAGGTCACCGACGGCGCCCAGGCCGTGCTCAACCCGAGGGGCGTCAACGTGATCAGGGCGTTTCCGGGTCGCGGCCGGCGCGTCTGGGGCGCGCGCACCCTGTCGGACAACACGCTCTGGAAGTACGTCAGCGTCCGGCGTCTGTTCATCTTCCTCGAGGCCTCGATCTTCCGCGGCACGCAGTGGGTCGTGTTCGAGCCCAACAACGAGCGCCTGTGGGCGCGGGTGAAGCAGACGATCACCGAATTCCTGCGGACGCAGTTCCGCGCCGGCGCGCTGCTCGGCGCGACCGAGGAGGAAGCGTTCTTCGTTCGCGTCGACCGCAGCACGATGACCGACGACGACATCAACAACGGCCGGTTGATCGTCGTCATCGGCGTCGCCCCGGTGCGGCCGGCGGAGTTCGTGATCTTCCGGATCGCGCAGCTGACGAGCAGCGCGACCTCGGTCGAGCTCTAGCGATCGCGGCAGGCACATCCACGGAGACGACACATGAGACGCGATCCCCTGCGGAACTTCCGCTTCCGCCTCGAAATCGGCGGCATCAACGAGGCCCACTTCAGCGAAGTGACCGGCTTCGACATCACCACCGACGCCATCGACTACCGCGACGGCGACGACCCGACCCACGTCAAGAAGCTGCCCGGGCTGACCAAGTACGGCAACGTCACGCTCAAGCGCGGCATCACCGACTCGATGGATCTCTACGCCTGGTACAAGGACGTCGTCGCCGGCAAGATCCGCCGCGTCACCGTCGCCATCGTCGTCCTCGACGAGGAAGGCAAGGACAAGGCGCGGTTCGAGATCACCGAGGCGTGGCCGTCGAAGTACGACCCGATGGATCTGAACGCGAAGGGCAACGACGTCTCGATCGAAACGCTCGAGCTCGTCAACGAAGGCGTCGTGCGCACGGCGTAGGCGGCGCCGCGCGCCAGGCGAGGGCACCATGGCATTCGAAACCGAAATCCCGTTCACGCTGCCGAAGGGCTATCTGGCCGGCGACGGCGTGCTGCACAAGGACGGCGTGATGCGCCTGGCCACTGCGGCCGACGAGATCCTGCCGCTCAAGGACGCGCGCGTCCAGCAGAACCCGGCGTACCTGACGGTGATCCTGCTGTCGCGCGTGGTCACGCGGCTCGGCGGCCTCGGCAGCATTCATCCAGGCGTGATCGAAGGCCTGTATGCGTCGGACCTGACCTACCTGCAGGCGCTCTACCAGAAGCTCAACGGCGACGGCGCCTACAGCGCGCCGGCGGTCTGCCCCAAGTGCGAACACCACTTCGACGTGAGGTTCGACGACCTGGGGGAAGCATGAAGGGCTATCCCTTGAAGGAGCTGCACGAGGAGATGGCCTTCATCGCCTATCACTTTCACTGGCCGTGGACCGAGATCATGCAGCTTCCGCACGGCGATCGCCGGCGCTGGTGTGAAGAGATCTCGCGCATCAACCGCGATCGCAACGGCGAGCGCAAGAACGTCTTCGACCTCTAGGGATCGATCGTGGCGACCAGGGATCTCGATCCATACGGGGGCTTTCGATTTCGCGTCGAGATCCTCGGCCTGCAGGTCGGCGGGTTCAGCGAGATCGCCGGCCTCGATCGCGAAGTCACGCTGGAGGACTTCCGCGAGGGCGGCGAGAACACCCACACGCACAAGCTCGCGACCGTCACCAAGTACCCGAACCTCACGCTCAAGCGCGGCCTCGCCGACGCGACCGAGCTCTGGCAGTGGCATCAGGACGTGGTCAATGGCCGCATCGAGAAGCGGCAGATCAACGTGGTGCTGATCGACGTGGGCGGCAAGGACGTGTGGCGGTGGGTGTTCGAGAAGGCGTTTCCGGTGAAGTGGTCGGGCGCGTCGTTGAACGCGACGGCCGGCGCCGTGCTCGTCGAGAGCGTCGAGTTCGCGCATGACGGAGTGACCAGAGGATGACGTCAATTCCGCGGCGAAGCCGGATACGGACGTTCAGCGGTGGATTGTGGCGCCGGGTGATCGGCCGCCGCAGCTGCATCGAGAGGCTGGTCCGCCCGCGTGTCGCGCTGGTGCTGGCGCGTCGTCCGCCGTCGTCCGAGCCGGCCGCGGCACCGGTGGGCCGGACCGTGAGGAACGAGTTCCGCCTGGCGCTGTCGCTCGACTTCTCGTGGCCGACCTGGCTCGTCGATGCCCGGTCCTGGCGCCTGGACGTCCAGCCGATCGCCAGCGCGGTCTCGCGACGTCGAGGCGCGCCGCCGTTGGCGCTTGTCGCAAGACGCGCCGAGGTCCAGCCGATGGCGATGGCCGACGTGAGCCGACGGTCGGCCGCCGCGGGGGAGAGGCCACCATCGCTGCGGCCGGTGCGCCCTCACGATGCGGCTGTCGCGCCGGCGATCGATCGGCGCACTTCGGTCGAGACGACGCTCCGCGACGTCATCACCCGACTGCGCACGTCACGGGCGGCGAGCGTGCTCGTCTCCCGCGGCCCGCTCGTCACGCCGTCCGCCGGCCTTGCCGCACATCGGGCCGCGGCGGACCGCGTCGCGAGAGTGCGGACGCCGCACGCCGTGGATCGGACACCTCGCCGCGACGCGAGCGGCACGCCCGTGGCCGGACCGTCTTCGGCGACGCTCATCAACCGGACCGTCACGCGCTCCGAGAACAAGACCGAGGTCGTGCACCACCGCACGTCGTTCGAGCAGCCGGTATCGAAGGTGC
>DASTCC010000590.1:0-2945 GCA_035711465.1 Vicinamibacterales bacterium
GACCTGGAGTTCCAAGCCGCGACCGCGATGGCGACGTCATTTCGGAACGCCGAGCTGAGGGAACGTGGTGCACGAAAGGACAACAGGGACAGCGGTCGTGCGGATTCTGCTTGACAGCTTCCGCCGCACCGACACTCTTACCGCTCGAACACCGCCACCGTCTCGACGTGCGGCGTGTTCGGAAACATGTCGAACGCCTCGAGGCCGGCCAGCGTGTACCCGGCCTCGAACAACCGCGCCGCATCGCGGGCCAGCGTCGGCGGATCGCACGAGACGTAGACGATGCGCGGCGCGCGCCAGCGGATGAGGCCCTCGATCGCCGCCTTCGACGCGCCGGTGCGCGGCGGATCCACCACGACGGTGTCCGGCGTCTCACCGGGCCGCCGCGCTGTCGCCTCCTCCACCGACTGCCGAGCCACCAGCACTCGATCCGCCCACGGCTCCGCGTTCGCGGTGAGATCCGCGCCGCTCGTGCGATCCCCCTCGACGGCCACCACGGACGCGCCGCGCGCCGCCAGCGCGATCGAGAACAATCCGACGCCGGCATAGAGATCGACGACGCGATCGCCGGTCGCCGCGGTGACGACGTGCCGGACCAGCGCGCCGACGAGCGCCCGATGACCCTGAAAGAACGCCGCGGCGTGACGCGTCCATTTCGCGCTCGCGTCGATGACGTCGTCGAGCGCCAGATCGGCGGCGGTGTCGGTAACCGTCGCAGTGCCGGAGACAACAGCGATGCGCGGGCCGGCCGCGATCGTCAGACCGGTCACGCCCGGCACCGCATCCGACGGCAGAGCGGCGGGATCGATCCGAACGCCCTCGCGCGGCACCAGGTGCAGCACGCGCTCGCTCGCCCGAATATTCTCCGCCACGACGATGTGCTCCACGTCGCCGAGCCGCGCACCGAGCCTGGCCACGACGGCGTCGACCGCCTGATGCGACTCGGGCAGCAGCTGACGCGTCATCGCCGCGTCGCAAATCTGATGCGTGCCCTCGCGAAAAAAGCCGACGCGGCCGTCACGCACGTGGAGCCGCGCCCGCAGACGGTAGCCGCTATCGGTCGCGCCACGAACCGCCGGCGGCTGCTCGAGCGGGTGCCGCGCCAGCCGCCGAAATGCGTCCTGCACGATCTCGCCCTTGAGTGAGAGCTGGCGCGCGTAGTCGATGTGACTGAACAGCAGGCCGCCGCAGTCGGGATCGGCACCGGCAGCGCGGCGATCGGCGCTTGGCGCAAGCACCTCGATCGTCTGCGCCATCGCGACGTGCCTGTCCGCGCGCGTCACGCGCGCGCGCACCGTCTCGCCAGGAATGGCGCCGGACACGAGCACGACGCGTCCTTCGGCGCGCGCCAGCATCCGGCCGCCGGCGACGGGCCGGTCGATCGCGAGATCGATGGTGTCGCCGGGACGCACCGCCATCGCGCCCTCAGAGCTCCAGCGTCGGCAGCAGGAAGTGCTCGCGCAGGAGGCGATCGACGGTGACCTGCATCGCGTGCGACCAGGCCGCGCCGTCGAGGCGGACGCGATACGGCGCCAGCTCGTCGGCCGCTTCACGCTCGAGGGCGCTGATCACGTCCGGCGCGGCAACACCGCGCGCGGCCGCGAGCAGCGCCGTATCGAGCGGCGCCAGCCGCGCGACGAACGCGTCGCGAGCCGGACCGCGCGCGTGCTTCGACGCTTCGCGCATCTCGACGATCTCCGCGAGCGTCGAGTCGATCGCGTTGCGGAGCGGCTCGGGCGCGTCGACGACGCTGCCGGCCCGCGTCAGGCGATCGATGGCGCGCTGCAGGTGCTTGGCGAGCGACGGCTGACGCCGATCGTCGGGTGCGGCGTCAGCCACTGCCGGCGTCTCGCTCGTCGCCGGTTCCTCCCCGGACCACACGCCGACCGCGCGCCGCCACCGATCGAAGATCGCGCGCACGTCGCCCTCGCAGAACTCGATCCGCAGCGGCCGATCCGACGAGCCGAGCGCGTGCCGCGCCGCTTTCTGATCGATGGCGCCAAGCACGACCCGCAGCGGAATCCCGTCGATCGCCCAGCCGCGCACCAGCTCGAAGCCGGGCCCGACGATGCGGACGAGATGGCCGCCGTTGACTTTGGTCAGGTGCGCCTCGACCTGCCGGCAGTACTCGCCGACGTCCACCGCGCCGCCGGCCTCGACTGGCCCGTTCACGACATCCGTTCCCACGTCACTTCTCCGGCGATGACGCGCGTCCGCACGCCGTTCGCGTCCACGACCAGTGCCCCGTCGGCGTCGAGGTCGCGCGCCAGGCCGCGCCGCTCGACCTCGGCCTCACGCCATCGTACCGGCGCGCCGCCCAGTCCGGCGCGCCCGAACGTGCGCCACGCCTCCGGCACCCACGACGCGTCGGCGTCGCCCAGCCGGCCCGCGATCTCCCGCAGCTGCGCCAGCAGCTCGACGACGACGCGATCGCGATCGACCTCGCGGCCGAGCTCGCTCTCGAGCGACGTCGCGCGCCCGGCGAGCTCGGGCGGATAGGCCTCCTCGCCGACGTTCAAACCGATGCCGATCACGACCGCGTCGATACGGCCGGCGCTGCCCGTCGCCTCGCACAGCACGCCGCCGACCTTGCGCCAGGGCCGGCCGATGACGACGTCGTTCGGCCACTTGAGCTCGATCGGCAACGCGGTGAGCGCCGCGATCGCGCGGGCCGCGGCGACGCCGGCGGCGAGCGTGACCAGTTGCAGCGCTGACGAGTGCGGCCGCACGATGGCGCTCAGGTAGACGCCCGTTCCCGGCGGCGAATGCCAGACGTGGCCGCGCCGCCCGCGACCCGATCGCTGCACCTCGGCGAGGACGGCGGTCCCTTCACGGGCGCCTGCCGCCGCCAGCTGCAGCGCGATGTCGTTGGTCGATCCGACCTCGGCGAAGTAGCGCAGATCGGCCCAGCCGCTGACGCGCGGATCTTCTCGCAGCGCCGCCTC
>DASTCC010000591.1:0-5659 GCA_035711465.1 Vicinamibacterales bacterium
CTTCGCGGCCGCTGCGCCGCGACGCGTCGCCGCGCACCTGCTCGATCACCTCGGCGGCCGACGACGCCGAGGGCGGACGATCGGCGAGCACCCAGCGGCCGTCCTTCTCGATGCGGATGGCGATCGGTTCGTAGCGATGACGATCGAGATTGGCAAAGACGGCCGCGGCCGACGCCAGCGAGACTTCATGTTCGCCCGATCGGCCGCCGTACAGAACGCCTACGCGTAGTCGCTTGACTCGTGTCACGGGTGTCGTCGCCGCGTCGATCTCGCGTGGGCGCGAGACGCGCCGCCCGGTTCGCGCGAGCGCGAACGCGCCGCCGGCGCGGCGCGCGGCGGGCAGTCATTATAGGCTACGCGGGTGACCGGCAACTTCGGATTCCGCGTCGACCATCGCGACGGCGCGGCGCGAGCCGGGACGCTGACGCTGCCGCACGGCGTCGTGCCGACGCCGGCGTTCATGCCCGTCGGCACGCGCGGCGCGATCAAGAGCCTGACCGCGGACGCGGTCGAAGCACTCGGCGCCGACATCCTGCTCGCCAACACCTACCATCTGCATCTGCGACCCGGCGACGATCTGATCGCGCGCGCCGGCGGGCTGCATCGCTTCATCGGCTGGCCGCGTCCGATCCTCACCGACTCGGGCGGCTATCAGGTCTTCAGTCTGGCGGCTCGCCGCACGCTCTCCGAAGACGGCGTCGTCTTCCAGTCGCATCTCGACGGGCGCCGGCTCGCGCTGACGCCCGAGCTCGCGACCGACATCCAGGCGCGTCTCGGATCGGACATCGCGATGATGTTCGACGAATGTCCGAGCTGGCCTGCGTCGGAGAACGACGTCGCGGCCGCCGCCGAGCGCACGCTGAGATGGGCGCGCCGCGGCCGCGATCGCTTTCTGAAGATTGCCAACGGCCCGATCGACGGCGTCACGCGATCGAATCCCGGTCAGGCGCAATTCGGCATCATCCAGGGGGGCACGTACCGGGCGCTCCGCGATCGCAGCGTCGCCGGGACGCTCGAGGTCGGGTTCGAAGCCTACGCCCTCGGCGGCCTGTCCGTCGGGGAGCCGACCGAGGCGATGTACGAAGTCACGGCCCACACGGCGGCGCAGCTGCCTGAGGATCGCCCCCGCTATCTGATGGGGGTCGGCACGCCGGTGGACCTTTTCGAGGCCGTGTCCCGGGGCATCGACATGTTCGATTGTGTGCTGCCGACCCGGAACGCCCGGAACGGCCAGCTCTTCACCCGCGGCGGCCCCATCAATATCAAGAACGTGAGGTTCGCCGAGGACGACGGGCCCATCGAGGCGACCTGCGGCTGCCCGACCTGCCGCCGGCACGGGCGGGCCTACCTGCGCTACCTTTTTGTGGCCGGCGAGATGACCGCGGCGGCCCTTAACACACTGCATAATCTGTACTTTTACCTTGACACGATGGAGCGGATTAGGAAGGCTATTGAGATCGGAACGTTCGATCGTCTCAAGCGCGAGTTCCTCGAAGCCTATTCCCGCCGGCAATCGCTCTAAATGACTCAGACCCTCGGCTATCCGTTTGTCATCGCGATGGCGCAGCCCGGCGCCCAGCAGAACGTGTGGGCAGGCCTGATTCCGTTTGCCCTCATGATCCTCATCTTTTATGTGCTGGTGCTCTTGCCGATGCGGCGCCGGCAGAAGAAGATTCAGGAGTTCCAGGCCGGCCTGAAGGTGAGCGACAAGGTCATCACGACGAGCGGGATCTACGGCACCGTCACGCGGGTCTCGGACGTCTCGGTCCAGCTTCAGATTGCGGACAAAGTCCGGATCGAGGTCGCGCGCGCCTCGATCGGCGGCTACCAGGGGCAGGAGCCCGTCGTGCCGCCCGAAACGGCCGGCAACTAGACCGGCGCGCACTGCCATCACGCCATGTACAAGAACCTTCGCTGGAAACTCATCGTGATCGTCGCGGTCACGGCGCTCGGCCTCTGGTCCTTCGTGCCGCCGAGCCAGAAAGTGAAGCTCGGGCTCGACCTCCAGGGCGGCGTCCACCTCGTCATGAGGGTCCACACCGACGATGCGTTGAAGCTCGAGACCGAGACGACCGCCGAGCAGCTGCGCGTGGCGCTCGGCGACGCCGGCATCACGGTCGAGAGCCGCCCGACCTCGATTACCGACTTCACCGTCACCGGCGTCCCGGCCGACAAGGACGCGCAATTCCGCACCCTCGCCGACAGCCAGGTCGGCCTGGTCTACGACCGCGAGGCGCAGGGCGGCGGCGCCTACGTGTTCCGGATGCGGCCGAACCTCCAGGTCCAGAACCGCATCGAGGCGGTCAACCAGGCGCTGCAGACGATCGATCGCCGGATGAACGAGTACGGCGTCGCCGAGCCCATCATCCAGACCTACGGCAACAACAACGATCAGATCGTGGTCGAGCTGCCGGGCGTGACCGACGTTGCCCGGGTGCAGGAGCTGATTCGGTCGAGCGCCAAGCTCGAGCTGAAGCTCGTCGTCGCCGGCCCGGCGCCCGACGAGGCGACGCTGCTCTCGAGCTACGGCGGCAAGGTGCCGGACGACATGCTGGTCGTCCCCGATGGCAGCGGCACGTCGAGCGGCTTCTACCTGGTGAACCGGGTCGCCGCCGTCACCGGCAACGACCTGCGCACGGCGCGGCCGACGACCGACGAGCTCAATCAGCCCGCGGTCAGCTTCACGCTCAACAGCCAGGGCGTCGAGAAGTTCAGCCGCGTGACCGCGGCCAACGTCGGCAAGCAGCTTGCGATCGTGCTCGACAACCGGGTCCGGTCGGCGCCCGTGATCGAAGGGCCGATTCCCTCGGCCGAAGCGCGGATCACCGGCCGGTTCACCCAGAAGGAAGTGCAGGACCTCTCGCTGGTGCTGCGATCGGGCGCGCTGCCGGCCTCGCTGACGGTGCAGGAGCGCCGTGAGATCGGCCCGGCCCTCGGCGAGGACTCGATCCGCGCCGGCATCCTGGCGTCCATCGGCGGCCTGGCGCTGGTGACGCTGTTCATGTTCATCTACTACCGCGGCGCCGGGTTCAACGCGGTCCTGTCGATCGCGCTGAACCTGATCATCCTGCTCGGCATCATGGCCTACCTCGGCGCCGCCATGACGCTGCCGGGCATCGCCGGCTTCATCCTGACGATCGGCATGGGCGTCGATTCGAACGTGCTGATCTTCGAGCGGATTCGGGAGGAACTGGCGACCAAGAAAGGCGCACGCCAGGCGGTCGCCGCCGGCTTCGACCGCGTCTTCATCACCATCGTCGACACGCACGTCTCGTCGCTGATTGCCGCGGCGTTCCTGTTCCAGTTCGGCACCGGGCCGATCCGCGGGTTCGCGACGACGCTGGTGTTCGGCCTCCTGGCCAACGTGTTCACGGCGGTGTTCGTGTCGCGGACGCTGTTCGAGTTCATCCTCTCTCGGAAGCCCGCCGGCGCGGCGCAGCTGAGCATCTAGGCTTCGGAGTCAACGCGTCATGCGCATTCTTGCCAACACCAACATCGACTTCCTGAAGTGGCGGTGGGTCGCCATCGCCGCCTCGGCGATCGTGATCGGCGCCGGCCTGCTGACGGTGATCGCGCGCGGCTCGCTGCCGCTCGGCATCGACTTCACCGGCGGCACGGCGATCGTCCTGCGGTTCAATCAGGAGATTCCCGAGGACAACCTGCGGCAGGCGCTGGCGGGGCTGCCCGGCGACAAGGTCGTGCAGCGCATGTACGGCTCGCCGGCCGGCACGTTCGACTATCAGATTCGTCTGCCGCTCACCGTGCAGGAAGAGTCGGGCACGAGCCTCGACGCGCCCGGCGCCCAGGCCGTCCAGTTGCTGAAGTCCGCCAACGTCGGCGAGTTCGAGATCATCGGCAGCGAAGTCGTCGGCCCGACCATCGGCAAGGACCTGCAGCGCAAGGGCATCTATGCGACGCTGACTGCGCTCGCCGGCATCCTCGTCTACATCGGCTTCCGCTTCAACTTCGTCTTCGCCGCCGGCGCCATCGTCGCGGTCTTCCACGACATCCTGATCACGCTGGCGATGCTGACGTGGTTCGGCTACGACCTGTCGCTGAACGTCGTCGCCGCGATTCTGACAATCACCGGCTACTCGGTGAACGACACCATCGTCATCTTCGACCGCGTCCGCGAGAACCAGCGGATGATGCGGCGCGAGAGCCTGGCGAAGATCGTCAACACCAGCGTCAATCAAACGCTGTCGCGGACGGTGCTCACCGCCGGCACCACGTTCCTGTCGGTGTTCGCGCTGTTCCTGTTCGGCGGCGAGGTGCTGCGCGCGTTCGCGTTCACGATGCTGGTCGGCATCGTCGTCGGCACCTATTCGACCGTGTTCATCGCCGCGGCGATCGCGATCATCCTGCAGGGCGGCGAGAGGTCGATGGCGGCGCAGAGCGTGGCGCAGTCGCAAGCCGACGCGCAGTCGGCGCGGCGGAGCGCCAAGCGGGCGCGCGGGTGACGTCGGGCCCGCGGCCGGCGTGACGTTCGCGGAAGCCGCGCTGCTCGGCGTCGTGCAGGGGCTGACCGAGTTCCTGCCGGTCTCGAGCTCCGCGCATCTCATCCTCGCGCGCGCGTTTTTCGGCGAATCGGCCGGCGATCCCGCGTTCTATCTGGCGTTCGACGTGGCCTGCCACGTCGGCACGCTCGGCGCGGTGCTGTTGTTCTTCCGCGCCGACATCGCCGGTCTGATTCAGGCGGTGCCGTTCGCGGCGCGCGGGCCGGGCGACGCACGGGCGCGGCGGTTGTGGCTGGTCGGCATCGGCACGGTTCCGGCGGTGCTGGCGGGCGTGCTCTTCAACGACGGCATCCAGGCGATGCGCACGCCTCTCGTCGCGGCGATCGCGCTCGCGGTGGGCGCCCTGCTGTTGTTTGCGATCGAGCGGCTCGGCGTCCAGGGGCACGGCGAGGAGCGCTTGTCACTCGGCGGGGCGCTGGCGATCGGCGTGGCCCAGGCGGCGGCGATGATTCCCGGCGTGTCCCGCTCGGGGGCGACGATCGCGACCGGCATGGCGCTCGGGATGCGGCGCGATGCGGCGGCGCGCTTCACGTTCGTGATGAGCACGCCGATCATCGTGGCCGCGGCGGCCAAAGAAGCGCTCGATCTCCCCGGGCTGGCGCTCGGGCGCGCCGAGATCGCGCTCATCGTGGTCGGCGTCGTCACCTCCGGGGTCGTCGGCTACGCGGCCGTGAAGTACTTCGTCCGCTTCCTGGCCAGTCATCGGCTGGACGTGTTCGCGTGGTATCGGCTGGCGCTGGCGATCGTGACGTTCATCTGGCTGGCGGGGTGACAGGGCATGCTGCTGTGGGTCCGCCGCCGGTTCATCGCCGGCCTGTTCGTGACCGTGCCGCTCGTGGTGAGCGTCGTCGCGCTCGTCTGGCTGGTGCGCTTTGCGGACGAGCGGACGAGCGGGCTCAGCGAGGAGATCTTCGGCCGGCACATTCCCGGCGTCGGCGTGCTCTTCGCCGCGGCCCTGGTGCTGCTCGTCGGCGCGATCGCGACCAACGTCTTCGGCCGGCGGGTGCTGCAGCGCGGCGAGGAGCTGCTGTTGAAGGTGCCGGTGTTTCGCACCGTGTACGCGCCGGTCAAGCAGCTCATCGACGCCTTCGCGCCGGACAACGAGTTTGGGTTCAAGCGCGTGGTGATGATCGACGATCCGC
>DASTCC010000592.1:0-10097 GCA_035711465.1 Vicinamibacterales bacterium
ACCGGCTGCCGGCCGTTGCCCCGCGTCGGGGATTTTCCCGCGGCCTGCAGCCCGTAGCCCGCCGCCAACCAACTGTACGCAATCTACGTATAATGTACGCATCATGCGTACAACCCGCGACCCCGGTGCGCTGCGCACCACCGATCTCCTGGTGCTGGTGATTCTCGGTGAGGGCCCGATGCACGGCTACGCGCTCGCGCAGGCGCTCGACGACCGCACCGGCGGGCAGGTGCGGGTGCGGCCGGGCGATCTGTATCGCGTGCTCTATCGCCTGGATCGCGCCGGCTGGCTGGAGGAAGTGCCCGAGGCCGCGCGCCCGTCCGGCGACGAGCGCCGGACCTACTACCGCATCACGCCGCTCGGGCGGCGCGTAGCACGCGAGCAGGCGTCGATGCTCTGGCGCGCCGTCGCGCCGCTCGTCCGGCAGCCCGTCAAAGGAGCGAAATGATGGCAGCCCGGCGCGACTGGTGGGCGGCGTGGATCACGTTCTGGCTGCGCTGCTATCCGCGCGAGTTCCGGTCGCGGTTCGGCGCCGACCTGGCGGCGCAGTACCCCACGCCCGCCCGCGGGTCCGTGGCGGCGGCGATTCGGGCCGCGCGCGACCTCTGCCGCGGCGGCATCGGCGCGCGAGGCGACGACCGCGCTCGGCGCGGCGGACGCGGCTTCGCCGCAGACACCTTCGCCGAGCTTGCCGCGGCGTGGCGCGGCATCCGGCGCCGGCCGGCGATGTTCGTCGCCGTCGGCGTGACCCTCGCGGTCTCGGCGAGCCTCACGATCGCGGTCTTTGCGATCGCCGACGCCGCCCTGCTCCGGCCGCTGCCGTACCCGAATGACCGTCAGCTCGTCTCCATCGGCAACATCTGGGACGGGTTCCCGCACGCCAGCGTCTCGGTGCCCGAGTACGACGACTACCGGCAGCGCGCGCGTTCGTTTCAATCCACCGCGCTCTACTCGAGCGTGAATCTCAATCTGAGCGCGGCCGGAGGAGTGCCGGAGCGGATTCAGGGCACGCGCGTCACCGCATCGTTCTTCGACGTGTTTGCCCTGCCGCCCGAACTTGGCCGCGCCTTCACTGCCGACGAAGTGCGAACCGGCGCCGACGTCGCCGTGATCAGCTACGGCCTCTGGATTCGCCGGTTCGGCGGCGACCGCGCCGTCGTCGGTCGCCCGCTTGCGACCGATGCCGGTCCGCGCACCATCGTCGGCGTGATGCCGGCAGCTTTTCAGTTTCCGTCGCAGGCGGTCGAGGTCTGGCTTCCGGTGCTCGCCACCGAGCGTCCCAATCGCGGCGCGCACACTCGCTGGATGGTGGCACGTCTCGCCGACGGGGTCAGCGTCGCGCAGGCCGGCAGCGAGATCCGCGAAATCGCGCGAGTCTTGCAGCGCGAGTACCCCGGGAACTATCCCGCCGGCAGCGGCTGGAGTGCCGGCGTCAAACCCCTCCGCGACGTGCTCGCGAGCGGCGTCGACGCGGCGCTCTCGATCCTGGGCGTCGCCGTCACGGCACTGATGCTGCTGGGCTGTGCGAACGTCGCCGGCCTGCTGATCGCGCGCCACCTGGACGGCCGTCACGAACGGGCGGTGAGCATCGCGCTCGGCGCGTCGCGGCGGCTTCTGCTGTTGCGGTCGGTGTGCGAAGGTCTGCTCGTCGGCGGCGTCAGCGGCGCGGCCGGCCTGATCGGCGCCGAGTGGCTGTACGGCGCGCTGCAGCACTGGCTGCCGGATGGCGTGCCGCGGCCCGCCTCGTTGCTGCTCGATGCCCGCGCCCTGACGTTCGCGCTGGGGATGACGTCTGCGGCTGGCGCACTCGCTGCGCTGGTGAGCGCCCTCCGCGGCGGCGGCGCCGAGACCGTCGATCTGCTCCGCGGCACCCGCAGCGTCACCGACGCCGGCACTCGACGGATGCGCACCGCGCTCGCCACCGCGCAGGTCGCTGCCGCCGTGGCGCTGCTCGTCGCCGGCGGCTATGCAGCGCGGAGCTTCGCACGCGTGCTCGCCACCGACGTCGGCTTCGTGACCCGCGATGTCGTCACCGCGCGCGTGGCGCTGTCGCCGGTTCGCTATCCGGCGGTGCCGGCGCAGGTCGCGTTCGTCGATCGCCTCGAGCAGGCGTTGCTTCAGGAACCCGGCGTGACCGCCGTCGGCGCGGTGTCGATCCTGCCGCTCAGCGGATCGACCAACGACTCGACCTTCGCCGTCGAAGGCCGCGCCCCGTCCGCTGCCGGCCTGCCCAATGCTCAGACCCGAACGGTGAGCGACGGCTACTTCCACGCGCTCGGCATTCCGATGGTGGCGGGCCGCGCGTTCGACGCCCGCGACACGCTCGACGCACCGCAGGTCGCGATCGTCAGCGCATCACTGGCGCGCCGGTACTGGCCGAACGGCGACGCCGTCGGCCGGCGGATCAACCGCTACGGCCGGGCCACCGATCGGCCCTGGACGACGGTCGTCGGCATCGTCGGCGACGTGCGACATCTGAACCCGATGCTGGCGCCCGAACCGATTCTCTATTACCCGATCCGTCAGTCGCCGGCGGGCTCGCTCGGCCTGGTGGCTCGTCTCGACGCGAACCGCGCCGACCTCGTGACCCGCGGGCCGCGCGTGCTTGCCGATGCCGTCCGCGCCATCGACCCCGAACAGCCGGTGTGGATGCCGAGGACGATGGAGGAGTGGCGGGCACTGTCGACGGAAGACGCGAAGCTGACGCTGTCGCTGCTGGCGCTCTTCGGCGGGGTGGCGGTAATCCTCGCGTCGATCGGGATCTTCGGCGTGATCGCGCACGGGGTGGCGCGGCGGCGGCGCGAGTTCGGCATTCGGCTGGCGCTGGGCGCAGCGCCGGCGCGGCTGATGTTCGACGTCGTCGGCCGCGGGCTCGTGATGGCGGCAGTCGGCGCGGCGCTCGGTCTCGCCGCCGCGAGCGCGACCGGCGACGCGCTGTCGCCCGTGTTTCCCGACGTCGTCGTGCGCGATCCGTGGGTGTGGCTCGGCGTGATCGGCCTCGTCGCCGTCATCGCCGTCGCCGCGTCCTTCGTGCCGGCGCGGCGCGCGATGAACGTCTCTCCCGTGGAGACGCTTCGCGGGGATGGGTAGCTGGCTGCGGCCTGCGGCCTACGGTCTGCAGGCAAAAAAAGGGTTTATGCTTCCGCAGCCAGCAGCCCGCGACCAGCAGCCCGCCGTCACTCCTCCACCCTCACCCGTCTGATCCCGACGGCGATGAACCGCGCCGGCAGGTTGCGAAGTCCTGGCGTGTTCAGGAAGAGGCGCGCGAGTAACGGGAGTCGCGGGGCACCGCCGTCGCGCGCGGCGCCTGGGGCCAAGGCCGGCATCAGCACGTTGGCTTGATTGAACGCCGCGATGGTCTGGATCATCCGCGTCGGCCATTCACGGCGGCGCTGCACCTTCGCGAGCAGCTCGACGTCGACGCGTTTTTCGAGCAGCGGACGGGCGAGGAGGTTCGCGGCCTCGACGGCGTCTTCGATCGCGTACTTGATCCCGGCGCCGGCGGCCGGCGTCATCACATGGGCGGCGTCGCCGATCAGCAGCAGCCCCGGCTTGTACCAACGAGCGCAGCGGCTGAACGCGACCGAGAGCGGCGAGAGCTGCCGCCAGTCGGTGAGCGCCGCAAGGTGCGGTGACAGGCGCGGGACGCGCGCCGCGATCGACTGCGTCAGCGCCGTGATGCCGGCAGCTTTCAGCTCCTGATACGAGCCGCTCTGGAAGATGTAAGCAACCTGCCAGTGATCGACGCGATCGATCACGCCGAGGATGAAGCCGTCGCCGCGGTGGACGAGCACGGCCGGGCGTCCTCGTTCGCCCCTCATGATCGCGAACGGCCGGGCGGCGCCCGCGGCGGTGTCCAGATCGAAAAGCGAGGCATCTTCGGCGCGCCGCGGCAGCCGGAACCAGAGCAGCTCCATCGGATCCGAGAGCGGCACCGGTTCGAAGCCGGCGAGCTGCCGGACTTTCGAGAAACGCCCGTCGGCGCCGATCGTGAGGTCGGCGCGGATTTCCTGCATGGCGCCGGTGGCATCCCGATACCGCACGCCGCGGACGGCGCCGTCCTCTTCGATGAGCGCGTCCACCCGCGCGCGCATCGTCAGCGTGAAGTTCGGATATCTCGCGGCCTCGGCCGCCAGGACTTCGAGAAACCGCTCCTGCGGCACCAGCATGATGTACGGGAACTTCGTCCGCAACCGCCGGAAGTCGGCGAGCGTCACCAGGCCGTCGTCGGTGACGAGCGACGGCCCGAACCACTTCACGTGCGGCAGCGCATGCAGCCGGTCGGCCAGCCCGATCTGATCGAGCACCTCGAGGATGATCGGATGCAGGGTGTCGCCGCGAAACTCCCGCTCGAAATCCGCGTGGGCCTCGAGCAGCGTCACCGGCACACCTCTGCGTGCCAGCAGCAATGCGAGCATCATCCCGCCCGGGCCGCCGCCGACGACGCAGACGGTTGAGCGCACGGGATATTGTGCAGGCTGCGGGCGCGCTGCGGGCTACGGCCTCCGGGCTACGGCCTCCGGGCTACGGGCTACGGGCTGCAGGTTGCTGGCTTCTGGCTGCGGGCGGCTGGCTGCTGGCTGCGGCGGGTTCCGAGATTCTTCGCTCGACTGACTTCCGCCTGTATCTCTGGATTCCAACCCCAGCCCGGAGTCCGCCGCCCGCCGCCCGCGGCCTCCGGCCTGCAGTCGCCGCCGGCCGCCCGCAGCCCGCAAGCTGTTGACTGCCCACACATCAACGTGTAGTCTGCCAACTGATGGCTGCAGACAAAAGGGATGTGCTCTACGGGACGCTCGGGCTGATGGTGCTGAAGACACTCGAGGCGCTCGGGCCGCAGCATGGGTACCGGCTGGCGCGGCGGATCGAGCAGATCAGCGGCAATCAGCTCGCGCTCAACCAGGGCACGCTCTATCCGGCGCTGCTGAAGCTCGAAGAGACTGGCTGGATCTCGTCGGCGTGGGGTGAGTCGGAGAGCGGGCGGCGGGTGAAGATCTACACGCTCACGCGCGCCGGCCGCGCCCAGCTGCGCAAGGAAGAAGCGGCCTGGCAGGAAGCCACCGGCATCGTCGCGCGCTTTTTGAAGATCTCCGAGGACGTGACGTGAGACGCCTCCGCGTCGCGCTCGCGCGCGTGCGCGGATGGTGGCGCGGCGCGCGCGTCGATCGCGATCTCCAGGACGAGATCGCCGCCCATCTTGGCGAAGCCACGGACGACTTCGTGCGGCAGGGGCTCGCGCCCGTCGAAGCGCGACGCCGCGCGTTGATCGCGTTCGGCGGTGCCGCGCAGGCCGCTGAGGCCCACCGTGAGGCGCGGGTGGTTCGCTGGCTCGATCACCTGCGTCGCGACGTCGGACAGGGCAGCCGCGGCTTGCGCCGCAGCGCCGGGTTCTCGGTCACGGTGCTGGTGGTCCTCGCGGTCGGCATTGGCGCGACCGCCGCGCTCTTCATCCTGGTCAACCGCATCGTCCTGCGTCCGCTGCCATTTCCCGATGCGGATCGGATCGTCGTCCTGCGCAGTCGTGTGCCTGGCGTCGATCTCGACGCGGCCGACCTTTCGAGCGGCCTCTTCTTTCACTACCGCGACCGTGCGCGGTCGATCGTCTCGGCGGGAAACTACGAGACGCGCGTGCTGAGCCTGCGCCTAGCCGACGACGCGGCCGAACGCGCGCAGGTCACTTACGCGGGCGCCGGCGTCTTCCAGACGCTGGGCGTGGCCCCGGCGCTCGGCCGGTTGTTCACCGAGGACGACGGCCGGCCGGGGTTCATGAATGTGAAGTGGACGATCCCGATCCTGCTGTCGCACGACTACTGGGTGTCGCGCTTCGGCGCCGATCCGGCCGTAGTCGGCCGCGTCATCCGCATCAACGACAACCCGCGCGTGGTCGTCGGCGTCATGCCGGAGGGATTCGTGTTTCCCGATCCGGAGACGCGAATCTGGATGCTGTCCGAGATCCCGGCGCGCAGCGCCAGCTTCGGCCGCAGCTTCACACTGAAGACGATCGCGCGGCTCCGCGACGGCGTGAGCGTTCGCGACGCGGAAAGCGAGCTCGTCAGCCTGCTGCCCGGCATCGTCGGCGTCTATCGCGATGCGACGCCCGAGCGGATGGCCGAGCTCGGTCTGGTCCCGATCGTCCTGCCCTTCAAGGACGTCGTCGTCGGCGACGTCGCGCGGGCGCTGTGGCCGCTCTTCGGCGGGATGCTGGTGCTACTGATGGTTGCGGCCGCGAACGGCGCGAGCCTGTTCCTCGTCCGCGCCGAGGCGCGCCGGCCCGAGATCGCGATGCGGCTCGCGCTCGGCGCGAGCCAGCGGCAGATTCGACGGCTGTTCGTCATCGAGGCGTTGTTGCTGACGTCGGCGGCGTCGCTCTGCGGGCTGGCGATTGCGCGGGGCCTGATCGCCGCGGTGATCGCGCTCGCGCCCGCTGACCTGCCGCGGAGCGCCGAGATCCGTGTCGATGCCGCGGCCGTGGTCTTCGTGCTTGCGCTGGCCGTACTGCTGGCCGCCGCCTTCGGAGCGATATCGGCGCGCCGGCAGCGGCGTCTTGCGCTCGCCCCAGCCCCCGGTGACGGCGCATGGATGACCAGGCGCCGGCGGAAGGCGTGGGGACAGGACGTCTCGATCGCGATGCAGATGGCGCTCGCGCTCACGTTGATGGTGGGCTCGGGATTGATGATGCGGACGTACCACAATCTGACCGCAGCGCCGTTGGGCTTCTCGCCGGAGCGCATGCTGACGCTCGACGTCGCGATGCCGGGCCGGCTGGCCGGACGCCATGCACGCCTCTACGCCGATCTCGTCGCGCGCGTGCGCAGGATTCCCGGCGTCGAGAGCGCGACGATGGCGAGCTTCGTACCGCTCGCCGGCCGCGAATACGAATATCCGATCGAGGCCTCCACCGCTCCCGTGTTGTTCAAGTTCTTCGTGCCCGGCTACTTCGAGACAATGCGCACGCCGGTGGTGGCGGGGCAGAGCCTCTCGCCAGCGGATCCATCGCCACTGCCGTATCCCGTGCTCGTGAGCGCATCGCTCGCACGCCGGCTCTACCCCGGCCGAAGCGCGATCGGCCAGCCGATCCGGCGGCTGGAAGAGGACGGGACCGCGGTGACGATGGCCCATGGTCCGGTGCCCGATTTCACCATCGCCGGCGTCGTCGGCGACGTCCGTGAGGAGTCGCTGCGCGCCAACGCCGTCGAGATCGCCTACGTCCCGGTGATCGAGCCCGCGGTCGAGCAGTCGATCGTCCCTACCAACATGACGCTGGCCGTCCGATCTGCGGGCGAGCCGGCGCGTCTGGTGGACGCCGTCAGGCACGCCGTCGCGGAGATCGAGCCGGCACTGGCGACGGGACAGGCGCGGACGATGGACGCCATCGTGTCCCACGCGCGTGCGCACGAGACGTTCGTCGGCGCGCTCCTGCTGCTCGCTTCGGCGGCGTCGCTCGTCCTCGGCGTCGTCGGCGTCTACGGCGCCGTCGCCTACGCCGCACGCCGCCGCACGCGCGAGATCGGCATCCGCCTCGCGCTCGGTGCGCGGCGCGGCGAAGTCATCGGGACGATCGTGATGTCGGCGATGCGATCGGCGGGCGCCGGCGCGGCGATCGGCGTCGCGGTCGCCCTGCTGTCGGCGCGCGCGCTCGGTGCTCTGCTCTTCGGGGTCGCGCCCGGTGACCCACGCGTGATCGCGACCGTCGCCGTCCTGCTGCTGAGCGCGGCCGCGGCCGCCGGCTGGCTCGCCGCACTGCGCGCGGTGACGCGCGATCCGCTGCGCGCGCTCAGGATCGAGTGAGCCGATTCAGGACAAGATAGACGCTTGACGCATTCCGGGAGGTCGGATGGTCGAGTCGTCGGTCGTGTTTCACAGTCAGGGCGTGCCGCTCGTCGGCCGCTTCTTCCTGCCGGCGGGCGTGCCGGACTCGCCGCAGCCAATCGTGATCGTGATGGGGTCGTGGCTCACGGTGAAGGAGCAGATGGCCACGACCTACGCGCGGCGGCTGGCGCAGGCCGGCACCGCGGCGTTCGCGTTCGACTTCTCTGGCTTCGGCGAGAGCCACGGCGAGCCGCGGCAGGCGGAGATGCCGGCGCGCAAGATCGCCGACATCGCCGCGGCGGTCGCCTACCTGCAGACGGTCTCGTTCGTCGATCCGGATCGCATCGCCGCGCTCTCGATCTGCGCGAGCGCGCAGTACACGCTCGCGGCCGCGGCTGCGGGCGTCCCGCTGCGATCGATCGTCGTCGTCGCCGGATGGTTTCACGATCCGGCCTCGGTCGCGCCCTTCTACGGCGGCGCCGAGGGCGTCGCGAGGCGTCTCGATCGTGCGCGTCAGGCGATGGACCGCTACGCCGCCAGCCGCGAGGTGCTGATGGCGCCGGCGTACGCCGACGGCGACGAGCGCGCCGGCATGCACTTCCGTCTCGACTACTACGCGAACGCCGATCGCGGCGCCGTCCCGGCGTGGCGGAACGAGATGGCAGAGATGACGTGGTGGTACTGGCTCACCTTCGACGGCCTGGCGTCGGCCGCCCACGTCACGACACCAGTCATGTTCGTGCACTCGGACGGCTGCGTGTTCCCGGACCACGTTCGCCGCATGCACGACGACGTCCGCGGCCCGAAAGAGCTCGTGTGGTCGGACGGAAATCAGATCGATTTCTACGATCAACCGCGCCAGGTCGAAGTCGCGACCGACGCGGCGCTGCACTGGTTCCGCGAGGCGATGCACGGCTGACGCCTGCAGCCTGCAGGCTGCCGACTATCCTTCGGCCCTCAACGCATCGACCGGATCGATCCTGACCGCGCGCCGCGCCGGCAGCCACGCCGCGAGCACGGTCGCCGCCAGCAGGATCGCGCTGACCGCAGCCAGCGTCGACACATCCGTCGATCCAAGACCGACGAGCAGCGAGGCCAGCCCCTTGCCGACGATCAGCCAGAGGCCGAGCCCGACCGCGACGCCCGCGGTCCCGACCAGCGCCGCTTCCCGGATCACGCTGCGGCCGAGCGCCGCCGGCGAGGCGCCGAGGGCCACCCGAACGCCGAGCTCGCGCGTGCGCAGGCCGACCGAGTAGTTGATGACGCCGTAGATCCCGGTGACCGCGAGCACCAGACCAATGGCGGCGAGCAGGCCGAGCAGCAGCGCGTTGAACCGCGGCCGGACGTTCATGCCGCGGACGTCGGCATCGAGCGTGCGAATCGAGGAGATCGCCACGCGCGGATCGATCGCCGCCACCTGACCGCGCAGCGCCGCGATCACGGCGTCGACGTCGCCGGCGGTCCGGACGATCAGCGTCGGCGCTTCGTCGTACTGATGCGGCGTCAATGGCACGTAGATCTGCGGCCGGTCCCTGCTCGAGCTCTGTGAGGTGACGTCGGCCGCGACGCCGATCACGGTGCTCCATGGATCTGAAGGATCGAGGCGCAGACGCCGGCCGACGGCGGATCCGTTCGGCCAGAGCATCGCCGCGGTGCGCTTGCTGACGACGATCACCCGCTGGCTTTCGCGGGCGTCGGCTTCCACGAAGCCGCGCCCCTCGACGATCGGCACGCGCAAGGTGTCGAAGAACCCGGCCGAGACGATGCCGCCGTCGAAGCCCGTCTGTTCGGCCGGCGCGGCGCTGCCCTCGGTCTCCAGCACCGTGAAGAACAGGCCGCCTCGCGGCGGCACGATCACCGAGAGCGCGACGTGCGTGACGTCAGGCAGCTGTCTGGCGGCCGCGGCGAGCGGCTCGACGAACGCCCGCCGGCTGGCAGCGTCGGGAAATCGCGCGCGGCCGAGCTCGACCTCGACGGCCACCGTCCCGGAGGGATCGAAGCCGAGATCGCGCGACGCCAGCTGCATGTAGGTGCGTAGCAGCAGGCCGGCGCCGGCGAGCAGCATTAGCGCCAGCGCCACCTCCGCAACGTTCAGCATCCGCCGCACCACCCGCCCGCGTGCGTCGCCAGCGACGCGGACGCCGTCGGCCCGGCCCGACCACACCGCCACGTTCGCCGCCGCCCAGGCCGGCAGCGCGCCGACGACCAGGCCGGTCAGGATCGCGAGCGCGAAGCTGGCGGCATACGTCAAGCCGCCGGCGCGAACGAACGCGAGCGCCTGGATGTCCGTC
>DASTCC010000593.1:0-17195 GCA_035711465.1 Vicinamibacterales bacterium
CCCACGGGCGGCATCGAGAATCGGGTAACCGATAGTCGGGGAATCGCCGATCGGCCAATCGGCGATCGGGCAATCGGACGACCGTGGTTCCGCGCCTTAACGCGTGGCTCCCGATTACCCGATTACCCGATTCCCGATTCCCGATTGGTGATTCCCCGACTCGTGACACCGAAACGACTCCCCCAGGGTCGTTGAGCGAGACGCCGGCGACTGGCCGCACCGCGCCGACGCGAGTCGCGGCTCGGCGGCTTCCGCGGGGTCCACGGGCGGCATCGAGAATCGGGTAACTGATAGTCGGGGCATCGCCGATCGGCCAATCGGCGATCGGGCAATCGGACGACCGTGGTTCCGCGCCCCGACGCGTCGTTTCCGATTAATCGATTGCGCGATTCCCCGATCGGCGATTCCCCGACTCTCGATTCCCAGACTATCGATTATCGAAGCCAGTTCACGAACAACGTGATGATGATCGCGTTGGTGAAGTCGATGAAGAACGCGCCCACCAGCGGGACGACGAGGAACGCGCGCGGCGCCGGACCGAAGCGGCCGACGATCGCGCGCATGTTCGCCACCGCGTTGGCGGTCGTCCCGAGGACGAAGCCGACGAAACCGCTCGACATCACCGCCGAGTCGTAATCGCGGCCCATCACCAGGAACGAGATGGTGGCGGCGAACGCGAGGACGACGACGACTTGCACCGCGAGGATCGCAAACAGCGGCAGCGCCTGCCCTGCGAGCTGCCAGAGCTTCAGATCCATCAGCGCGACGACGAGGAAGATGTTCAGCGCGAAGTTGCCGACGAAGTCCATCGCCTTGCCGTCGATCTGGAACCAGCCAGTGCTGTCGTCGATGTTCCGGAGGACGGAAGCAACCAGCATCGCGCCGATGTACGCCGGCAGCGTGATCCCGAACGACTGGATATAGCGGCTGACGATGCTGCCGAGCCCCATCGCCAGCGCCAGGACGATGACGTTGCGGATGAGCGAGGTGTCCTCGCGATCGACGTCGACGACGATCGTCGAGGGCTCGTCGGTCACTTCCTTCTGGAGCTCGCCCTTCGACGTCGAGCGCGCATGAAGGTTGAAGCGGTGCACCAGCCAGGTCCCGAGCGGTCCACCCGTGAGGCCGCCGCAGACGATCCCGAAGGTCGCCGCGGTGAGCGCCAGCGTCCCGGCGCCGGTCAGGCCGGCGCCTTCGAAGAGCGGCGCGAACGCCATACCGGTCGCCGGACCGCCGACGAGCGTCACCGAGCCGGCCATCACGCCGAGCAGCGGGTTCTGTCCGAACGCTGACGCGACGGCGATGCCCAGGCCGTTCTGGACGAAGCAGAACACCGTCGACATCAGCAGGAAGAGGACCACCTGCAGGCCGCCGATCTTCAGGAGCTGCAGGCTCGCGCTCATGCCGATGGTCGTGAAGAAGGCGACGTTGAACACCGGCTGCGCCACGGTGTCGAGCTGCAGGGTCATCCAGCGGTCGCGCGTGATCAGCACGACGAGCGCGAAGAGCAGCCCGGCGATGACGGCGGCCGGAATGCTCAGCCGTTCGAGCCACTTGATGCGACGCCGGATCTCGAGTCCGACGAAATAAAGGACAGTCGCGAGGGTGAGGGTCTGGAGCAGATCGAGTTTGAGATTCAGCATCGGGTGATGACGGGAACGGCGGCGCGCACGACCCACGAAGCGTATCTTAGAATTGGCTCCGCGAATCCTACGCAATTACAAGGACCAAGTGCTGCTCGGCTTCGACGCCACCGGCGCACGTCGTGATTCCCGGGTTCAGGCGCGCCGAGGTCGAGAAGACCATGGACGGGAACTGGTCGATGGAATTCAACATGGAGGGCTCCTCAAAAAAAGTTTCCATGGCCCTCCATGGCCCTCCATGTTGAAATCTTTCGACAGTGCTTTCTAGACGTCGTTCTGCTGCGTCCGCCGATACGCCGTCGCCAGCGAGTTCGCGTGGCGCGTGACCTGGCGGCCGTGGTTCCTCGATCTCTCCGGATGGCCGGTCTTCCTGACCGTCGTCGCGGCCACGCTCGCGTTCATGGTGCTGCTCTCCTGGGCGCTGCCACGGATTGCGCATCGGTCGATGCTGCAGAACGCGGTGCTCGCCGCGATCGTGCTGGCCGCGATGACGATCCTCGTGCTGCTCGGGGCCGGCGCGCTCATGAGCGGCTGAGTGCGTCCCGGCGACGACGGAGCTACGTCGCTGCCGGACCGTCCTCGACCTTCATGACCACGAACGTCAGATCGTCGTGCGGCGTCGCGCCGGCGGTCCAGCCACGGAGAGCATCCGCCAGCCGCGCGACGATCTCGGCCGCGGGCGATGACGACAGTTGTCTGACCAGATCCTGCAGACGCGCCTCGCCGAATTCCTCGTCGGCCACGTTCATCGCTTCCGGGACGCCGTCGGTGAAGACGACGAGCACGTCGTCGGGATGGAGCACGGTCGCTGCCGACTCGTAGGTCATCTCTTCGAACAGACCGATGACGGTGCCGCCGGCCTTCAGCTCCTCCAGCGAGCCGTCGGCGGCACGGACGAGGTATGGCGGGTTGTGCCCGGCGTTGACGTAGGTCAGCTGCCGCGTCCGGTCGTCGAACTGCGCGTAGAAGAACGTGGCGTAGCTGTTCGATCGCGTGCAACGGTGCAAGAAGCTGTTCATGCGCGCGGCGAGATCGGGCGGCGCGATACCCGCGTCGGCCGAGATCACACGGAGCGACGCGTGCACGACCGACATGATCAGCGCCGCCGGCACGCCCTTGCCGGAGACGTCGGCGATCGCGATCGCCAGGCGGTGATCGTCGATCTCGACGAAGTCGTAGTAGTCGCCGCCGACGCTTCGCGCCGGCACGCTGATCGCGGCGAGAGACAGGCCGCGCGCCTCGGGCGGCCGCTCCGGCAACAGCCGCTTCTGCACTTCGGCCGCGAGCGCCAGATCGCGGCGCAGCTTCTCCTGCTCGAGCACGCGGCCGGTGAGACGGGCGTTCTCGAGCATCAACGCGACGAGATCGGCGGTGGCGCGCAACACCTGCTTCTCCTGCACGCCGTAGCGGCGATCGTCGCGCAGACGTCCGAGCAGCACGATGCCGAGCAGCTCGCGCTGGGTCCGAAGCGGGACGGCGACGGCCGCACGCATCGTGGCGAGCGCGCCGATCTCGGATGCCTGCGCCGGCCGGTGGGTCGCGGCCCACGCGGCGCTCGTCTCGAGGTCGGCGCTCGCAAACGTGATCGGCGACCCGTGGAAACGCAGCCGCCCGGTGAGGAAACCCGTTGACGGCACCGGCGCCAGTGGCGTCCCGGCCGCGCTGGACGACGCGACCTGCCGATAGGCCGGGCCGTCGCCCGGCTCGAGCAGGATCGCCCACTCGGCGTCGAAGGTCTCGCGAAGCGCGGTGATCGCCAGCGTCAGCGCCTCCTGGTTCGACGTCGCGGCGCGTGCGGCGTCGACGAACTCCGTCAGCAGCGCGGCATCGGCCCGAGGCGACGTCCCGTCGCTGCCGACGGCGCGCGACAACGCGGCCGCGGTCTCGCGCGCGCTGGCGCGCGCGTCCTCCCAGATCGATCCCGCCTGATCGCGCAACGCGACGAGCGGCGACATCAGCGTCGCGCGCCAGGCCGGAAAGAACGTCGCCACGGCCGCAAGTCCAGCCACGATCGCCGCCGCCGCGGCGAATGGCAGGACGCCGAGCTCGCGGATGCGGAACTGCGCGGTCAACACTGCGACCGCGCCGACGGCGAGCAGCGCGCCGGCGGCCAGCCCCCACAGTGTCATTCGCACGCCGCCGCCGAAGACGTGCGCGAGCACGTCGCGCCGATCGGCGCCAAGCGCCATCCGCGTGCCGATCTCGACCCGCTGTAGCCGCACCGCGTAGGCGATGACGCCGTAGGTGCCGAGCATCGCCATCAGCAGCGCCGCGCCGGCGAAGAACCCGGTCATGAACGAACCGACGCGCTCCACCGCGAGCGACTGCCCGATCACGTCGGCGTAGCTCGCCATCGCGTACACCGGTTGGGCCGCGTCGAAGCTCGCGACCGCGCGGCGGACGTCGGCCGTCAGTCGATCGACGGGCAGATCGCCGCGGACGAAGACCTTCATCGGATTCACGGCGACGACCGAATGCAGCAGGTAGACCTCGGGCACCGGGGATCGATTCAAGCCGTCGCTGCGAATATCGCCGACGACTCCGACCACGCGGAACGGATCCCCGTCCTCGCGGGTGAATCGGCCGGTCGCGCCCTCGGCGTCGCGACCGGGCCAGTACTCCGCGGCCGCCGCTTCGTTGATCATCACCGTCAGGACGTCGTCCGAGACGTCGCCATAGGTGAAGCGGCGGCCCTGCTTCAACGGAATGCGCAAGGTGTCGAAGTAGCTCGGCGTGATCGGCAGGAACGCCGTCTTCTGCGGCGGCACGAACGCGCTCGGCCGGTCATCCGGATAAAGGCTGACCGTCAGACAACAGCCGTCGAGCGGCGCCTGGTTCGCGAGCGCCACGCCGGTGACGCCGGGCACCCGATCGATCGCGTCGAGCAGCTGCTGTTGACGCGCGACGATCGCTTCTCTCGAGCTGGCGACCGCCTCGGGCATCGTCAGCTCGAAGACGAGCAGGCGGTCGGGATCGAAGCCCGGCCAGGTGCGGCCGATGGCGCGCAGGTGCGCGATCAGCAAGCCGCTGACGGCGAGCAGCATGAAGGCGAGCGCAAGCTCGGCGATCACCAGTCCGCGGGTGACGTGACGGGCGCCACGACCGGCCGAGGCGCGAGCGCCATCCGTCAGCACGGCGTTCGGGGCGATGAGCGATGCCTGCCACAGCGGCGCGAGACTCGACAGCGCGCTGGCGACGACGGCGACGCCGAGCGTGAACAGCCAGACGCGCCAGTCGATGCGCACGGCTTCGGCGCGGGGAATGAACTCCGACGCCATCGCGATCACGATGCGGACCAGGACAACGCTGAGAAGCACGCCAAGCGCGGCGCCGGCCAGCGAGACCTGGAGACCCTCGCTGAAGTACTGGCGCGCCAGCCGTCCACGCGAAGCGCCGAGCGCCACGTGGATCGCCGTGTCCCGGGACCGCGCGACCGATCGGGCGACGAACAGCGCGGCGACGTTCGCGCAGGTAATCAGGAGCAGGAATCCGGCCGCGCCGAAAAGGAGCAGCAGGGTCGGACGGATGCTGCGCCCGACGAGGGCGGGCAGCGAGTCGAGCAGCGCCGCGAACTGGTCGTGGCCGATCGGATCCCCGCGCGCGAGATCGGCGGCGATCGCGCGGATCTCGGCGTCGGCCTGCGCGAACGTGACGCCAGGCTTCAGACGGACGTAAGAGAACAACGTGCCGTCGCCGGACTGCAGATCGCGGCCGTCCGGATCGAGCCCGATCCAGACGTCGTTCTGCGTGCCCTCGCCGCCGGGCGTGACCTCGGGCAGCCGGAAGCGCTCGGGCGCGACGCCGACGAGCGTGAACGGCCGGCCGTTCAGCATCACAGTGCTGCCGACGAGATCCGGCTGCCCGCCGAGCTGCATCCACAACCGCTGCGAGATCACCGCGCTCCGCTCGTTCTGGAACCACTGCCCGACCAGCGGCGGCACGCCGAGCTGGTTGATCAGCGTCGTCGTCACCGCGGTGCCATCGACGTGGCGCGGCGCCCCCGGCGACGTGAGGTTGAAGGATTGCGGCTTGAACCAACCGAAGAGATCGAGACTCTGCGCGCGCTCGCGCATGACCAGCAGATCGGCGAGCCGCAGCGAGCCGCGCGAGTCCGGCTTCCCCGGCGTCGTCGAGAACAGCTGCGCGAAACGCTCGCCGTGCTCGTAGGCGAGCGGGCGGAGCATCACCGCGTCGATGACGCTGAAGATCGCCGTCGTCGCGCCGATGCCGACAGCGAGCGCGAGGACGGCGAGCACGTACACCGTCCGGGCGCTCTTCCAGGAGTGCCAGGCCTGCGTGAGCAAGGCCAAAGTGTAGCAAGAGTACCCTACGCGCGACCTTCGGCGAGCACCGCGTCCGCCTCTTCGTGTCCCGGCTCTCTGGCGATGTCGTGAAGCGTCCGGCCGTCCGGCGACACGATCGCGACGCTCGCGCCGCGAGCTATCAGCACGCGTGCCGCGCCGGCCTTGTTCTGCAGCACGGCCACCGCGAGCGGCGTGCACCACGATCCCTTCGGTTCGCAGGTGGCGTACTCGCCAAACGGCCGCTCGAGCGCCGTTGGATCAGTGTCGAGAATCGTCTCGAGTCGCGCGCGGGCGTCGAACTGAATGGCGTCGAAGATGTCGATGGGACCGGCGAGGATCAGATCTCGCGTCGCCGGCCGCCCCGCGTAGTTGGCCCAGCCCGCGGCGGTCGCGCAGTACTTGGTGTCGCGGATGCGCGGATTCGCGCCGTGCCTCAAGAGCGCCCGGAGCGCGTCGTCGTTGCCGTGCCATGCCGCGGCGTGGAGCGCCGTGTACGATCCCGCGCCGTCGATCGACGTCGTCGTGTCGTCGACGGCATCAGGCGAGGCGCCGAGGCGAACGAGTGTGTCGATGACACGGCCGGTCGAACGTTCGGCGGCGCGAACGATCAGCGACCCCCAATGGCGGCCCGGCTGGAGGCCGCCCGGATCCGCGACGACGAGGCGAGCGATGTCGTCGTGGCGCTCGAGCACGACCGCAGCGGCGAGGGTCAGCGTCGCACCATGCGCCAGCAGCGTCTCTACCATCGCGGCCTGGCCACCGAGCGCGGCCTGATCGATCGGCGCCAGCCCGGCGGCGTCGACCGCATCGGTGTCGGCGCCGAGCGCGAGCAGCGCCGCCAGCGCCTCGGGCTGCTGCTTGACGACCGCGAGGTGGAGCGGACGGCGGCGGTGGTTGGTGCGATCCATCGCTTTCTCGAGATCGCCAGGCGATCGCGCGACGATCTCGCGGATCGCGTCGACGTCGCCGACCGCGACGGCGGAGGCGATCGTGTGCCGGGCGCCGTGGGCGAGCAGATAGTCGACCAGCTCGGGCGCCGGCTTCACGTACTCGAACGCCGTCGCCCAGCCGATCGCGTCGAGCTCGTGCACGTCGCCGGCGCCAATCGGATCGGCACCGTGCTCGACGAGCAGCCGCGCCAGATCGAGTCGGCCTTTCTCGGCGATGAAGTGGAGCGGGTAAGCGTGGTCGCCCTCGTCGCGGATGTTGGGATCGGCGCCGCGTTCGAGCAGCACGCGCATCACCGCCGGGAACGGCCCGCTGCTGGCGAAGTGCAGCGCCGTTCGCAGACCGTAGTGCCCGTCGAGCTCGCCGCGCGCGTCGATCAGATCGGGATGGCGATCGAGAACGGCCTTGACGCCATCGACGTCGCCCTGCTCCGCGGCGCGGAGAAGCGCGCCGAGCGCCTCCGGCCGCGATGACCACCGGCCGGCGGCGTTGGCGGTGACGCTCGCGGTGAGGCTCCGCCAGCCGTCGAAGCCACGCTCACGGGCGAGCGCGTGCTGAACGTCGCGCAACCCGGGCGTTCCGGATGCGTGCGGAGTGGCGCGGCGCAAGCGGTCGATCGCGGCGCGATCGCCGGCGCGGATGGCTTTCAGCCAGCGCTTGGCGTCCTTGCGAAGTCGTTCGAGATGAGAGACGACACGATCGTCGTTCACGGCAACCTTCCTTCCGCAACATGCCTGTCGTCCGCTGACATCAGGCCGGAAGAAGGTTCACGCGAGAATGCGAACCAGGTTGGGTGGGAGCATCCCTTGCCGCGGACAGGAGGCGCCCCAAAGCGCGCTGGGCGCAGTCTCGACCGGCCGCGGCGAGGTTGTCAACCGTCGCAGTCGACGGCGCTGATTGCCGCGGCGCCACCTGCCGATACCATGGCCAGGCCTCGATGCCGCGCGCCCTCTCCCACTTCCCCGCCAAGCCGCACGCCTGCTGCCAGCCCGGCGATCTCGCGGTCGCCAAGGTCGAAGAGAGCTACCGCATCGCGCGCGTGATCGCGGCGGGCGGGCCCGGTCCATCGTGGGAACACGTCGCGACGTTCACGGAGTTCGAAGCCGCGATCAGGCACGCGCTCGAGCTCGCGCGCGCGAATGGCAAGCGCGCCTGGATTCCGACCTCGGCGGGACTCTGCGAGCCGATACCGAGCAACCTGCTGCCCTAACAGGGTTTTCCCGCATCTCCGATCGCGCTGACCCTGTATACCTGACCAGCCATACCAGGCAGAAATCGACGTACACCCACGCCGGGTTCGACGACGCTCGGGACCTGCCATCGTGCCATTGGTGGTACGTGCCGTGCAGGAGCTGCGGACGCCATGATCTACGAGCTTCCGGCACGACGCGTGGAAGACGACAAGTCCGACACGGTGACAGCTCATCGGTTGAGCGAGCTGCTGGCGGCGTGTCTCGGCGGGCCGCAGGCGAACGAGTGGGCCGTGAAGATCATCGCGCGGCCGGCGTGCCGTATCCTGCCGTTCACGACGCGCGCGCACCGCGCCGCGCACGTCGTCCTCTCCGCGCCCATCGAGGACGAGTCCGCAAGCTGACCGGCGTGCCGCGCGATCAGTGCGGCAGCTTGCCGGCGATCGCCGCCTCGCTCTCTTCGCGCGCGAGCGGCGTGACGTGATGGATGTGCCCCTGGTCGTCCTTGCCGACGGTCCACACATGCCGGCAGAGCGGGCAGCGGTAGTAGTCCACCCAATTGCCCTGGCTCAGCCACTCGAGCCAGTCGGCATCCATGGCATCGCAGCTTGGACACTTCAGCGAAGGACGACGGTTCATGGCCTTCCCCCTTCGAACCCACCGCGAGGCGATGCTACGCCCGTCCTGATCGCGAACAAAATTGGGAAAAGCCCGTACCAGACTTGACCTTCCAGCGGGTTGAAGGTGTAAGTAGGGACACAGCATGCGACTGCGACGAGCCTTGATGCTGGCGGTCGGCGCCATCCTGGTGCCGGCAATCGCCGCCGGCCAGACCTGAGCGGGTTGAGGCAACCCCTACCTCCCAGGTTGGCGAGGTGTGATCACGGATGGCCTGACGCAAGGCCGGGTGCAACTGAGCGGCTGGTTCCTCGGCGAAGACCGCGACACGCCGTACGACGGCGGCAGCGAAACGCCGAACCCGCTGAACGAACGGACGCGCGTTCGCGTCTGGCTGCTCACCGCCGACGTCCGGCTGCGAGCGTCGTCGGGACTGCAAGTGACGGCGACGGTGCCCGACGTCACGCGATCGGCGTTCGTCGGCGACGTCCGATTCCGCGAGACGTTCAAAGGGCTCGGCGACATGTCGGCGATCGCGTGGCACCACCGCGTCATCGGCGGCTGGAACGTCACGTTCAACGCCGGCACCTCGTTGCCCACCGGACGCACGGAGCGGCCGCGGTTTCGCGAAGAGCTCGAGGACGACAGTCTGGTGCCGATCTCGCGGCTGCAGCGCGGCAGCGGCACGTTCGATCCGCTGCTCGGCGTCAGTGTGAATCGCAACTACAGCGCGATCTTTCCGCCGGGCACTCGCCTCTTTGCGGCCGCGGCGCTGCGCCTTCCCGTCACCGAGAACGAGCACGGTCTACGTACCGGCGCCGCGTCGGAGATCTCCGCGGGCGCATCGCGCGAGCTCTTCTCCCACAATCTCACCGTGCTCGCCCGCCTCAGCTGGCTGCACCGGGCGCGGGACGTCTTCGCCGGCACGCCGGTCCTCGTCGGCGGCGGCGACTGGCTGTATCTCGCGCCCGGCGCCGCGTTCACCATCGGCGACGTGACCATTCAGGCGGAGGTCCGGGTGCCGCTGCACCGATCGCTCGCCAACCGGCAGCTGGACTCGTCGCACGCGTTTCAGCTGGGCGTGGTCTGGGCGGCGTTCTAATTTAACGCTCCGGCGCCCTCGGGCGCGTTACTCGTCGCGCAGCGCCGCAGCGGGATTGATCCTCAGACCACGGAGCGTGGCCACGGCGGCCGCCATCGTTCCCACCGCCGCAACGATGCCGACGACCGCCCCGAGCACGACAGGATCGCGCGGCTGCACGTCGAACAGCAGGCTGGCGACCACACCGCCCATCGCGACGGCCCCGGCGAGGCCGCCTGCGAGGCCGAGCGCCACCGGCGTGACGCTCTGGCGCAGCACCATCGCGAAGACCTGCGACGTCCGCGCCCCGATCGCGACGCGAATGTTCAGCTCCCGCCGCCGCCGCGACACCCCGTACGCCGTCGTCGCGTAGATGCCGACGACGGCGATCAGCAGCGCCACCGCGCCAAACGCCGTGAAAAGCGACGTCTGATAGCGACGACCCTCCACTGCCTGGTCGACGACCGAGCCGAGCGGCGCGATCCTGGCGATCGCCACGTCGGCATCGACGTCCTTCACCGCATTTCGAACCGCGGCGGCGACGGCCGTGGCGTCGTCGCGCGATCGCACCACGAGCACCGACCTGCCTTCGTTGTTGTGCCAGTACGGCACGTAGACCATGAGCGGCGACTCGGATTCGAGCGCCGTCACATGACCGTCGGCGACGACGCCGACGACCTGGTAGCGCGTCGACGGATCGCCGCGCGTGAACAGACGGCCGACCGGATCCTCGCCGGACCACGTCGTCCGCGCCGCACGCGACGAGATCACCGCCGGAACGGTGGCGGCGGTGCGATCGCGCGCCTCGATGCTGCGGCCCTGCAGGATGGGCATGCCGATCGCCTGGAAGTACTCCGGCCCCACGAATCGATAGTTGGCGCTGGCCTTCGTATCCTGCGGCCGGTCCGGCCGGAGGATGACGTCCACCCACGTCTCGCCGGTGAGCGGCAACGCCGACGTCCAGGCCGCGGCGCTGACGCCGGGCGTCTGGTGCACGCGTTCGAGAATCCGATCGTAGAGCGCCGCTCGCTCGGACGTGCCCGGATAGCGCGCGGCGACCGGCGCGATCTCGACGGTCGTCGCGCCCTCGGCGGCAAAGCCCGTGTCGACGCGCATCAGCCGCGCCAGGCTGGTGACGAAGAGCCCGCCGACGGCGAGCAGCATCACCGACAGCGCCACCTGGGTCGTGAGCAGCGTGCCGCGCAGACGCTGCGCGCCGCGATCGCTCGTCCGCCCGCCGCCGCGAAGCACGGATTCGAGATCGCCGCGGCCGACGCGCCAGGCCGGCAGCACCGCGACGGAGAGCGCCGCGAGCAGCGCCAGCGCCGCCCCGACGCCGACGACGCGCGCGTCGATCGCCACTTCGTGCACGCGCGGGATACTGACCGGCGCCGTCGTGACGAAAAGGCCGAGCGCGGCCTGCGCCAGGGCTACGCCGACGGCGCCGCCGATCGCGGCGAGGACGAGCTGATCGACGACGACGGCGCGGACGAGGCGCCAGCGGCTGGCGCCGAGCGCGCCGCGCACCGCCGCATCGCGCAGCCGTCCGATCGTCCGCGTCAGCGTCAGATTGGCCAGATTCGCACACGCGATCATCAGCAGCGCGACGATGGCGCCGCCGAGGAGCAGCAGGCCGCGCCGCACCCGTCCGACGATGGTCTCGTCGAGCGGCATCAGCCAGGCGCGAAGGTCGACCGGATCGCGCGAGTCCTTCCGCGCGATCTCGGCCACGGCGCCCTGCAGCACGTTCATCTCGGCCCGCGCCTGCTCGAGTCCGACGCCCGGCTTCAGCCGCGCGATGACGCCGTAGTTGAACTGGCCCATCCAATCGAACCGGTCGAGCGGCGTCCGGAATGGCACGACCGCAGCGAACCCGATCGTGACCGAGCCTCCTTCTCCGAGTACCTCCAGGGCCGGCAGCGCGTAGCCGCGCGGCAGCACGCCGACGATCGCCGTCGGATTGCCGTCGAGCGTCATGGTGCGGCCGACGATCCCGGGATCGCTCCCGAACCGCTCGCGCCACAGCCCATCGCTGATGACGGCGACGCGCGGCCGTTCCGGACGCTCGTCCTCCTTGGCCAGCCCCCGCCCGAGCGCGATCGGGATCTGCAGCACGTCGAACAACGTCCCCGATGCTCGCAGCGTGACGATCTGCGCGGCGTCGCCAGCGCCCGTGAGCGACGCCGTCCGCCAGTCGGTTTCCGCCATCGACGCGAACGACGCCGCGCGCTCGCGCCACAGATCGAAATGTCGCGGGTTGGCGGGCAGCGTCGGATAGCGATCGACGACGGCCGGCACGACCTCGCGGATCGAGACGAGCGCGGACGGGTCGGGATACTCGAGCGGGCGCAGGAGCACGCCGTTGACGATCGAGAAGACGGCGATGCACGCGCCCAGTGTCAGCGCGAGCGTGCCGATGACGGTGGCCGCGTAGAGCGGATCGCGGCGGACACCGCGCCAGGTGTCGCGGAGGTCGGAGAGAAGCTCGCCCATGCGAGCTTGGACGCGTCGGCGGGCCGCGGCGTTGGCGGCGCGCGTCACTTACCTGACGGCTTTCCGAGCCAGGCCGTGCTTCTGCATCTCCTTGACCGTCGCCTTGACGATGTCCCGGATGCCGCGCTGGACGTCCTTGGGGTTGGTCGATTCGGTGACGCCGGCCCAGAGCAGCTTGTTCATCGGCACGCTGAACACCAGCGTCTCGACGACCACCACCGCGTCTTCGCGCAGGTAGCCGGCCTCGTTGAGCGAGCTCCAGCTGTAGCCGTAGTAGCCCCAGAAGCTGCTGTAGGTCGGCGACGTCCAGGTCACCGGCGTCCAGGTCTTGCGCGTGTCGGTCTTGACGAGGCGCATCGCGACGACGCCGTCGACGTTCTGCTTCTCGTACCAGCCGCGCGCCTTCTCCGGATCGCGCAGCTCTTCGCGCGGCACGATGCGGATGCTCGAGATGCCGTTCGGCAGCCCGACCGCGGCGAGCTCGCGGACGAGCGCCTCCTCGCCGGACATCTGCAGGCTCTGGTCGTCGGTGACGATCAAGGCCGCCACCTTCTTGCCGGCGAACGAGACATTCGCGGCCTCGGGCGCCTTCCAGGTGCTGACGAACTTCGGCGCCGCGGCCAGGGTGACCGAAAGCGCCAGCGCGCAGGCGAGCGTGATGTTCAGCAGTCGTCGCATGTCTCTGGCCTCGCAGAGCGAAAGGAGCACCGGACGGACCTGCGGCCGGGCGCGCAGATCACTTGCCGCGGCGGCGGTTCTGTCGATCGTAGATATCTCTGAACTGCGCGTAGTTGTTCGAGATCATGGTGTTGTTCGGCTCGATCTGCAGCGCCTTTTCGTAGGCGGAGCGAGCCTTGTCGAACTCGCCGAGCTGCTCGTAGCCGATCGCGAGATCGTTCCACGCCGCGGCGTAGGTCGCGTCGATCTCCACCGCGCGCTCGAAACGGCCCGTCGCATCCCGCCAGAGCCCTCGCTGCGCGAGCGTGATCCCGAAGTCGACGTGCACCTTCGCGTCGGAACGCTTGTCGGCGTAAACCGGCGACGCCAGGACCAGGACCAGCGCGGCCGTGCACAGGACTCTGACGGACATGGTGGCTCATCCTACACCCGCCGCAGCCGGCGAGCGCGTCCGCCAGGCGGTACAGGTATAGTTGTGCTCCCCGGCTCGGAAAGCGGCGACTCATGCCCTCCTCCCAGGTGCAGTGTCCCGCGTGCCACGCTGATCTCATCGAACGGCTGCAGCACATCAGCGACGGCTCGCGCGTCGATTACTGGCGTTGTCCGTCCTGCAGGCACATCTGGAACGTGCCCAAGGACGCCGACGGTCCGATTCAGCACGTGACGCCGCTTCCCAAGCGCATCGCCGCCGATCGGCGCTGATCACATGGCGCCGACCGTTCCGCCGCCAGCCTGTCCGTCGTGTCAGTCGACGGCCACCGGTCCGCTCGAGAGCGTCAGCCGCTTCACCGACCGCGAGTACTTCCGCTGCCTGCGGTGCGGCCACATCTGGAGCCAGCCGAAGCCGCAGGCCGGGCGCCCGACCGGCGACGACGCGTAGGGGCGTTCGGCGGCTCGGGGCTCGGACCCGGGCGGCTTGCTCCTATCCATACCAGCTTCTTAGCGATATACTTCTTTACGGTATGTTCAGCCGTGAACTGAAGAAGGGCAGCACCGATCTGCTGATCCTCGCGCTGCTCGAGGCGCGGCCTCGCCACGGCTACGAGCTCGGCAAGTTGATCGAGCAGGGGTCGCGCGGCCGGCTGACGTTCCGCATCGGTTCGCTCTATCCGATCCTCGTCCGCCTGGAGAACCGCGGCCTGATCGACGGCCGCTGGATCGAGCGGCCGGGCGAGCGCCGGCGCCGCTTCTACCGACTCACCGGTGCGGGCCGCAAGGCGCTCGCGCACGAACGATCGCTCTGGCACGACTTCGTCCACACTGTCGATCGCCTCGCGGGAGTACGTCGTGGTTGATTGGGCTGCCTACGTGCGTCAGCGGCTCGACCTGACCGGCCTGGAGAGCTGGCGGCAGGTCGAGGTCGTCGAAGATCTCGCTCATCAGCTCGAGGACGCGTATCGCGAAGCGATCGTCGGCGGCGCGAGCGAGGCGCAGGCACGCGCGGAGGCCGAACGGCACATCGCCGACTGGACCGTGCTCTCGCGGCAGCTGGCCGCCGGGCCGCGCGGCCGCAGGCCGCCGGTCGATCGCTGGAGCGAGCGCGCCGACGATCGCCGCGCCGACCGCGGCCGGGCGATGCGCTCGATCGATCGCTGGCGCCAGGATCTCGTCTATGGCTGGCGGTTGATCCGTCGCGCGCCCGGCGTCGCCGCAATGGCGATCTTGTCGCTCGCGGTCGGCATCGGCGCCAACACCGCGATCTTCAGCGTGATGCGCGCGCTGGTGTTCCGGCCGCTCGACGTGCCCGACGCCACTCGGCTCGTCACCGTGACCGACCCGCAAGCGTCAGGGGCGATCAGCGGCCTCGAAAGCGGCGATCGCACGCTCCTGAGCTACGACGAGTTCGTCGCGATCCGCGCCGCCAGGGGACCGGCCGTCACCGAGCTCGCCGCGCTCGGCAGCAGCACACTGGCCACGCCGGTGGCGGTCGGCGCCGCCGCCGATGGCCCGCCGGCGCGCGTGCAACTGGTCAGCGGCAGCTTCTTTCCGCTGCTCGGCGTCGCCCCGGCGATCGGCCGGACCTTCGGCGACGACGTCGATCGCGCCCGCATGGCCAGTCCCGTTGCGGTCGTCAGCCAGCGCTTCTGGCAGCGACAGTACGGCGATCGCGCGGACCTCGCTGGCGCCTCGATCCGTCTCCGTCGCACCACCTTCGACGTGATCGGCGTCATGCCCGCCCGCTTCACCGGCGTCATCGTCGGCGACACGCCCGACGTATGGGTGCCGGTGACGATGCAGGAGGCGATCACGCCGTCGGTGGACTGGCTGACGACGCCGCCAGGATCGGCGCGCCGGGTGATGTTCCTGCACGCCCTCGGACGGCTGGCGCCCGGTGCGACGGTCGAGCAGGCGCGGTCCGCGCTGAACGGGGCGCTGGCGCAGAAGCTGAACGCCGACGCGGCCGGGATCGGCGACGCGTCGCGCCGTCGCGAGCTCGTCGATGCGCATCTCGCCGTGCGCGACGGACGCTACGGCTTCTCGCCGCTCCGCGCCGAGTATCAGCGGCCGCTCGTGGTGCTCATGGGCCTGGTGGCGCTGCTCCTGTTGCTCGCCTGTGCCAACGTCGCCAATCTGCAGCTGGCACGCGCGACCGGACGTCAGCGAGAACTGGCGATGCGGATCGCGCTCGGCGCCGGCCGGCGCCGGCTGGTGCGGCAGCTGCTCACCGAAAGCCTGTTGATCGCGGCGGCCGGCGCGCTGCTCGGCCTCGGACTGGCGTGGTGGGGCGACCGCGTGCTGCTCCGTCTCGCCGGCGGCAGCACGCCGATTCCGCTCGACACCCCGATCGACGCCGCCGTGCTCGCGTTCACGGCCGCGGTCACGGTCGTCACCGGCCTGCTCTTCGGCATCGTGCCGGCCTTGCGGACGAGCGGCGTCGACTTGAACGTCGTGTTACGCGCGGCGGCACCGAATCTCGGCGGACGCCGGCGCCTGCTCTGGCGGTGGTCGGCCGGCCAGCTGCTCGCCGGCGCGCAGGTCGCGCTGTCGCTGGTGCTGCTCTTCACCGCCGGCCTCTTCGTGCGCAGCCTTCGCGAGCTCGGCGAGGTGCCGCTCGGCTACGACGCCTCGAGTCTCGTCGAGTTCCGCGTCACGCCGACCAACGACGGCGTCGCCCGCGCGGAAGCGCCGTCGGCGATCGAGGAGATCGTCGCCACCATGGCCGCCGCGCCTGGCGTCATCGCGGCGTCGTTCTCGTCGAACGGCTTGTTCTACGGCGCCGAACTCGGCAGCGACGTTTCGTTTCCCGGACGAGAGACGCGGCAGAACGACATGAGCACGCGATTCGATCTGGTCGGGCCTCGCTACTTCGCCACCGTCGGCATCCCAATCCGCCGCGGCCGCGACGTGGTCGCCGCCGATGCGACCGGCCTGCCCGGATGCTGGATCAACGAGACCGCAGCGCGCGATTTCTTCGGCGACGCCGACCCGATCGGCGCGCGCATGGTCGCGCACTTCTCGTTCGGCGACGCCGAGTACGAAATCCGCGGCGTCGTCGCCGATGCGCTCGCCAACAGCGTCCGCGACGGCGTGACGCGCCGGTTCTACCTGCCCTACCGGAATTTCGGGGTCCCGCAAGCCGCCGGCGTGGTCATCGTCCGTACCGCCGACGACGCGGCGGCGGCGGTGTCGACGCTGCGCCAGCGCTTCCGCGACACCCACCCGGCGTCGACGACGCCGACGTTCTATCCGGTGCGGCAGATCCTGGCGCTCGACTTCGGCCGCGATCGGATCATCGCGGCGCTGGCGTCGGTCTTCGGCGTCTGCGCGCTGGCGTTGGCGTCGTTCGGACTCTACGGCGTGCTCGCGTACAGCGCGAGCCGCCGCACGAGTGAAATCGGCCTGAGGCTCGCGCTCGGCGCCCGTCGCGCGAGCGTCGTCGCGCTGATGCTGCGCGAAGCCGGCGCCATCGTCATCGGCGGCGCGATCGCCGGCGTCGTCACGGCCATCCTCGCCGGGCGCGTGCTCGACTCGCTGCTGTTCGGACTCACCGGACGTGATCCGGCGACGATGACGTTCGCGTCTGTCGTGCTCTTCGGCGTCGCCGCGGCCGCCGCCCTGGCGCCGACGTTGCGCGCGACGCGGGTCGATCCGTTGATTGCGCTGCGGCGGGAGTAGGGTGTGATCGGATCAAGATTTGGAGTTGCTCCAAGATCTGATCTATTCTGTTTGCCGTGGTCACCGACCCGGCTGTCCTCCTTCGCGAACGCGGTCTCCAGGTCACCGCGCAGCGGCTGGCGGT
>DASTCC010000594.1:0-14754 GCA_035711465.1 Vicinamibacterales bacterium
TCGCCACGTTGCCGACGCCGGCGACCGTCACGATGGTCGCGCGCGGATCGATCGAGGCGACCGTGCCGGCGGCGCCGCGGGTGTGCCGCGCGGCGGCGTGCATCGCAGTCAGCGCCTCGATGGAGCTGGCCAGCGCGGCGCCGGTCATCGCCCGCACAGCGGTCACCGCCGCCTCGGCGGCGAGCCTGCCGTGTCCGAGCCCGTCGACGACGCCGATGACGGTGCGCCCGCGATCGTCGACGGCGCCCCAGGCGTCGCCGCAGACCGTCTCGCCGGGCATCGCGACCGAGACGCCGCCGACTTCGAACCCCGGGGGCCGGCCGGCGCCGGCACTGCCGCCCGGCCTGATGCGCGTGAGGATCACGGTGCCCTTGCCGGGCTGCGAGTAGATGTCGAAGAGATCGGCCATCCGCCGAATCGCGCCGAGGCCGGTGCCGGGCGATCCGGCGGTCGAGAATCCGTCGGCCATGCTCTGCGCCACGTTCGGCATCCCGGGTCCGCGGTCGACGGCGATCAGTTCGACTTCCGGTGTCGGGCCATTCGAGGATCGGAGCAGCACCTGCCCGCCGGGACCGGCATGCTTGATCAGGTTGGTGGCGAGCTCGGTGGCGACGAGGCCGGCGCGATGCGCGTCGGTCTCGGAAAAGCCGGCGCGTTCGGCGGCGGCACGCGCCGACTGCCGGACTTCGCTGACCTGGCTGCGATCGACGACGGCGAACGGGGTGTGCGGCGTCATTTCCATCGCGTGATCACGACCCGCGTCCCCTCGCCCGGCGCCGCCATGATGGCGAACTCGTTCGAGAGCCGCTTCGCGCCCGAGAGGCCGAGCCCGAGACCGCCGCCGGTGGAATAGCCGTCCCGCATCGCCTGCGCGATGTCGGCAATGCCCGGCCCCTGATCCTCGAACGTCAGCCGCAGGCCCTTGCGGGTGCCGTCGTTGATGATCTCGATCAACGCGCGGCCGCCGCCGCCGTGCTGGATGGTGTTCCGGCCGAGCTCGCTCGCGGCGGTGACGATCTTGGTCTGGTCGACGAGGCTGAAGCCGAGATCGACGGCGCGCTGACGGACAGCCTGCCGCACGACCACGACGTGCTCCGCGGTCTCCAGCGGCAGAACGTCAGACACCGCGTCCGTCGGCCTCGAGCGACGCTGCCAGCAGTTCCATGCCCTTCTCGACGTTCAGGGCGGTCAGCACGCCGGGCAGCGTCAGGCCCAGCTCGACCAGGGTGATCGCCACCGCCGGCTGCATGCCGACGAGCACCGTCTCGGCGTCGAGCACGCGCGACATCGCGGCGATGTTGCCGAGCATCCGGCCCATGAACGAATCGACCATGTCGAGCGCGGAGATGTCGATCAGCACCGCCCGCGCGCCGGTGGCGGCGATGCGCTCGGTGAGATCGTCCTGCAGCTGCATCGCCAGCCGATCGTGCATGTCCACCTGGATCGACACCAGGAGGTAGGGCCCCATCTTGAGGATCGGGATCCGTTCCATGTCAGGCCTCTGATGGCTGAGCGGGCGCCGGCTTGCCCGACGGCTTCGCGCCGTTCGCCGACGTCGGCGTCACCGCCAGGCCGTTGCGTTTGAGCGCCACCGCAAACGCGTCGGCGAGCGTCGCCTTGGTCACGACGTTGTTGAGATCGACGCCGAGATGCACGATGGTCTGCGCGATCTGCGGACGGATGCCGCTGATGATGCAATCGGCGCCCATCAGGCGCGCGGCGGCCACCGTCTTGAGCAGATGCTGCGCGACGAGCGTGTCCACCGTCGGGACGCCGGTGATGTCGAGGATGGCAATCGACGCGCCGGTTTCGACGATGCGGCGGAGCAGGCTCTCCATGACCACCTGCGTGCGTTCGCTGTCAAGCGTGCCAATGAGCGGCAAGGCCAGGATCCCGTGCCAGAGCGTGACCACCGGCGTCGACAGCTCGAGCATCGACTGCTGCTGCCGCTGGATGATCTCCTCGCGGCCGCGCTGATAGAACTCCGTGGTCGACAGGCCGAGCCGATCGAGGGCCACGGTCGTCTGCCAGGTCTCGCGGGCGAGCTCGTCGGGCGAGGTAAACGAGCGCCGGATCAGATCGAAAAGCGGCTGCTTGAGCGAAAAGACGAAGGTCGCGGTTTCACTCGGCGAGAAGCCCAGCCGCGCGCGCGCCACCGAGAGTTGATCGAGCATCTCGTGAACGCGATCCCACGCCGGCCCGCTGGCCCGCTCCGGCTCGCTCGACTCGATCGCGTCGATGAACGCCTCGAGAAACGCCTCGGATTCCCGGAGGCGGTTGGCGTCCGGGATCAGATCGCGGCGGCTCGCGAGGCTCTGCGATTGCCGCATCATCCAATCCTCGAGCACCTCGGCCTGGTGCATGCGGACCAACTGCGGCAGGCGGCTCGAACTCGGCATCATCTTCTCCAGGATCGAAATGACTGAGGGAAGAGGCTCAGTCTACCAGTACGAGACAGGTGCCCCGACGCGCCGTGCGGCTAGCGTTCGATCGTCACCCGCGTCTTCGCGCGCGCGCCGCCCGACACCGCGGGAGTGACGGTGATTTCGAGCGCGAACGGCAGCGGAACGTGGCCGGCGATCTCGTGAGGAAACGCATACGAGAGCTGGCCTTCGCGCTGTCCCGGCGCGAACGCGAGATGGCCGATGGGACCGAGGTTGCTCTCGATCGTCGCGATCTGTCCGCCCGGCGGCGCCGCGCCGGCCAGCTTGACGACAATCGTGAACTCGACGCCGGGACGCACCAGCCGCGGCTCGGCGTCCACGCGGGCGATGGCGACGGGCCGGCCGGCGGGCACCGGCGCCGCGTCGGTCGGCACGTCGGCATACTCCCAGGTATCACCGCGCAGCCGCGCGGGATTCGGCGCCTGCACGAACCCGCGTAGCCCGCCGAAGAGCACGACGACGCCGCGGCCGGAGTCGAACGCCATCGCGTGGCCGCTGCGCGCGCCGACGCCGACGTCCTGCATCGGCGTCCAGCGCTCGCCGTCCCACTCCCAGGTCACGCCGAACAGCCGGCGATCGGATCCGTCGGCGATCGTCGACATGCCGCCGAAGATCGCCGCGCGATCCGATCGGAACACCATCGCGCAGCCGACGCATCCGTCGGGCCCGCGGTTGGCGACGAGCGCCCAGCGCGCTCCGGCCCATTCCCAGGTGTCGCCGAGTCCCCGCGGATCGCTGGCGCCGACGCCGCCGAAGAGCACGGCGCGCTGGCGGCGCCCGTCGTAGGTCAGGCCGTGTCCGCTGCGCGGCGACGGACCGGCGTCATGCTGGCGCATCCAGCTGCGTCCGTTCCACGTCCAGGTATCACCGAGAGGAGTCGCGGCCGTCGCGCCGCCGAAGAGCACGACCTCCTCGCGCGCGGCGTCGTAGGCCAGCGCGTGGCCGTCGCGCGCCGCCGGGCCGCGGTCGTCCATCTGCGTCCACGTCTCGCCGTCCCACTCCCAGGTGTCGGCGACGAGATCGCTCGCCGTGTGGCCGCCGAAGAGCACGACGCGCTGGCGGGCGCTGTCGAAGGCCATCGCATGGCCGGCGCGCGGCGACGGTCCGCGCCGATCCACTTCACGCCATACGTCGCCGTTCCAGATCCAGGTATCGCCGAAGCGATCGAGGCCGAACGCATCGCCGCCGAAGAGCACGACGCGGCCGCGCGCCCGGTCATAGGCCATCGCGTGTCCGACGCGCGGCGACGGACCGATGACCTGCTTTTCCATCCAGAGCAGCCGTGCCATGCGCCCTCGGGGGGCCGCGGCGGGAGGCCGCGGGCAGGGTCGTCGCGGGGAGTGCTGACACGTTACCAGATGGCGATGACGGCGTAACCGGCAGCCGCCGACGCGCGTCGTCTACGCGCTCGACGGATCGGAATCGGCGAACGACGTCATGCGCGGCCGGGGCATCCAGACCGAACGATCGCGCGCCAGATGGGACGGCGCCCGGCTCGTGATCACGACCACCTACACGTTCGCCAACCCGGCGACCAACGCGCCCGAAACGGGCACGACCACGCGGACGCTCTCGCTCGACGAGAGCGGCGCGCTCGTCGTCGACGTCGTCAGACACGGCGTGCTCGGCGGCGCCGACACGACGACGCGCACGACGTATCGCAAGGCGGGACTCCAGGCGCGCGGCGCGGCATAATACGACCATCCGGCCAGACCTGGCTCGAGGAGGCGCGATGCCAACGAGGGCGCGTGTTCGCGTTGCGGCGCTTGCCGCGGCGATCGTGTGTTCGTGTGGTTCGGCCCACGCGGCGCAGGTGCCGCCGCCTCCTCCACCTCCCCCGCCGCCGCCGATGGGCGCCGGCGCGGCGCCCCAGGATCCGGGCGCGTCACGAACGGGAACCGGCGTCATTCTCGGCAAGGTCATCGACGCCGGCACCGGATCGCCAATCGGCGGAGCGATCGTCACGATGGTGTCCCGGCCGGGCAATGCAACCTCAGCCGAAGCGGAGGCCGAACGTCAGGCGGCACTCGCGGCAGCCGGACTGGTGCCGAGTACGGGACCGAGCAGCGAGCGCATCGTGACCGATTCGGACGGACGGTTCGTGTTGCGCGATCTGCCGGCCGGACCGCTGTCGATCAGCAGCCAGGCCTCCGGGTACCTGCCCGGCGGTTTCGGACGTCAGCGGCCGGACGGCCCCAGCCGGCCGGTCGCGCTCGAGAATGGCGAACGGCGCACGGACGTGATCATCCGGATGTGGAAGTACGCGGTGATCGCGGGCACGGTCGTCGACGAAGTCGGCGACCTCGCGGTCGGCATCGGCGTCCGGCTCGTTCGCATCAGCCGAACCGGTGGCGCGCGCCGGCTCACGTCGGGCGCCTTCATCTACACGGACGACCGCGGGCGCTTCCGATTTCCGTTCATCTCACCCGGGGAGTACCTGGTCGCGGTGCCGTCGGCCACGGTGACCGTGCCGATTTCGAACGTCGCGGCTTTTTATCAGCAGCTGGCCGCCGGGAACTCGAGCGCGATGCTGCGAGAACAGATGGCCTCCGGTGCGCCGACGGCATCGGCCGGCGGACTGCGCGTCGGCGATCAACTCCTCCAGACACCGAGCATCATCGGGCGAAGTCTGGCGCCGCCTCCGCTCGCCGCGGATGGTCGCCTGCGCGCCTATCGCACCGTGTACTTTCCCGCGGCCGCGACAGCCGCCGAGGCCACGGTGATTCGACTTGCGTCCGGGGAGACACGAGACGATGTCGCTCTCCAGCTCCGCCTGGAAAGCACGGTGACGGTGTCCGGTGAGGTGATGGGGCCCGATGGCCCCGTCGCGAACATCGGCGTGAAGCTCCTGCCGGCGGGATCGGAAGAGCTCACGAGTGACACTGGTTTCGAAACCGCGACGACCGCGACCGATGCGGCGGGACGTTTTGTGCTTCTCGGGGTGGCGCCTGGTTCGTACACGGCGCGCGTCCTTCGTGTGCCGCGACCCGGCGGCCCCGTCGACATCTCGCAGATGACCATGGTCGGCGGCTCGCTGGTCACACCGCCGTCAATGCCGCCGCCTGGCGCGCCAGTCGAACCAGTCTGGTGGGCCGCTCAGCCGCTAAGCGTCGGAGAGAGTGACATCGCCAACGTCAACCTCACGCTGCGTGAGGGCGCGAAGCTCAGCGGGAGAATCGTGTTCGAAGGCGCCGCCGAGAAGCCAGGTCCCGACCGCCTGCGAGTGATCGGGATCTCGCTCGGGGCCACGGCCGGGACGTCTGTACCGACGGTGCCGGCTCGTCCCGATGCCGAAGGCCGGTTCACGACGATGGGCTATCCCCCGGGCCGCTATTTCGTAAACGCGTCGGCGGTGGCTCCGCAGTGGACCGTGAAGTCCGTCATGGTCGACGGACGTGACGCGTCCGCGGATCCCATCGATCTCGAGGGCAGCGACATCACCGGCGTCGTCATCACTTACACGGACAAGCCGACGACGATCGCGGGCACCGTGACTGGCAGTGGGCGCGGCGACGTCGACGCGGTTGTGATCGTCATCCCCGCCGATTACCGCCGCTGGATGGACGCCGGCATGTCCACGCGGCGCACGCGGCAGGTGTCCGCGAATCGAACGGGCGCCTACACGCTGCCGAATCTGCCCGCCGGCGAATATCTGATTGCGGCGTTCGATGCCGGCGTGGCCATCAACCTCGAGGACCCACAGTTCATCGCCGAGCTGGTCCGTGTCGCGACGCCGATTCGTCTCGCCGACGGCGAGCGAAGGGAACAGCCGCTGAAGATCAACGGCGGTGGCAAGTGATCGCGCGCCGGCTCGTGACGGTCTCGGTCAGTTTCGCGCTGAGCGCGGCGGCGCTCGTCGTCGCGCGCGCGGATTCACAGCAGCGGCCGCAGACGCGCGACACGATCACGGTGCCGACCGGCAACGGCGCGATCGCGGGCCGCGTGGTCTCGGACGCGCCCGGCAATCCGCCGGTGCGCCGCGTCGTCGTCGCCGTTCAGCTCGGCGGATCGCCGGCGGGCAATCGCGGCGCGGTGACCGACGACGACGGCCGCTTCGAGGTGACAGGGCTGGCCGCCGGACGCTACACGGTCGTCGCGTCGAAACCGGCGTGGACGACGACCTATTACGGATCGCGGTTGCCGGGACGCGGCCCCGGCACGGCGATCGTCGTCGGCGCCGGCGAGCGCGTCACCGGCCTCACCGTAACACTCCTACGCGGTGCAGTGATCGCCGGACGCCTCTTCGACCGCAATGGGAAACCCGTCTCGAACGCCCGCGTGATCGCGATGACGCCGAGAGCCTTCGGCGGCGTCACGACGTATCAGATGGTGCTCACCTCGTCCGGGCTCCTGAGCCAGACGGACGACACGGGCGCCTACAGGATCTTCGGACTGCCGCCGGGCGACTACATCGTCGGCGCGACGGCGGCGATCGGGGCGGCTCGCGAGACCACCGCCGAAGAAGTCCAGTGGGCGATGGCTTCGCCGGCTGGACCTGGTGTCGCGCCGCAGCGCCCGCCGCGCGCGTCGACGATGATCTATCCGCCGACGTACTATCCGGGGGTCGTCGATGCGGCGGCCGCGGCACGCGTCACGTTGCAGCCAGGCGAGGAGCGCAGCAACCTGGATTTTGGCGTGCAATTCGTCGCCGCGTCGGAGATCGAGGGCACGGTGCTGACGCCCGACGGCCGCCCGTCGGCGGGGTCGCAGGTCTTCCTCACATCCGCCGACGGCGTCAACGTCAGCATCCTCGAGTCGAGCAGCAATCGTGCAGTCACGCGACCAGACGGCCGGTTCATATTCGCGGCGGTGCGGCCCGGGCGTTACGTCCTGATGGCACGCGCGTCCTCGCAGCCGACGGCGCGGCCCGGACCACCGACTGGACGAGGCGGCGCGCCGGCGCTCGATCTCTGGGCATCGGCGGATGTCGTGGCGAGCGGCCAGGACGTCTCCGGTCTGTCGCTGCAGCTTCAACCCGGCATGACCATTCGCGGCCATGTCGTCCTCGAGGCGACGACGCTGGAGGTGCCCGCGGATCTTTCCCGCGTGCGATTGCAGCTGACCTCGCCGGACGTTCAGATTGGCACGGCGCGCATGTCGATGCACCTCTCGAGCGCCAACGCGGACGGCACCTTCGAGATCAACGGCGTCGTGCCAGGCACCTACGTGTTGCTGGGCAACATCCCGGGCGGCAACGCGAGCGAGGGCGCGAGCTGGATGCTGAAGTCCGTCAAGATGGGCGGGCAGGAGGCGTTCGACCGGCCGATCGAAGTCCGTGGCGGGCAGGACATCGACGGCGTCGTGATGACGTTCACCGATGGGCCCGGTGAGATCGGTGGGCTGCTGACCGACGCGGCCGGGCGGCCGGCGCCGGAGTTCTATGTGTTCGCGTTCCCTGTCGACCGATCGGCGTGGCGGCCGGCATCGCAACGCATGCGCCCGCCGACGCGGCCCGGCAGCGACGGCCGGTTCCGGATTCCGCTGCTGCAGGCCGGCGAGTACTACCTGGCCGCGCTCACCTCGTTCGAGGACGGCGACGTCTACGATCCCGCGTTTCTCGAGCAGGTGGCGCCGAGCGCGATCCGCGTGGTGATTGCCGAAGGCGAGAAGAAGATTCAGGACATCAAGCTTCGAAGCGGTGGAGACAGCCTCGCCGGAGGCGCACGATGAGCGTTCGGAAGTTCTGGTACGTCGCGGCGGTCGCCGCCGTGGCCGCGTACTTCCGGCCTCAGTTTCTCGACGCGCAGAGCGCCGACGTCCGCGCCGATTTCGAGCGCGCCGGCACGCTGCGCGCGCGCATCGCCGGCAAGGTCTATGGCGTCGCCGACTCGCCGACGTGGATCGACAACGCGCGATTGTCGTTCCGCAAGTCGGTCAGGGGCGGCAGCGAGTTCCTGCTCGTCGATGCGGCGACGGGGTCGGCGCGGCCGGCGTTCGATCACGCGAAGATTGCGGAAGGGCTGTCGTTCGCATCGGGGACGCGTTATACGGCGACGACGCTGCCGTTCGAGTCGTTCACGTTCGTCACCGACGGCATGGAAGCGATCGAGTTCGCGATCGGCCCGGCGGCGCCGGCGCGGGGCGGCGGCCGCGGCGGCGCCGTTCAGACGGGACCGCGCTGGCGGTGCACGATCGCGGTGAGCCGCTGCGAACATCTCGCTGCAGGCAGCCCCGGATCGGCAGCCCAGGGCGGACGAGGCGGGCGCGGCGGCGGCGGTGGCAACGCGGGCGCGGCGCAACCCAACGCCGCGAACGAGACTCGCCCGTCGCCGGACGGCAAGATCGAAGCGCTGATTCAGAACTACAACGTGTTCGTGCGTCCGGTGAACGGACGCGCGGCCGATCTGAAACCGCTGAGCTTCGACGGATCCGAAGGCAACGCATACACGATTCAATCGATCGTCTGGGCGCCCGATTCGTCGCGCCTCGTCGCCTATCGGCGCATTCCCGGCTACCAGCGCATCGTCACCTACGTGCAGTCCTCGCCGCCCGATCAACTGCAGCCGAAGACGATGACGCGCATGTATCGGAAGCCGGGCGACGAGGTCGACAGGAATCAGCCGGTGGTGTTCGAGATCGGGTCGGGGCGGCAGGTCGAGGTCGATCGGAGGCTGTTTCCGAATCCCTACGACATCTCGCGACCGGTCTGGCGCAGCGACGGCCGCACCTTCACGTTCGAGTACAACCAGCGCGGGCATCAGGTCTATCGCGTCCTCGAAGCGGATGCGGCCACGGGACGCACGCGCGCGATCATCGACGAGACCAGCCAGGCGTTCATCGACTACCGCCCGGCCACGCCGGGCCTCACCGGATCGGGGCGCCGCTATCGCTACGACGTCGGCGACGACAACGAGATCATCTGGATGTCGGAGCGCGACGGCTGGAGCCACCTTTATCTGTACGACGCCGCGACCGGCCGGGTGAAGAACCAGATCACCAAAGGCGCGTGGGCGGTGCACAACGTCGATCGCGTCGACGAGGCGAACCGCCAGATCTGGTTCACCGCCAACGGCATGAACCCGAAGCAGGATCCGTACTTCTTCCACATGTACCGGATCAACTTCGACGGCACCGGTCTCACCGCCTTCACCTCCGCGGACGGCACCCACACGCTGACCTGGTCGCCGGATCGGCAGTTCTACGTCGACACCTGGTCGCGCGTGGACATGCCGCACATCGCCGAGCTGCGCCGCGCCAGCGATCAGTCGCTGATCGCGACGCTCTCGCGCGGCGACATGACCGATCTGCTCGCGACCGGCTGGCGGCCGCCCGAAGTGTTCACTGCCAAGGGGCGCGACGGCGCCACCGACATCTGGGGCATCATCGTCCGCCCGACCAACTTCGATCCGGACCGCCGTTATCCGGTGATCGAAGCGATCTACGCCGGGCCGCATGGATCGTTCGTGCCGAAGACGTTCAACGCCGAGGCGGGCGCGTCGTGGCTGATCGGCGCCATCGACATGCAGACGCTCGCCGAGCTCGGCTTCATCGTCGTGCAGATCGACGGGATGGGCACGGCGAATCGATCGAAGGCGTTCCACGACGTCGCCTGGAAGAGCCTCGCCGACGGCGGTTTTCCAGATCGCATCCTGTGGCACAAGGCGGTCGCGGCGAAGTATCCGTACTACGACCTCACGCGCGTCGGCATCTACGGCACGTCGGCCGGCGGCCAGAACGCGCTTGCCGCGATGCTCTTCCATGGCGAGTTCTACAAGGCCGCGGCCGCCTCGGCGGGTTGCCACGACAACCGGATGGACAAAATCTGGTGGAACGAGCAGTGGATGGGCTGGCCGATCGGCCCGCAGTACGCGGCGTCGTCCAACACGGAACACGCGAAGAACCTGCGGGGCAAGCTCCTGCTCCTCCTGCCCGAGCTCGACACCAACGTCGATCCGGCGTCGACGTTGCAGGTGGTCAATCAGCTGGTGCTCGCGAACAAGGACTTCGATTTCGTGATGCTGCCGAATCAGGATCACTCGAACGGCGGCGCCTATGGCGATCGCAAACGCTTCGACTTCTTCGTGCGCCATCTCCAGGGACGCGAGCCGCCGGCGTGGAATCAGAGCCGCCCGGCGAACGGCGCCGCGGATGCCGACAGCGTGCTCGACGCGCGGGCGCGGGCGTGGATTGCGGCGGAGGATTGGGAGCCGCGCTAGCCGGCCGCGCGCACGCGATCGACGCCATCGGCGAGCGCCGCGAGCGCGTTCCTGAGATCGTTGGCCGAGGCATACCGCGCCCGCCGGTCGAGCGCGAGCGCGCGCGCGAAGAATCGGGCGACATCCTCGGGACACTCGCGGCGGTAGTCGCGGATGTCCGGCGCCGGTGTCGATCGGATGCGATCGAGCGTGGCGGCGAGGCTGGCGGCGTGGAACGGGTTCGTGCCCGCAAGCGCTTCGTAGAGCGTCACCGCGAGCGCCCAGAGATCGCCAGCCGGGCCAGGCGGCTCGAGGTCCGCGACCTCGGGCGACATGTACGCCGGCGTGCCCATGAGCATCGGTTCCGTCCGGCCATCTGGCGTGCCGCGAAGGGTGCGCCTCGATAGCGTGACCTCGGCCACGGCCGTCGCCGTCGTCGCCGTGCTGTAGCGCCCGACGAGCGTGACCAGTCCGAAGTCGAGCAGCTTGGGCACGCCGTCCTGCGTGTAGCCGATGTTGCTCGGCTTCACGTCGCGGTGCAGCAGGCCGCGGACGTGCAGATGATGCAGCGCGCCGGCGAGCATCGCGCCGAGCGCCGCGACCGACGCCGGCGTATGACGATCGCTGTCGATGCGCTCGGCCAGGGTGCCGCCCGCCAGATACTCGAACACCAGCACCGGCGATCCGTGCCACGTCTCGGCGCCATGAATCACGGCGAGATGGGGATGCTGGAGCGGCGCCATCGCGCGCGCTTCGCGCCGCAGCTGCGCGGCATCGGCCGCGGACAGACGCGGCAGGGTCTTCAGCGCCACCAGACGGTTCAACGCCTCGTCCTCGGCGAGATACACGACGCCCATGCCGCCGCGGCCGATGCGCCGCTGCAGCGCGAAGTTGCCGGCGAGCTTCATCGGCAGCGCCGCCACCTGCATCGCCGCGCCGCAGAGATCGCATCGATCGGTATCGGCCTTTACTGTCCCGCAGGACGGGCATTCCCACGCGGCGGCCGCTTCCGATCGCCCGCGCACGTCCGGCGTCTGCGCGGCCACCGCCGCGCCGAGCTTCGACTCGATCGCGATCGACGCCGACGCGGCGACCGCCGACAGCAGCTCGCGATCTTCGCCCGAGTAGGCGGCCTCGCTGCGCTTCTGGCCAAGGCCGATCATCCCGACGAGCGCGCCGCCAGCGCCGAGCAGCGGCACCAGCATCACGGCGCCGCTGTCGAGCAGCCACTCACGTTCGTCCTGCGGCAGGCGAATCAGCGTCGAGCGCGGAAACGACAGATCGACGTCGAGCGGCGTCGGCGAGCCGGCGATCAGCCGGGCCAGGGCCGTCGCCGTGCCGAGCGGGCGCACGCCGGTGTCGGCGTCGACCAGCGTGTCCCCGGTGCGCAGCAGCACTGCGACCCGTTCGAGGTGAAAGGCGCGGTCGATCTCACGCCGGATTACCGCAAGGATCTGCGGCACGTCGGCGGCATTGCGAACGCCGTGCGCGAGCTGGGTCAGCGTCGCGCGCGCATCGTACTGCTCGCGGAAGAAGTAGGCGTCGATCGTCCGAAGCAGACGGCGGCGGACGAGCAGCAGCATCGCGCCCGAGAGGAACAGGATCCAGGCCGCAAGCGGCGCCCCGGCGAGCACGGCCGTCAACGGCTCGTCTCGGCGCTGCCAGACGTACCACGCCAGCCCGGCGGCGTGGAGCACGAGCGCCGCGATCACCGTGTACTTCGCCAGCGCATACTGAATCGCCTTGCGGACGTAGACGCGCAGCGAGAACACCTGCCCCACCGTCACCGCGTACGCCGTCGTCAGGGGCAGGAGGCAGAGCGTGGCGACGATCGTCGCGGCCACCAGGTGCGAGCGCGCCGGATCCCGGACCCACGCCCGATACGCCGGAAGCGTGGAGGTCAGCAGGATGTCGAGCACCATCGGCAGGATCCCGAGCAGCAGTCCGGCGACGAAGAGCGCGAGGCGCCGGCGGCTCTCGCGCGTCGACTCCGCGAGGCGACGGCCAATCTGCACGAGCGACGGCAGTGTCACCAGCGCCAGCACGAGCCAGTAAGGACCGCGAACGCGCGCGGGACTGAACGCCGGTATCGTACCGACCGCGGACGAAGAAAACAGCACCGGACCGGCGAGCGCCAGCAGAAACAGCGCCCAACCCGCGACGAGCGCGGTGCGGCCGATCAGGACCTGGGCACGCGACCGGAAGGCGCGCGACGACGGAAATCCTTCGACGAAACGCCAGAAGAAGTAGGGCGCGAAGGCGTCAGGGCGTACGTAGAGAAAGAGCTCGAGCGCGGACTGCAGTCCGGCGAGCTGCGGCGGCGCCTCGCGGACGAGAAGGCGATCGGCAAAGAGCGTGACGAAGAGGAGGTAGCACGCGCCGAGTGCGCGCGCGGCGGGATCCGCCGATCCGCGTGCCACCAGATAGCCGCCGCTGACACCGAAGACGGCGATGAGACCAGCGTAGAGCCAGGCTGGCAGCGGTCCTGGACCGGCATCAAACAGCAGCCACGCGAGCAGACCCGCCGCCAGCTTCGCCGCAGTGGCCATGACGAGCATGGCCCACGCGGGAGTCACCGTGCCGCGCTGGGAATGCACCCACAGACTCTCTCGAGCTCGCCCCAGTCGATGTCGTCGAACTCGATAGACAGATGATGTCGCTCGATGGCCCGTTGCGCCGCCACCTGCCCCGCGATCCTCACCAGGCCGACCGCGATCGGTCCTGACGTCCGCCAGTGTTTGAACGCGGGCTCCAGCATCGTCGCGATCCTGGAAGCGGCCTCGACGGTCGCCTGTTCGCTCGCGAGGAGCGATCCCGCGCCTTGTCCGAACGCCATCGCCAACTGAAAGACCTTGCCGTCGTTCTCGCTTGCCATGGGCACCTCCGCTCGAATGACGACCGAAGCCGGTCGTCTGGCGGACCAGCCGCAGCGCGTTTGTTGGGATTGGCAGTGATTGTACCGCAGGCCCGCGGCTGGGCCCGATCGCGAATCAGTCGATTTTCAGGACTTCGACGACGCTGGTCATCGAGGCACGTCGCGCCGGAATCCAGCAGGCGAAGACGGCGACGGTGGTCAGCAATGCGGCGACGATGCCGATCGTCGCCGGATCCTGCGCGCTGATCTGGTAGAGCTGCGATCGGAACTCGCGGTTCGCCTGCAGCGCGCGTCCCGTCCACCACGCCGCCAGGATCCCGAGTCCGAGACCGAGCCACACCGGCCGCAGGCCGCCGGCGACGACCATGCGCGCCAGTCCGCGCGGCGATGCGCCGAGCGCCAGACGCACGCCCATCTCGCGGTGTCGCTGCCCGGTGACGTTCGTGACGACGCCGTAGATGCCGACCGCCGCAAGCGTGCCGGCGAGCGCCGCGAACACCGTCAGCACCGCGAGGTAGAAGTGGCGCCGCCGCTCGCGACCCGCGATCTTGCGATCGATCGAGTCGATGTTGATGACCGGAATCTCCGGATCGACCGAGCCGACGGCGTCGCGCATCGCCGTCGCGGCGATCGGCGTGGCGGCGCCGCGAAGGGCGACCGCGATTCGTTCGGTCGGCCACTGGTCGAGAACGGTGTACGCGGCGCGCCGCGGCACCAGCGCCAGCGCGCCATTCCGGGTGTCGGCGACGACGCCGACGATGGTGACGACCGGAAACGCCGGCGTGCCTGCATCGAGGCGGGCGCCAATCACGTCGCGGCCCTGTCCGATCTCGCGTGCGAACGATTCGTTGACGACCGCGACGGGATCGCTGCCAGCCACATCGGTGCTCGCGAAGCCGCGGCCGCGCACGACAGGGATGTCGAGCATGTCGAAGTAGTTCGACGCCACCACTCGAATATCGGCGCCGGCGGCCTTCGCGGCGCTGCCGTCGGCCGGCATGAACTGCCAGGTGCGCGACGACGTCGTCTGGCTGTACGGCATCTCGCTGGCGATCGTGATCGGCAGGCCGCCGGCACGCTGCCGCAGTTCGCCGTCGAGCCGCCGCACGAACGCTCGAGCGTCTTCGCGCCATGACGCGCTCGCCGTCGGCAATCGGAACTCACCGGTCACGAGACCGCGCGCGTCGAAGCCGAGCGGCAGCACGGCGACGCGCGCGAAGCTCCTGATCAGCAGTCCGGCCGACGTCAGCACGACGAGGGCGAACACCACCTGCGCGGCGACGAGCCCGGCGCGGAACGC
>DASTCC010000595.1:0-5531 GCA_035711465.1 Vicinamibacterales bacterium
AGGCTGAAGCATCTGGCGCTCGCGGCCAGGACTTCCGCTTCCGCGGCGATCGAGCGGCGACTGCGTCGGGCCGTAATCCACGGGCGGAAGCCGGCGGCCGCGGTGCGCCGGCCCCGGTCACCGGCGCGCCGCAAACGAGGCCGCGCGACATACCGCAAACGCCGGGCGCGCTGCCCGCCGCTCCTCCACCTCCCGGCGCGCCGCGGCCTGCGGAAGGTTCGGCAGACGACCAGGCGGGCGCGCTGGCCGATCGGATGCTCATCGACATGCGGCCGATCCGCGAAGGCTTGATCAAACAGCTCGTGCCCGACGGCGAGCTGGGGAAGCTCACGCCCGAGCAGCGCGCCAATCTCGGTCGTGAGATCAACGCGCGGATGATGGGGATCGCGCAGGGCATCCGCTTGAGCGCCGAGGAGCTGCAGAAGCGCGCGCAGGACGCGCAGAAGCAGGCGCTTGCCGCCGAAAAGACCGGCGCCGCCGTGCCCTCGGTGACGACGACTTCACCATCCGGCGCGGCATCGACAACGGCGGTCACGCCGAAGACCCGGACGACGCCGCGCACGGCGACCACCGCCGAAACGCCCAGGACGCAGCAAGCGCCGCCGGCGCCGGCCGCGCCGCCGCCTCCGCCGATGACGCGCAAGACCGCGATCTCCGGCAACAAGCTCGGCGTCATCGTCGAGCAGGACGGCAAGGTCGTCCGCGAGGTCAACGCCGAGATCAACATGCCCAACGTGCTGGCGACGGTGTTCTCGACGACGCGCCGCGATCGCGGCGAGATCCCGTTCGCGATCGCGAAGGACGGGCAGCTCTACACGCAGAGCGAGGCCGATCGGCGGACGATCGCGTCGCTCGGTGCCGTCGCCACGCCCGACGGCCCCGCCACAGCCCGGACCGGCAACTGGATCGTCGTCACCACGAGCGATCCGTCCGGCTCGGGTTTGAAGATGGGCATCGCGCGTCCCGTCGGCGACTCGTTGAACTCTCTGCGGCTCACGGCCGCGCGCAACGCCGGTCTCGGTCTCGGCCTGATCGGGCTGGCGCTGGTCGGCATCGTGCCGCTCTCGGGGCGGCTGACGCGCAACGTCACGGCGCTCAGCGACGGCGTCAAGCGCATCGCCGAAGGCGATTACAGCGCGCGCGTGCCGGTGCGCTCGCAGGACGAAGTCGGCCGGTTGGCGAAGGCGTTCAACCACATGGCCGAAGAGGTCGAGCGCCATCACCGCTCGGCGGTCGAGCAGGAGCGAATCAAGCGCGAGCTCGAGCTCGGCCGGCTGATCCAGTTCGAGATGCTGCCGCACGCGCCGCTGCGGCTCGGCTTGCTCGAAGTGAAGGGCGTCTCGGTTCCGGCGCGGGAAGTCGGCGGCGACTTCTTCAACTACTTCGAGCTGCCCAATCACAAGCTGGCGCTGCTCGTCGGCGACGTGTCCGGGAAGGGTGTCGGCGCGGCGCTGCTGATGGCCAACATCCAGGCCTCGCTGCGAACGCGGCTCGCGCTCGGACAGGATCTGTCGGCGATCGCCAACGCCATCGACGAGGACGTCGAGTCGAGCTCGCCAGGGCCGGTCTACGCGACGCTGTTCGTCGGCATCCTCGATCCGGCGACGCGGTTGCTGCAGTACGTCAACGCCGGGCATCATCCACAGTACGTCGTTCGCAAGAACGGCGGTCTCGACGTCATGAGCTCGACCGGCCTGCCGGTCGGTCTCCTCGCTGGCAGGGGCTACCGCGCCAGCGAGGTCCAGCTCGAAGCGGGAGACTTGCTCTTCTTCTATACGGACGGCTGCGTGGAGACCGAAGACGCGGCCGGCGAGTTCTTCGGCGCCGAGCGGCTCGAGTCCGTGCTGGCGCAGCGCGATCCCGCGCGCGGCATCGACGACCTGCTCCAGCATGTCGAACGCGACGTCTCCGCCTTCCGCGGATCGACCGAGCAGTTCGACGACGCGACGATGATGGCGGTCACCATTGGATGAGGCGCTTTCGCGCCTCATCCAAACTTAGAATTTAAAACGTAACAATCAAAACCTAGAACTCAAAACTGGGCTCCTGGTTCCGGGTTCCCGGTTCTGGGTTCCCGGGTCCGCCCTCACTCGCGGAGCGTTCGCAGCGGATCGACGCGCGTCGCTCGCCAGGCCGGGGCCAGGCTGGCGGCCAGCGCGACGAGCAGCAGGATTACCGGCACGATCGCGAACGTCGCCGGATCGAGCGCGCTGACGTCGTGCAGCTGGCTCTCGATGAAGCGCGTCGCGAAGAACGACGCGGCCACGCCGGCGATGATGCCGCCGAGCGCGAGCGCCACGCCGTGGCGGACGACCAGCGAGACGATCGATCCGCTGCGGGCGCCGATGGCCATCCGGATGCCGATTTCCTTCGATCGCTCCGCGACCAGGTAGGCGAGCAGCCCGTAGATGCCGATCGCGGCGAGCGTCAGCGCCACCGCCGCGAACGCGATCAGCACCGAGCTCGTCAGTCGCGGCGCGGTGATCGACGTCGCGACGATGTCGTCCATCGTGCGGATGCCGACGACCGGAATGTCGTCGTCGAGCTCGCGCACCGCCGCCTTCACCGATGCCGCGATAGCGAGCGGCTGCCCCGCGGTCCGGATCACCAGGGTGCCGCCGCGCTGGGTGTTGCCGCCGCGGTGATACTGCGCGTACGGCCGGTAGAACTTGGCCTTCACCTGGCCCGTGATGCCGTTGTGCTTCACGTCGGCGACGACGCCGACGATCGAGATCCACTCCTGGCTCGATCCCTGACGGAAGCGGCCGGTGAGCGGATCGCGTCCGTTCAGGTACTGGCGCACGAAGGCTTCGTTGACGAGCGCGACGAGCTGTGAGTTCGCGGAGTCGGCCGCGGTGAACGCGCGGCCGGCGACGATGCGCTCGCCGAGCGCTTCGAGGGCGCCGGGCGTCGCCACCTGCCAGTCGCCTTTCGCGTTCTCGCCGGGCGGCGGCGCGTAGCCCTCGACGACCAGCCCCCAGTCGCCGATCACCGTGCCGAGCGGCAGCGCACGGATCAGGCCGGCGTGCTCGACGCCCGGGAGCGCGCGGACGCGCGTCAGCGTGCGATCGAAGAAGTCGTTGATCTTGCCCGGCGTGTCGTAGGGCATGTTGGGCAGCGCAATCCGCGCGGTGAGCACGTTCGCGGGTGTGAAGCCGAGATCGATCCGCTGGAGCGCCCACAGACTGCGCGCCATCAGCCCGGCGCCGGCGAGGAGCAGCACCGCCAGCGCGATCTGCGACACGACCATGGCGTTGCGCAGGCGGAGCCGCGAGCGGCCAATCGAAGCGTTGGTGTTGCCGTCCTTCAGGCCATCGACGAGGTTGACGCGGAACGCGCGGAACGCCGGCGGCAGCGTGCACAGGACGGCGGCGAGCGCGCTCGCGCCGACCATGAATGCGAGGACGACGAAGTCCACCGAGACATCGCCGGCGCGCGGAATCGCTGCCGGGCCGAACGCGTCGAGCGCGCGCCGTGCCAGGAACGCCAGCCCGAGTCCGAGAGCGCCGGCGGTGATCGCCAGCAGGCCGCCTTCGATGAGCTGCTGCCGCACCAGCCGCCAGCGGTTCGCGCCGAGCGCAGTCCGGGTCGCGAACTCGCGCTGGCGCGATTCGGCGCGGGCCAGCAGCAGCGCCGCGGCGTTGGCGCAGGCGATGAGCAGCAGGAAACCGACGGCGCCAAACAGGATCAACAGCGCCGGCCTGACGCTGCCGAAGACGTCGTCGGCGAGCGGGATCGCAAGCGCGGTGAACTTCGATACCTCGCTGTACATGCCCTCGTCGGTGAGCTCGGCGGTCACACGCGCGAGATCGTCGGCGGCCTGCGCCGGCGTCGCGCCGGCACGGAGCCGGGCGGCGCCGAACAACCCGTGGTTGCCGCGATTGGCGTTGGCCGCGGTGATCGAGAGCGGCTGCCACAGCTCGGTCGGCTCGGCGGCGTCCTCGCCGAAGTCGGTCGGCAGACGGAATCCCGGCGGCATCACGCCGATCACCGTCGCCGGCGCGCCATTCATCTCGAGCCGGCGGCCGACCGCGGAGACCTCGCCGCCGAACTGCCGCTGCCAGAGTCCGTAGCTCAGCACCACCAGCGCCGGCGCGGTCGGCGACGTCTGCGCGTTGGCCTCCTCTTCGCTGAACGTGCGGCCGATGAGCGGCGCGACGCGAAGCACGTTGAAGGTGTTGGCGGTCACGGCGCCGGCGCCGATGCGCGTCGCATCGCCCGCGCCGGTGAGCGTCACCCGGCCCGTGGACCATGCCGCGACGTCCTCGAGCACGCGCGTCCGAGCGCGGTAGTCGAGCACTTCCTGACTCGACACCCACGTCTTCTCGAAGCCGACCCAGCGGCTCCAGATCATCACCAGGCCGTCGGGCTGACCGTACGGGAGCGGCGCGAGCAGCACCGATCGCACGACCGTGAACATCGCGCTCGCCGCGCCGATGCCCAGTGCGAGCGAAAGGACGACGACCGCGATGGCGCCCGGCTGTTTGCGGAAGCTGCGCAGGCTCGACAGGACATCGGTCATCAGCGTGGAAGGCATGGAGGCTCCAGTGGGGGACGGCGGTAGCGAGGCCGTGGCCGAACGGCGGCGTGTCCAGGCGGCATGAGCCGCCTGCGCCAGGTACCAGACGAGCGCGCTCTGACCGCGATGCCGACGGCTCGCGTAGGCATCGTCGAGATCGGAGATCAGGAAGTCGCGATCGGCGCGCGCGACGGCCCGTTCGGCCAGCGCCCGTGCCCAGCGCGGCGGACGCGCGTGCGCAGTCACAGGGAATCCAGTTTTGGTTTCAGTCCGCGGGTCATGCGCGTCCAGGTGGAGTAGGCCTGCGCGAGCGCCGCCCTGCCCTCTGCCTCGAGCGCGAATACCTTCCGGCGTCGTTCACCGGGCGATTCAGGCTCCTGGATCGCGAACCGCACCAGGCCCTTGGCCTCGAGGCGATCGAGCGTCGTGTGCACGGCGCCGATCCACACCGTCCGCCCGCTGCCTTCCTCGACGACATCGCGAATCGCCGCGCCCGTGGCGCGGGATCCCAGACGAACGATGGCCAGCAGGATCAGCTGCTCGAACTCTCCGAGGTAGGCGGCCATGATCTACATTGTAGTATGACGACGGCGACGCCCAGGGGGTTGGCAGGTGAGCCTCAGTCGTTGGTGGCTATCCCTGCCTGAGCGCAATCAACGGATCGATCGACGCGGCCCGGCGCGCCGGTACGAGGCAGGCGGCCATCGTCGCCGCGAGCAGCACGAGGATCGCGGCGGCATAGCTGAGCGGGTCGAGCGGGGTCACGCCCTGCAGCACGCCGGTGAGCGCGGTCGAGCCGAGCGCGGCCAGTCCCAGGCCGAGCGTGCCGCCGATCGAGAACAGCCACAGGCCCTGGCCGAGCACCTGCCGCAAGACTCGCGATCGATCGGCGCCGAGCGCCATGCGGATGCCGATCTCGCGTGTCTGCCGGCTGACGCTGAACGCGATGACGCCGTAGAGGCCGACACCGGCGAGGATCAGCGCCATCGCGGCGAGTCCGCCGATGAGCGTG
>DASTCC010000596.1:0-10477 GCA_035711465.1 Vicinamibacterales bacterium
GCGATCGCGTTCATGCCGCTCGCCGCGCTGACCTCCGCCGGCAGGTCCAGCGTCAGCGCCGGATCGTAGACGACGAGCGCCGGCGCCACCCGGGCGTCGCGGCCCGTTCGCTTGCCCTCTCGATCGGTGATGCCCCAGATGCCGGTCATCTCCGATCCGGCATAGGTCGTCGGCACCGCGGCAATCGGCAGCGACGTCGCGAGCGCGATCGCTTTCGCCAGGCCGATCGGCGAGCCGCCGCCGATAGCGATCAGCACATCGGCATCGACGCGACGCACGTCCTGCAGCGCCACGTCGACGTCGTCGATTGGCACGTGCTGCACCGCCCGGTCGAAGCGCCCGACGACGATGCCGGCGAGGTCGGTCAGGAGCCCGGCCGTCGACCGCGCTCGGCCCGCCGTCGTGATCACGAAGGCGCGCCGCCAGGTCCGGCGCTCGAGCTCGCGGCCGAGTGCGCGCGACGCGCCGTCGGCGAACACCACGCGGCGCGCCGCCCACTCGTAGGAGAAGGACTCGGCCAGAACGCGCTCCGATCAGCCGGCGCGATCGAGAATGGCCTGCGCCGCGCCGATCTCGTCGTCGTTGACGAGATGGCCCATGCCCGGATAGATGCGAGTGTCGACCGCGGCGCCCATGTTCGCGAACAGCGCCGCCGTCTCGTTGACGCGCGCGAGCGGAACGTGGGGGTCGATGTCGCTGCAGCCGAGGAACACCGGCGTCGCCGCGAAATCGCCGCGCGCCGGCCACGTCGTGCCTGGCGGTCCGATCGCGCCGCCGGTGAATGCGACGACGCCCCCATATCTGCGCGGATGCCGCACCGCGAATTCGCAGGTGAGGCACGCGCCCTGCGAGAAACCCATCAGGACGATGCGGCTGGGCGCGACGCCGGCGCCGACGGCCGCATCGACGACGCGGCCGATGGCGGCGAGAGCCGACGACAGATATGGCTCGTTGTCCGGGATCGGCGCCATGAAGCTGAGCGGGTACCAGGTCCGGCCCGCGGCCGCAGGCGCGAGGTAGGTCCAGGCCGGTCGATCGAGCCGGGAGGCCAACTCGAGGATGTTCGCGGGCGCCGCATGGCGGCCGTGCGCGAGGACGACCACGCCCGTGCCGCGACCGAGTGGCGAGCCCGCCGCGGCGACGGGCTGGTCCGCGTGCGGATCCGACATCAGTAGGTCACCGCGGGCAGGTGCGTCTCGATCGTCCTGCGGTTCGGCTCTTCCCACGGCGGCAGCTTGAGGTCGCGGCCGAGCGCGTCGATCGGCTCGTCGATCATGAACCCGGGCTGCATCGTCGCCACCTCGAAGAGCACGCCGCCGGGCTCGCGGAAGTAAATCGATCGGAAGTAGCAGCGATCCATCACCGGGGTCACCTGCACGCCGGCGTCGACGAGATCACGGCGCAGCGCGAGTTGCTGCTCCTCGGTCGCGATCGCCATCGCGACGTGATGGACCGTGCCGATGCCGTTGGCCGCGATCGGCGCCTGCGGGTTGGCGACGAGGTCGATGCGGTGACCCGGTCGATCGCCGCTGACGACCAGCCGCGCGCGATCGGCGGTGCGGCCGGCGACGGTGTACCCCAGGACGCTCGACATGAAATCGATCGTCGGGTCGAGGGCGCGGACGAGCAGCGTGACGCTGTGCAGGCCGCGCACGGCGACCGATCGATCGGCGTCGCCGCCGGCCCAGGGCTCGCGATCGTCGGCGTCGGCGCCGACCAGCGAGAAATCGAGACCGGACGGATCCTTGAACTGGAGCGTTGACTCGCCGAAGCCGCTGTCCACCGCGGTCGTGGCGACGCCGGCGCCATCGAGCCGCTCGTGCCAGAAGCTCATCGCTTGGCGCGGGACCGAGAACGACGTCGTGACAATCTGTCCGGCGCCGCGGGCGCCCATGCGGACGCCGTGGCCCTTGTAGGGGAACGTCGTCCAGATGGTGCCGGGCGCGCCGCGCTCGGTGCCGTAGTAGAAGTGATAGACGTTGTGGTTGTCGAAGTTGACGGTCTTCTTGACGAGGCGGAGGGCCAGGCGCTGCAAACAGAAGTCGAGATCGGCTTGCGCGTCATCCACCGTGGCGGTTACGTGATGCAGCCCGAGGATGGGATGAGCCATCGCGCCATTCTATCGATTGCGCCATCCGATTACGATTGTCGAACCGCAGCGAGGCCTTGTGACACCTGAAGAATTCCGCACCTACGGTCATCAACTGGTCGAGTGGATCGCGAGCTATCGCGAGCATGCGGCGCGACGGCCGGTGATGGCGCAGGTCGCGCCGGGCGAAATCCGCGCGCAACTGCCGCCGTCGCCGCCGCAGGATCCCGAGCCGTTCGATCGCGTGCTGCAGGATCTCGACGCCATCGTGATGCCGGGGATCAGCCATTGGTGCCACCCGCGCTTCTTTGGCTACTTCCCGTCGAACGGCGATCTGTCGAGCGTCCTCGGCGATTTCGTCAGCACCGGCCTCGGCGTGATCGGCCTCGCCTGGCAGTCGAGTCCGGCGCTGAGCGAGGTCGAGGAGGTCGCGACCGACTGGCTGCGGCAGATGATCGGGCTCTCGGCGTCGTGGCAGGGCGTCATTCAGGACACCGCGTCGACGAGCACGCTCGTCGCGCTGCTCACCGCGCGCGAGCGGACGACGCAGTACAGCCTGGCGCACGGCGGGCTGCAGGCGGCGCCGGCCCCGCTCGTCGTCTACACGTCGGCGCACAGCCACAGCTCGGTCGACAAGGCCGCGCTCCTCGCCGGATTCGGCCGCGATCACGTGCGCCACATCGCACACGACGAACGCTTCGCGATGCGGCCGGATGCGCTCGCGGCCGCCATCGACACGGATCTCGCTGCTGGCCTGCGCCCGTGCGCCGTCGTCGCCACGTCGGGCACGACCGGCACGACGGCGTTCGATCCGCTCGATGCGATCGCGACCATCGCGGGGCCGCACCAAATCTGGCTGCACGTCGATGCGGCGATGGCAGGTTCGGCGATGATCCTGTCGGAGTGCCGCCACCTCTGGCAGGGCGTCGAGCGCGCCGACTCGATCGTGGTCAACCCGCACAAGTGGCTCGGCGCGGCATTCGACTGCTCGGTGTACTTCGTCCGCGACGCGGAACACCTCGTCCGCGTGATGTCGACCAACCCGAGCTACTTGCAGACCACGGCCGACGCGACGGTGAAGAACCTCCGTGACTGGGGTCTGCCGCTCGGCCGCCGCTTCCGCGCGCTCAAGCTGTGGTTCCTGATCCGCGAGCAAGGCGTGAGCGGACTGCAACGCCGCGTCCGGCGCGATCTCGCAAATGCCGCCTGGCTGGCGGATCAGGTCCGCGCCGAACGCGACTGGCGGGTCCTGAATCCGGTGGCGCTGCAGACGGTCTGCGTCCGCCACGAGCCGCCAGGCCTCGTGGGCGACGCGCTCGATCGCCACACGCTCGGCTGGGTCGACCGCATCAACCGCAGCGGCGACGCCTATCTCACGCCCTCGATCCTCGACGGCCGCTGGATGGCGCGCGTCTCTATTGGCGCGTTACCGACGGAAAGAGAAGACGTCGCGCGAATGTGGGAAGTGATGCGGGAGGCGGTGCTTCACGTCAGGCCGTGATCCGCTGCATGTGCTGCATGGTGAAAAGATCTTGGCTCTGGCATCACACATCACCGCGCTGTCACCTCGCACGGCTTCCCTCCCTGCTGACGGCACCCCACGAAGAACGCGTGCGTCGTCTTGACGTACGACAGGCCCTGCGCCGCCGATCCCCATCCGGGAACGCGCGAGAACTTGCCGGGCTCGTGCGCCTTGTAGCGGCTGAAGTAGTCGCCGATGCGCGCCTGGTCGGCCGCCGTCAGCGGATGGACGGGCCTGCCGTCCGGGCCCGCGGCCGAGATCACCACTTTCGAGTCGTGGCCTGTCTCGTCTTCCATGAACATCAGACCGACGATGACGCCCTGCACGACGGAACCGCCGGCAATCTCGGGGCCGAGGACGAGGACGTCGAAGGGATCGCCATCGTAGGAGATCGTCTGCGGCACCCAGCCGTAGTTCACCGGGTAACCGCCGAGCGACTCGGGCATCACCCGATCGATCCTGAGCGCGTTCGCCTTCATGTCGAACTCGAACTTCCGTCGCTCGCCGCGCGGAATTTCGACGAACCCGTTGACGGAGCCGTTGTCGTTGAGCGCCGACATGTCGCGCCAGACCGTCTTCGCATGCGGCGCCACGGCAGCCAGGCTCTGCACCAGCTCCGTGGTCGCGGCCGCCGGCAGGACGTTCGGGGCGCGCTCGGGCATCTGCGCGCCGACCGCCGCACCGAGAATGAATCCAAGCGGCAGGACGATCTTCATTGCCTGAGTGCCTCACCGGTCCGATGCATTACTGGGCCCATCCCGGCGCATAGACCCGGACGCCGGCGCGTTTGATGCCGACGCGAAGCTCCCGCGACTGCGGCGACGGCAACGTGTAGGTGACGATGTACTGCGCCTCGATCAGCCGCGCGTAGCGGATGATCATCGGCTCGAGCGCCGTCATCGTCGAGATGCTCTCGGTGGCGCCGCCGCTGCGCCGCGGCACCTGATCCATGAACTTCTCCAGCATCGTCGTGCCGCGCGCCACCGTCGGCGGAATGATCTGGATGCCCCAGAGCGCGGTGCGGCCGCGATGGAGCTCGTTGGCGACCTTGGTCGCCGACGCCACGGTCTCGGTCGACGCTGCGTGCGCCGACGACGGGTCGACCCGCACGGCGGCGATCAGCGCGCGCCGGCGGGTGATTTCCTCGCTCATGGCGCGCATCGCTTCGCCGACGCCTTCGATGGTCGAAAACTTGAGACCGAGAAGCTGCGTCACCTGGCGGACGAGCTCCGACGAGGCTTGCGACGCTTTGACGAAGCGAATCGGCGGGCTCTGCGGCAGCGTCAGCCCGAGGCGCGCGTTCGGACTGGTCTTGGCCAGCGCTTCGGCCAGACCGGTGACCGTGCCGCGCAGGTCCTGCAGGTCCGAGCTGACGGTGTCGAAGAGGAGGCCGATCGATACGGGATCGCTGGCCGGCCGCACGTCCACCACCTCGCGGTCGAGACCGTCGACGCGGATCACGAAGTCGGCCGCGGTCAGCCCTCGCACCGGCTCGAGCCGCGAGTCCGCTACCGCCACGTACGCCGTTTCCCTGCCTTGAAATGGCTCGACGCGTTCCGGGCCGCGGGCCGTCAGCGCGATCGAGCCGAGCCCGATCGTCAGGACGCCGGTCGTCAGCGCGCGCGGGAGAGGCGAACCGGGCAGCATGGGGTCTCCAGACTTGGACAGGCGGTACAGCACGATGGCCGGCGCCGCGCTCGCGCGCGACACCGGCCATTGTCTCATTGGTCAGGCTGCAGCCTGCGGGTTGCAGGCGGCGGGCTGCAGCCGGCCGCGCCTATTTCCCTCCGCCGACCGGCGCCGTGGTAATCGCCGGGATCTTCCCGCTCATCTTCTTGTTGAAACCGGGAATGTCGGTGGCGACGTGCGTCTCGAACGCCGCTTTCGCGTCCGCCAGCTGTTGCAGCTGATCGGCGAGGATGTCGTAAGCGACGTCGCGCGGCTTGTAGTCGGCGCTGCCGCCCTCGTCGCCGGCGCCGGTGCCGACCGCGCCGCCGAGCCACAGCAGATTCATGTAGACCTTGTAGGCATCGGCGAAGTACTTGTCGTCGCTGCGCAGATCCTGCCGCGTCACCAGCCGCAGCTCGGTGCCGAAGAGCATCGCGTCGAGATCCATCAGCGGCTTCTCGATCTCGTCCTTGCCGCGGTTCTCCTTCAGCAGGTCCTCGATCTGCTTGCGGATGATCTCGAGGCGATTGACGACGCCGGACGTCTCGGTGATCGCGTCGCGAATCCGAATCTGCATCTTCGTCGACTCGATCAGGTCGTCCTCCGAGGAGACGATCTTCGGATCTTTCAGCACCGTGAACGGCTCGGTGAACGTCTGGCCGTCGATCGTCATCCGCACCGCATACGTGCCCGGCGCCGCGATCGGCGTCGCCGTCGTCGGCCCGATGCCCCAGTGGGTGACGAAACGGATCTCGCTGCCCGAGAAATCCGGCTCGGACCAGATGTACTGGTTCTCCTTTGGCGTCGTCCGGATCTCGACCATCTTCGCCGGCTCGTACATCAGGTTCCACGACACCTGGTTCAGCCCCGGCCGCGCGCCGCCCCATTCCTGCGTCCGGATGACCTCGCCGACCGAGTTCAAGATCTCCATCTTCACCGGCTGCGTCGGCGCGGCGGCCACCGAGAACTTGAAGGTGGCGGTGCCGCTGCGCGCCATCCGGAACGCCGCGTTCGGCGTGAACAGCTTCGTCGGCGGCGTCGCCGGCAGCGCCGTCTGCCCGGTCTGCTCGAGCAGCGAGACGTCGCCGAGGATGAACAGCCCCCGTCCGTAGGTCGAGACGACGATGTCGTGGTAGCGCGGCTCGTAGACGACCCACGTCACCGGCGAGGCCGGCAGTCCGGTCTTGAACTGCGTCCAGTTGGCGCCGTCGTCGAGCGAGTAGTAGAACGCGTGGCCGGTGCCAACGAACAGCATCCCCTGCTTGTTCGAGTTCTCGATCGTCGAGAGCGCGTAGTCGAGCGGATGCGCCGCCGGCAGGTTGCCGACGACCGGCTTCCACGTCGCGCCGTAGTCCGTGGTCTTGAAGATGTAGGGCTTGCGATCGTCGACGAGATGCGCGTCGATGGTGACGTAGGCGGTGGCGGCGTCGAACGTCGACGGCCAGATCTGCGTGATCGTCCCGCGGTAGGGCGCGCCCTTGAGGTTGTTGGTGACGTCGATCCAGTTGCCGCCGCCGTTGCGCGTGTACCAGACCTTGCCGTCGTTGGTCCCGGCCCAGAGCAGGCCCTTCTCCTTTGGCGACGACGCGACCGCGTAGACGAGCGCGCCCGAGTACTGGCCGAGGTTGTCCTGGACGATGCCGCCGCTCGGGACGATGATGCTCGGATCCTTCGTCGACAGATCCGGGCTGATCTCGACCCAGCTCTGCCCGCCGTTGGTCGTCTTCCAGATCACGTTGCAGGCGTAGTAGACCGTGCTCGGCTCGAACGCGTCGAACGCGACCGGTGCGGTCCAGTGGCAGCGGTACTTCGATTTGTCCGGCGACGAGTCGAACGTGATGATCGACGGCGACACCGATCTCGCCGTGCCCTGCCGCGCGTCCCAGCGCGTCAGCTTGTTGCCATAGCACGAGCCCCAGACGATGTCGGCGTTGTCGGGCTGCGGCTGCGTGAAGCCCGACTCGCAGCCGCCGAGGTTCGGTTCCCACGCCAGAGCGGCGCCCCGTCCTCGTCCGCCGCCGCCTCCGCCGCCGCGTCCACCGCGGCCCGCGTCCGGCAGCGCTGCAGGCGCGGCGCCGGCGAAACGGCCGTTGCCGGTCTGCTCCGGCGTCGTGCTCGGCCCGCGCATCGTGCCGTCGTCCTGACGGTTGCTGTAGATCCAGTACGGGACGCGGTTGTCCACCGCGACGTGGTACATCTGCCCGTTCGGCAGGCGCACGCTCTGTTGGCCGTTGGCCGTAAAGATCGCGGCGCCGCCATCGTCGGTGAGCACGTAGCGGTTGCCGTCCTTCGGATCGAACCAGACGTCGTGGCAGTCGCCGCAGCCGCCGGTGATCGGGAACAGCTTGCCGCCGTCCTTCGAACGATGGAAGCCGCTGTTCATGACGATGACGTCGTTCGGATCCTGCGGGTTGACCGCCAGCCGGATGTAGTAGCCGGCGCGGCCGATGAGCGAGCGATCCCAGCTGACGACGTTCCAGTTCTCGCCGCCGTCATCCGATCGCCAGAGCGAGCCCTGATCGGCGGTCTGGATGAGCGCGTACATGCGCTTCGAGTCGGACGGCGCGATCGCGACGTCGATCTTCCCGACCGGCGGCCGCGGCATGCCGTTCTCCACCTTCTTCCAGGTTGCGCCGGCATCGCGGCTGATGTAGACGCCGGAGCCGGGACCGCCGCTGTACTGCTCCCACGTGCGCATCGTCAGCTGCCAGGTGCCGGCGATCAGGATGTCCGGGTTGTTGACGTCGAGCGCGAGCCCGGAACAGCCCGTGTTCGGGTCGACGAAGAGCGATCGCGTCCAGTTTTGACCGCCATCGACGGTCTTGAACACGCCGCGCTCCTGCTGCGGCCCCGTGGCCCGGCCGACCGCACAGGCGTAGACGATGTTGGGATTGGTCGGATGGACGATGACGCGGCCGATGCGGCCGGTCTCGCGCAGCCCCATGTTCTTCCAGGTGGCGCCCGCGTCGGTCGACTTGTAGATGCCGTCGCCGGCGACGTCGCTCGGCCGGATCACCCATCCTTCGCCCGTGCCCGCCCAGACCTGATTCGGATCGGTCCACGAGAGCGCGAGCGCGCCGATCGCCTGCACCGGCTGATCGTCGAACACCGGGACGAAGGTGGCGCCGCTGTCGGTCGATTTCCACACGCCCCCCGACGCGTTGCCGAGGTAGTACGTGGTCGGATCGCCCGGCACGCCCACGACCGCGGCGATGCGGCCGGCCGGAGCCGGTCCCATGTATCGGAACGTCATCGGCGCGACGGGCTGAGCGGCCGGCGCGCCGCCGCGACCTCGCCCGCGCCCCTGCGGCGCTTCGGCTTCCTGACTCGCGGAAGGACCAGCGGCGGGGCCGCGCGCCTCGCTCGATCGGTTGGCGACGACGCCGGCCGATGCCAGCGCGGCGAGCGCCGCGACGGCGACCAGATGACGACGCCAGAAACGGGATTCACGCATAAGACTGACTCCTTGGCCTCTCGGGCACGGTCCGCCTGCCGCCGGAGCGGCACGGCCCACAGGGTAAAATGCTCTACTACTCTGGGCAATACGACGGATCAGGTATCTGTATGTCAGATCGATCGGAGAATCTGGAGGTTCGCGACCGCGTGCTGGTCGTCGAAGACGACGCCGCGCAGCGCGTCGGCCTCCAGCAGCTGCTGAGAAGCTGGGGCTACGCCGCGGAAGCCGCCAGCGACGGCCGCGATGCCCTCGAGAAGATCGAGCAGAATCGCCCCACCATCGTCCTCTCGGACCTGGTGATGCCCAACATGGGCGGGCTCGACCTCCTCAAGGCGATCAAACAGCAGGACGACACCGAGATCACCATGGTGCTGATGACCGCACAGGGCACCGTGGAGACGGCGGTCGAGGCGATCAAGCAGGGCGCCTACGACTACGTCTCCAAGCCGGTCGACCCGCAGCGCCTCCGGATTCTGCTCGACCAGATCGTCGAAAGGAACGGCGTACGCCGCGAGGTCCAGCTCCTGCGTCGCCAGCTCCAGAACTCCGGCAAGTTCGGCAAGATGATCGGCGCCAGCCGCGAGATGAAGAAGATCTACCAGGTCATCGAGCAGGCCGCGCCGACGAGCACGTCGGTCCTGATCAGCGGCGAATCCGGCACCGGCAAGGAGCTGGTCGCGCAGACGATCCACCAGCTGAGCCCGCGGCTGTCACATCCGTTCGTGCCGATCAACTGCGCCGCGATCCCCGACACGCTCCTCGAGTCCGAGCTCTTCGGCCACGAGAAGGGCGCGTTCACCGGCGCGATCGCGCGCCGCCAGGGCTGCTTCGAGCTCGCCAACCGCGGCACGCTGTTCCTCGACGAGATCGCCGAGATGACGCCGGTCACGCAGGCGAAGCTCCTGCGCGTCCTCCAGGAGCGCACCTTCCGGCCGGTCGGCGGCCAGCGCGAGCAGGCCGTCGACGTGCGCGTGATCGCCGCGACCAACGTCGATCCGCCCGAGGCGGTGAAGCAGGGCAAGCTGCGCGAGGATCTCTTCTATCGTCTCAACGTCTTCCCGATCGCGCTGCCGCCGCTCCGCGAACGCAAGGACGATCTGCCGATCCTCATCGACGCCTTCATCCGCGAGTTCAACACCCGCAACGGCCGCTCGATCGCCGGCGTCTCCGACCGCGCGATGGCGACGCTCGAGGCCTACGACTGGCCAGGCAACGTCCGCGAGCTGCGCAACGTGATCGAACGCGCGACGATCGTCGCCAAGGGATCGCACATCGAGCCCGGCGATCTGCCGCCGCTCGCCGGCGCGACCTACTCATCGGCCCTGGCAATCGACACGACACCGGCCACCGGCTCGCCGACCACCGCCCCAGCCGCAAGCGGCGCCGGCCTCGTCGCGGGCACGACGGTCGATCAAGCGGAGCGGAAGCTGATCGAGATCACGCTCGATCACACGGGAGGGAACAAGACGCGGGCCGCCGAGCTGCTGGGGATTAGTCTCAAGACGTTGCACAACAAGTTGAATAGGATGAAACAGTGACTGCGTTGTCCTGGGTGCTGAGTGCTGAGTGCTTGGTGCTGGGGGCTGGGGGCTCGGTGCTAAGTGGTCGGTGCTGAGTGCTGCCTGGTGGCACGCGAGGTGCATCTGCCCAGGCGTGATCGCGCAAAAACATCAAGATCTCGAAGCGTGGCAGGAGGCAGACAAAGTCCGGCGCGCTTTTTATTGCACTTACTGCGAGGCCG
>DASTCC010000597.1:0-19608 GCA_035711465.1 Vicinamibacterales bacterium
GGCCGGCGGCGCGGGCGCGGGCGTCGACGCCGGCGCCGACGCCGCTGCGGCGGCGGGCTTCTCACCGGCGGCGCCGATCACCGCGACGACGCTGTTGACCGGCACCGTCTCACCTTCCTTGACGCGAATCTCGAGCAGCACGCCAGCGCCAGGCGCGGGAATCTCGGCGTCGACCTTGTCGGTCGAAATCTCGAACAGCGGCTCGTCCTTGTCGATCGGATCGCCAATCTTCTTGATCCACCGGACGATCGTGCCCTCGGCGATCGACTCGCCCATCTGCGGCATCACGACTTCAGTAGACATGGTTCACCGTCTGAAGACCCATCGACTCAGAACTGAGAACTCAAAGCTCGGAACCCAGAGTTCTCAGTTCGAAGTTCTAAAGTTAACAAGCGCTTTTCACAAGTGTATGGCCGCGCCGTGCACCGCGTGCGCGGCTTCGCCCACCGCTTCCGACATCGTCGGATGCGCGTGGATCGTGCGAATCAGCTCTTCGACCGTCGACTCGAGACGCAGCGCCACGCCGGCCTCGGCGACCAGTTCGGTGGCGCGCGGGCCGATCATGTGCACGCCCAGCACCTGGTCGTACTTCTTCTCGGCGACGATCTTGACGAAGCCTTCGATCTCACCTGCGATCTTCGCGCGGCCGAGGACGCCGAACGGGAAGCTGCCGACGCGCACGTCGTAGCCGCGCTCGATCGCTTCCTTTTCCGTCAGGCCGATGCTGCCGATCTCCGGATCGCAGTAGGTGCAGCCGGGCACCTGGTCGTAATCGATCGGATGAGGCTGCTGGCCGGCGAGCCGCTCGGCGAGCACGATGCCTTCGGCCGACGAGAGATGCGCGAGCTGCGGATGGGCGCCGGCGCCCATCGTGATGACGTCGCCAATCGCCGAGATGCCGGGGACGCCAGTACGGAACATCGAGTCGACCTTCACGTAGCCGCGCTCGAGCGTCAGCCCGGCCTCCGCCGCGCCGAGGCCGTCGGTCACCGGTCCGCGTCCCGTGGCGACGAGCAGCTTCTCGATCGTCAGCGTCTCTTTCTTGCCGGCTGCATCTTCCATCTCGATCGTGACGCCGCCGCCCTTCATCTTCGCCGACGTCACCTTCGTGCCGAGCCGCACCGCGATGCCACGCTTCTTGAACGCCTTGGCCAGCTCCGCGGAGACCGCGTCGTCCTCGTTCGGGACGAGCCGCGGCAGCAGTTCGATGATCGTCACCTCGCTGCCGAACCGGCGATAGATCGACGCGAACTCGACGCCGACGGCGCCGCTGCCCATGATCGCAATCGACTTCGGCACCGCCGGAAGGTTGATCGCTTCGTCGCTGGTGATGATGTGCTTCTTGTCGAGCTCGACGCCGGGCACGCTCCGCGGCTGCGACCCGGTGGCGACGATGATCTCTTTCGCCTCGAGGCCGCGGCTCTCGCCGCCGGTGACCTCGACCTTGCCCTTCCCGGCGAGCCGGGCCGATCCCGCGATCCAGTCGATCTTGTTCTTCTTGAACAGGAACTCGACGCCCTTGGTGAGGCCGGTGACGATCTTGTCCTTGCGCGCGTGCACGCGGGCCATGTCGATCGTCGGCGTGCCGGCGCCGGCGCCAAAACTGATGCCCCACTCCCCCGCCTCCTGGGCGATCTTCAGCGCGTGGGCGTGCTCGAGCAGTGCTTTCGTCGGAATGCAGCCCCAGTTGAGGCAGGTGCCGCCGAGGGCCGGCTGGCGCTCGACGACCGCGGTCTTGAGGCCGAGCTGCGCGGCGCGAATCGCCGCGACGTAACCGCCCGTGCCGGCGCCGATGACGAGGAGATCGTACTGGGCCATGAGGTCACACCTGCAGGCGGGTGCTCACACCACGACGGTGCACGTCCGGGCACACGCCGGGACGGCCCCAGTGGCGGGCCTACATCCTGACAAGTCTACTCGGTGGCGCGGCGGCGGGAGGAGGGCGAAAGACCGAAACGCTCGTTGACAGGCGTCCATGCCCGCCAACGAGCGCCGGGATTCGTACTACTTGCGGGGAAGGACGGCGTCCTTGAGCTGCTTCGCGATGCGGGCCTTGACGACGGTCTTGGCCGGAATCTTGATCGGCTCGCCGGTGGCCGGGTTGCGGCCTTCGCGCGCCTTCCGCTTCTGAACGACGAGTTTGCACATCCCGGGGAGCACGAACTCGCCGGACCGCTTCAGTTCCTTCTCGGACAACCGAAGCAGCTCATCGAAGAGATCGCGCACCTGGGTGCGCTTCATGTCGAACTTCTCCGCGAAGTGCGCGAAGAGCTCCATCTTGCCCATGCGCCGGGCGTCTGCCATGCCTTCTTCTCCCTGGCTGGGGCGCGCGAGAGGATCATGTCGTCAACCGCGCGCGCGAATCGGTCTGACGGCAAACACGTAAAACGGGCCGTATCGTAGTCCTCGTACGGAAAAAATGTCAATTGACCCGAAAAAATGGGCTTCGGTTGAAGGTCGCTCGATCCGCGTCAGCGCAGCACGCGGTCGCCGATCTCCGTGAGCAGCGGCGCGAGCGCCGGCACGCTGCGCTCGCGGTTGGCGAGGAGCACGATCGCGTCGCGGCGCGACGGCACGAGATACACGATCGCGGTGACGCCCTCCATCGATCCGGTGTGGTAGTACGCCGCGGCGCCGTCGCGCGGCGAGGTCACCTGCCATCCGAGCGTGAAGCTGCCGGGCTTCGCGGTCGGCGTCGCGACGCGGAACATCTCGGTGCGCGTGTGCGCGTCGAGAATCGCGTCGCCGGCGATCGCGATCGCAAAGCGCGCGAGATCGGCGGCGCTGATGATCAGCCCGCTCGCCGGCGTCTTGAATCGAGTGTCGACGACGATCGATGGACGCAGCGGTCCGGTCGCGTTGCCGCGATAGCCGGGACTGAAGTCCGGCGCGGCGAACGTCGGCCTGTCGCGCGCCGGCGCGCGGACGCCGGCCGGAGTCAACACCTGCTGCACGATCACGTCCCAATACGGCCGCTTCGTCGCGCCTTCGAGCGCGCAGCCGAGCAGCGTGTAGCCGAACGACGAGTACAAGGTCGACGAACCGGGCGCGAAAGCCAGCGGTTTCGTGGCGAAGAGCCGCACCGCGTCGGCCAGCCGCGCGAATTCGCCCGTGATCTTCGTGTCCTCGGCATCCGTCGGATGCCGAATGCCGCTCTGATGCGCGAGCAGATGTCGAATGGTCGGATCGATCGGCTGGCTCGGATACTCCGGGCAATGCATTCGTGCGGCGGCGTCGAGATCCATCGTCCGCAATGCGACCTGCTGCAGCACCGCCGCGGCCGTGACCGGCTTGGTGATCGAGGCGACCCGGACTCGCGTGTCCGGCGTCACCGGTTGCCGCCCCTCGAGCTCGACGGTGCCGAATCCGCGCGCGTAGACGATCTCGCCGCGGCGCGCGACGACGATGGCGAGTCCGGGCGAATTCAGTTCCTTGCGAAACGCCTCGCCGCGATCGTCGAGCCACTCACTCGGCGCCTGCACGGCACCGAGCAGGAAGACCCCTGCACCGATCACCGCGCACAACGCACCGCGCACGTCGACGTCACTCATAGCGGAGCGCGCCGATCGGATCGACGGCCGCGGCACGCCGTGCCGGCAGGTAGCTTGCGAGGCCCGCGGCGGCGACCAGCACCAGCGCGGTCGCCGCGTACGTCAGGCCGTCGCGCGCACTGACGCCGACGAGCTGACTCGAGACCAGCGGCATCAGCAGAAACGCGAGCGTGAATCCCAGCGCCGCCCCGATGAGCGTCAACCGCACGCCCTGTCCGACGACCAGCCGCACGATCTCCGATCGCCTGGCGCCGAGCGCCATGCGCACGCCGATCTCCGGTGTTCGCTGGCCGACCACGAAGGCAAGCAGGCCGTACAGACCGACGGTTGCGAGCACCAGCGCGATCGCTCCGAACGCGCCAAGGATCGAAGCCGTCATCCTCGGCAGGAACAGCACCGTGTCCTTGTGCTGCGCCATCGTCCGGACGTCGAACAGCGGCAGATTCGGATCGAGCCGGTGCACCGCTGCTCGCACTCGTTCGGTGAACGGCGCTGGATCGCCCGTCGTCCGAATCACCAGCGTCGTATCGGGACGGAACGCATCGTAGACCGGGAAATAGACGAACGACGACGGACTGGCATTCACGGTCGTGTAGGCCATGTCGCCGACGACGCCGATCACGGTGGCCCACTCGCCGGTGTTGATGCGTTTGCCGACGGCGTCGCCGTTCTTCCAGTAGCGCCGCGCCATCGTCTCGTTGACGATCACGACTGGCGGGTGATTGGCGTCGTCTTCGTCGGTAAAGGCGCGGCCGGCCATCAGGGGCACCCCGAGGGTGCGGAAGTAGCCAGGGCTGACGCGGTCGTAACCGAGGACGATCTCTTCGTCTCTGGCCGGTTGATAGCCTTCGATTTCGCCGCTGGTGTCGTTGCCGCGGCCGAGCTTGAGCGGGATGTCGCGAGCCAGACCGACCGAGACAACGCCCGGCACCGCTTCGAGCGCACGCACCAGCTCCTGGAAGAACGTGATGCCGCGGCGCGTGTCGTAGCCGGCCGGCTGCAGATCGATCGAGGCCAGCAGACCGTCTTCGAGATCGAAGCCGACGTCGGCGTGGCGCGCCTGACGCAGCGTCTGCACGAAGAGTCCGGCGGCGACGATCAACAGCACCGAAAGGGCGACCTGGCCGACGACCAGCGTGTTCCGCAGCCACGCGCGCCGGCGCCCGCCGATCGCGCCGCGAGTTTCCTTGAGCGCCGGGACGACACTCGCGCGGGTCGTCTGCATCGCCGGTGCGAGACCGAACAGGACCGTCGTCACGAGCGCGAGCCCGAGCGCGATCAGCGGCAGGCGCGCGCTGAGCTCGACCGCGCCGGTGATCGGCTGCGGGGTCGGCGGAATGAACACGCCGAGCAGCTGACTGCCCCAGAGCGCGAACGCGAACCCGATCGCGCCGCCGACGATCGCGAGCAGTGCGCTCTCCGTGAACAGCTGGCGCACGACGCGCACGCGGCTGGCGCCGAGCGCCATGCGCACCGCCACCTCGCGTTGGCGGCCGGCGCCGCGCGCGAGCAGCAGGCTGGCGAGGTTCGCGCACACGATCACCAGCACGACGCCGACGACGCCGAGCAGGACCAGGAAGATCGGACCGAGAATCGCGGCTGGCGACCCCGGATCCTGCCAGAGCGGATAGACCGAGACGCCGCGGTTCTCGTTGACGTCGGGGTACGCCTTCGCCAGCGTCGCCGCGATCTGGTTCAGATCGGACTCGACGCGAGGAATGGTCGCGCCGGGGGCCAGCCGGCCGAAGACCCGCAGCCACGCGTCGCCGCGCGCGATCAGTCGGTTGCCGGGGAGCACGGCCCCCTGCATCATCATCGGAATCCACACGTCGGCATTGAGCGCCGATGAGCTGCCGCGGAAGTGGGGGCCGGCGACGCCGACGATCGTGAACGGGGTGTTGTTGATCGCCGCCGTCGATCCGATGACGCTCGGATCGCGACGGAAGCGGCGCTCCCAGAACGACTCGCTGAGGACGACGACCGCGCCCGATCGCGGCGTGCGATCGTCTTCGACGCTGATCAGCCGGCCGGCGGCGGGCCCGATCTGCAGCAGGTTGAAGAAGTCGCCGGTGACGAGCTCGCCCCACACGCGCTCGGGCCCGTCGGGCATGCGCAGGTTCATCGCGACGAGCCGCGACGCGGCCATGCCGGTGAGCGACGCCGGCCGGGCATCACGCATGTCGGCGAAGTTGGGATACGACACGCTGATGTCGCGGCGGGTCCGCGTCGTGCCGTGGATGGCGACGATCTCGTCGAGGCTCCTCGCGCCCGCGATCGGGCGGAAGACGAGTCCTTCCGTCCAGCTGAAGATCGTCGTGGTCGCGCCGATGCCGAGGGCGAGCAGAAGAACCGCCACGAGCGTGAAGCCCGGCTTGGAGGCGAGGGCACGGACGCCGTAGCGCAGGTCGGAGAAGAACGTCGGCATGTGAAGACTCCGGAAGCGCAGCGCCAGCGCATGCCACCAGGCGCCGCGCGCGCGGGAAACGAGATCGAGCGTGGCGACGGATCGGCGCGGCTGCGACCGCAGGAAGGCCCACTGATGGCGCAGGTCCGCGTCCCACTGCCGGCTCCAGTCGGCCCGCCGCGCCCGCGGCACGATCGGCGCCGCGAGATGCACGAGCGAGAGCGAGATCCGCAGCGCCGCGGACGACCGCGAGCTCACCGGCGGCCGCCTTTGCCGTGGGCGCCGAGCGGCACGGGCCGCAGGCTCTTGTAGCGCTGCATCGCGTCACCGAGGGCCTCGGCGCCGGCCGGCGTCAGCGAGAAATACCGTCGCGGCGGCCGCCCTTCACGATGGGCGACGCGCGCGTCCTCCCAGGCCGAGGTGAGATAGCGCGCCTCCTCCAGCCGGTCGAGCGTCGGATACACCGAGCCGCTGGTGAGACCGGTGGCGTCCATGATCTCGAAGCCGAATCGCTTGCCGTCCGCGACCGCGTGCAGCACCGCCACGGCCCCGAAGCTCATCGCCCGCGCCTTCTTCACCGGTCCTCCTGCACGAGCGTTAGACGAGCCCGTGGCTATTTATGTTGCCATCATATCTCGGCTGCCAATATAGCCATAACATTAGGCACCACGGGCTGCCGGCTCGAACGCCGATCGCACGCCTTAGAATGAAGACCGTGGCCCTGGAGACGTTCCCCAACGCGCGGCCGGAGCGCGATTACGAGATCCTGATCAGATGTCCGGAGTTCACGTCCGTCTGCCCCAAGACCGGGCTGCCGGACTTCGGCGAGATCGTGATTCGCTACGTGCCCGACCAGACCTGCATCGAGCTCAAGTCGCTCAAGTTCTACCTGCTCGAGTACCGGAACAAGGGCGTGTTCTACGAGACGCTGACCAACCAGATCCTCGACGATCTGGTCGCCGCCTGCGCGCCCAGACGGATGACCGTCACCGGCGCGTTTACCGCGCGCGGCGGCATCACGACGACGGTGACGGCGACCCATGAACGACGGCCCTGACGAGCCACATCCGCTCCCAATCGAGCGCGAGCTCGACCTGCACGCGTTCGCGCCGCGCGACATCCCGTCGCTGGTCGAGGCCTACGTCACCGAGGCGCACGCCGCCGGCCTGCGCGAGCTGCGGCTGATTCACGGCCGCGGCCGCGGCATCCAGCGCGGCATCGTCCAGCAGGCGCTCGAGCGGCACCCGCTCGTCGACACGTTCTGGGACGACACGGGCTCGCACCTCGGCGCGACGTTCTGCCGGCTGCGCCCCTGACGCCGGCCGTTTCGTTTTCCGCGAGGGTAGGCCGCCTCGACGTACGCATTTTCCGACAACGCGTTCGTGTGGACTGACGGTGCTGCGCGTCACTGCATGCGGCACGGCGTTTGCGGAATGCCGCCGGCATGCATTCCGACCAGCCGCCGCCGCCTACCACTGACGACAGCGTCATCATCCGCCGCGAGCGATGGCGCGTCGACCGGGTCCAGAACCACGCGGACGTCATCCGCCTCGACGTGTCGAATCGCCGGCGGCGCGCGACGTTCCTGGTGCCGTTCGATCGCGCCCGGGCGTCGGCGCCACGCGAACGGCTGCATCGTGTCCGCCCGCGCGTCGTCGTGGCGCGGCTCTCCCGTCTGCTGGCTGGCTCGCATCGCGCCCGGCACGCCATTCAGAGCGCCGCGGCTGCACGCATGGCCATCCTGCCGCATCAGTTCGAACCCGCTCTCGCCCTGGCGTCCGGCGTGCGTCGCGTGCTCGTCGCCGACGAGGTCGGTCTGGGCAAGACCATCCAGGCCGGCCTCGCGATCGCCGAATGCGTGCGACGCCGGCCCGGCGCGCGCGTGCTCGTCATCGCGCCGACGTCGCTTCACGCGCAGTGGCAGACGGAGTTGCTCGAGCGCTTGGGCCTCACAGCCGCGCAGGGAGATCGCGCCGGCTTGGATGCGGAGATGCACAACGGCGCCTTCGGTGACAACCCGTGGGCGCTTCAATCGATCTGGATCGCGTCGCTCGATTTCCTCAAGCAGCCGCACGTCCTCGACGGGCTGCCTCACTCGCTCTGGGATCTGATGGTTGTCGACGAGGCGCACGAGGCGTGCGGCGACTCGGCCAGACACCGCGCCGGCGCCGCGCTGGCCCGCCGGGCGCGTGCCGTGATGCTGCTCACCGCCACGCCGCATTCCGGCGACGCGACGCGTTTTGCGCGATTGACGTCGTTCGGCGCTCTCGATGGTGCAGACGATCCCGTGACGATCTTCCGGCGCACCCGCCGTCAGCTCGGGGCGATCGTCGCCCGTCGCGTTCGCTGGCGGCGCGTGGCGCCATCGCTCCAGGAGGCCGCCGCGCTCGACGCGCTGCTGGCGTTCGAGCGTCGCGTGCTGCACGCGGCCAGCGGCCAGCGGATCGATGACGCGGCGTTGCTGCTGTCGGTGCTGCGGAAGCGGGCGCTGTCCACCATGGCGGCCTTCGCGATCTCGATCGAGCGGCGGCTGGAGTGGGTCGAGCGCCGCAACGGCCAGGCCCCGTCGTGGCTGCAGCCATCACTGCAGTTCGACGAGGGCGCGTCGGACGGATGGCAGGACAGGGATCTCGCGGCGATGTGCGTGGACGTCGGGTTGTCTCCAGCGCTCGAACGTACCTGGCTTCGCCGCCTCCGCGACTTCGCCGTCCGTGCGGCTCGTCAGGAGCGGAAGATCGCGCACCTCGTTGCGCTCACCGAACGATCGCGTGAACCAGTCGTGGCGTTCACCGAGTTTCGCGATTCGCTGACCGCCGTCGTCCGTCAGCTCGGCCCGTGGAGACCTGTCGCGTCGATTCACGGCGGCATGCCGGAGTCCGAGCAGCGTCGCGCGCGCGAACGCTTCCTTCGCGGCGAGGCCTCGGTGCTGGTCGCGACCGACGTGGCCAGTCAGGGTCTCAATCTCCAGGATCGCGCCCGCTGGGTCGTGGGTCTCGAGCTGCCCTGGAATCCTTGCCGGCTCGAGCAGCGTGCCGGACGCGTCGATCGCATCGGACAACGCCGTCCCGTGCATGTCACCTGGCTCACGACTGCCCACGCCGCCGGCCATCGCATCGAGCAAGTGTTCCGCGATCGGGTGCGGCGGGCGCGGGGCGTCATCGGCGAGGACGCCCTGGAGATGACCGTGCCGTCGGAGCGGGCCATCTGCGCTGACATCATCCTTGGCGCCGCCGTGCCAGCGGCGCCGGAATCGATCGGCAGCCCGCCAATCTCGAAGAAATGGGCGCGTCTGGCCAGAAAGGCGGCCGGGCGCGAGTCACGCGTCAGAGAACTGCAAACGCGATGGCGAGGATCGATCGCTCCGGCACGCGTCGAGTGGTGTCGCCTCGGGCGACGCCGACGAGCCTGGCGAGTCGCGCTGATCTTCACGAGCGCGATTCACGACGCCAACGGCGAAGCGATCGAATCGACGCTCGCCTGCTTCACCTGGAATCCCACCGACGCCGTCATCGTCGCCGTGCCGCGAGTCGTCGTCGATCACGCGCGGCGCGGTGCGGCGCTCGTCGCAGCGCGCCGGGCACGACGGCTGGGGCGACGACTCGGCCGTGCGGTCGGCGGCCGGATCGCGCGCGAACGCGCGCTCGTCGCTGCGCTCGTCGACGACATCGGAACGGGCGCTGTTCAGCCCGGCCTCTTCGATCGGCGCGCCGTTCAGCGCGCGGGTCAGGCCCAGCAGATCGTCGCTGCCGTCCAATGCGACGCCGACGCCGAGTGCGACGCGATCGCGCGAAGCGCCGCACTGAGCGCATCAACTCCCCGGCTCGCGCTCGTCCTGTTCGCATGACACCGGCGACGCTACCGGGCGTCGGCGGCACGCTGTTCCCGACGCGGTTCCTTCAGGAAGCGCTGCCGCTCGATGCGCTGCCGGGCGACGATCTCTGGATCGCGAGGCGGCGGGCCGAACTCCTCGCGTGGTGGCAGCGGATCGAGCGGCAATGCGGTCCCGCCACCGGGCTTCACGGGCTGTTCGACCTGGTCGCGATGCCGTTGGCGGCGATGCTCGGATTTCGCGCGCGCGGCGCGATCTTCGAACCCGGCCAGGTGCGCGCGATGCTCGTCACGCGACAACAGCGATCGCTGGCGTTGATCGTCCGCCCATGGGCAAGCGGTCAGCCTGCGCTCTGGCGCGGCGCGGCGACGTGGGCGCACGAGGTCGGCAGCGGTTGGTGCGTGCTGATCGCGCCGCCGTACGTGTCGGTGGTCGACGCGCGCGGACATGGCGGACGCCGCTCGCTCGATTTCCGGCTGCCGAGCGCGCTCGAGCCGGCAAGCGTGGTCCGCCTGCTCGCGCTGGCGGGCGCCCGCGCTTTCGACGGAGATCCGTCACGCATCGATCGACTGGTCGCCGCCGGCTTGCTCTTTCAGGACCGCGTGCGCGAGGACCTGCAGCGTGGAGTGACCGATGCGCTCTCAGCACTGACGGCGCGCCCGCAGTCGGCGGCCGGTCGATCGCCTCGTCATCCCGCCAGCCGCTTTGACGAGGCGTTGACGCTCGTCTACCGGATCCTGTTTCTGCTCTTCGCTGAATCGCGCGACCTGGTGCCGCACCGCCACCCGATCTACGGGCGCGCCTACAGGATCGGCGCGCTCTGCCGCGATGCGCTCGCTTCGACGAATCCGGGAAGCTGGGATGCGCTCGCGGCCGTCACCCGACTCCTCAGAGTCGGCTGCCGCATGCCAGATCTCGTTGTTCGCCCATTCAACGGCGAATTGTTCGCGCGCCGCGCCGCTCCAGCGTTGGAGACGCCGCAACGTTCCACGTCTCTCGCCGATCGTCGCGATGCCGCGATGCGGCGCGCGCTCGTCGCCCTCGGCACACGGCCCGGTCGGGCCGGGCGGGAAATGTTTCAGTACGCCGATCTCGGCGTCGAGCAACTGGGCGCCGTCTACGAGCGCGTGCTCGACATCGATCCCGCCGACGTCGAGCTGCCCCGTGCCGGCGCGCGCCACAGTCATCGCCGCAAGGCGTCCGGTACCTTCTACACGCCGCAGCCGCTTGCCGAGTTCGTCGTCCGCCGAACGCTGGCGCCACTCGTCGCCGGCGTGCCGAGCGACACGATTCTGGCCCTGCGCGTCGTCGACCCGGCCATGGGCAGCGGCGCGTTTCTCGTGGCGGCATGCCGCTATCTCGCGGACGCCTACGGCCGCGCGCTCGTCGACGAAGGCCGCATCAGCGCCGGCGACATCGACGACGACATCCGCGCGGATCACCGGCGGCTGGTGGCGGAGCGTTGCCTGTCCGGAGTCGACGCGAATCCGGTCGCGGTGCAGCTCGCGCGACTGTCGCTGTGGCTCGCTTCGCTTGCGCGCGGCAAGCCGCTCGGCTTTCTCGATCACCGCCTTCGCGTCGGGGACAGCCTGATCGGCGCGGTGCCCGCGGATCTCTGGCGGATCCGCGATCGGCACGCGCGAGCGCCGACCGACGCGCCGCTGCCGCTGTTCGAAGCCGCCGGGCTGCAGGTGGCCATGTCGGCGGCGGCGGCGCCGATCCAGGCCCTCCTCGCGCGCGCGGACGACACGGTTGACGATGTGCGATCCAAGACCGAGATGTGGCGGGAAATCGTCAGCCCTCGATCGCCGCTCGAGCCGTGGCGACTCGCGTTGTCGCTGTGGTGCGCACGATGGTTCTGGCCGGAGAGGGGCGGAGTCACCAGCACACGAGTGAGCGCCCCGGGACCGGCGGAGCTCCGAGCCATCGTCGATGCGGTGGTGAAAGACGATCGCACGCTCGGCGATCGGGTTGCCGCGTTCACAGCCGTCGCGAGGTCCGTCGCCGAGTCGCGGCGGTTCTTCCACTGGCCGCTCGAGTTCCCCGACGTGTTTCGCGAGTCGGCCGATGCCGGGGCGCCTGGTCCGGGCTTCGACGCCGTGATCGGCAATCCGCCCTGGGAGATGCTGCGCCGTGACGGACCGGCGGACGACGATCGTTCCGCGATCCAGACGTTCATCCGGCACTCTGGCCACTTCCCTCGATCGAGCCTCGGACACGTCAACGTCTACCTGCCGTTCGTCGAAAAGGCGCTCGCGATCGCGAAGCCGACAGGCCGCATCGGTCTCGTGCTGCCGTGGAGCTTCGCGGTTGACGACGGCGCAGCAGCAATGAGGGCGGCGCTGATCGACGCGGAGCGAATTGAATCGATTGTCGGCCTCGACAATGCGGCCGGGCTCTTCCCGATCCACCGGGGGCTGCGATTTGTCGTGCTCGTCGCCGGCGCTTCGAAGCGGGGGCGATCGATGACGCTCCGCTGCGGCGTGCGCACCGCCGCGGAGATCGAACAGCTGCCGGATCGTGACGTGCTGATGGACGCGCCGGCGATCCGGCTCGACCGCGGGCGGCTGGCGCGACTTGGCGGCCGGACCCGGCGCATCCCTGACGTTCGCGATCCGCGCGATCTCGAGCTGCTGGAACGATTGACGACGACGTTTCCGGCGATTGGCGATGCCGGCGGCTATCGCGCGCAGTTCAGCCGCGATTTCAACGCCACGGACGATCGCGCGCGCTTTGGTTCGACCGGCGTGCCGGTCGTCGAAGGCAAACACCTGGCGCCGTTCACCGTGGACCTGGCGGGCGTCGAGCACCGCATCACGCGAGCTGCGGCGGAGGCACGCCTCTCCGATCGCCGCTTCCTGCGGCCGCGGCTCGCGTATCGTGATGTCTCGGGCGTCAGCAATCGAACGACGCTGATTGCCGCAATCCTGCCTGCCGCGGTGGTCTCGACGCACACGGTGTTCTGCCTGCGAACACCGCTGGCGATAGAGCTGCAGCACTTCCTGTGCGCCCTCTTCAACAGCTACGTGCTCAACGCGGTCGCCCGGATGCTGATGGGCGGCCACCTCACGACCAGTCTGATCGAAAGCCTGCCGGCGCCGCCGTGGACCGGCAGCGCGCGCGAGAGCCGCATCGCGTCGATGGCCGCGATCCTGTCCGCGGCGCCGTCGGCCGGCGTCGAGGCCGAGCTTCAGGCCGAGGTCGCGGCGATTTACGGCCTGAGCCGCGACGAGCTGGCCCGCGTCCTCGACGGGTTCCCGCTCGTCGACCGTCACGCGCGTGACGCGGCGCTCAATCGGTTTGCGCTATAGTCGCCGCGAGTGGCCAATTACGGGTTCGCGATCGACCTGCGCAAGTGCATCGGCTGTCACGCGTGCACCATCGCCTGCAAAGCGGAGCACGAGATCCCGGTCGGGGTGAACCGCTGCTGGGTCAAGACCGTCGAGAAGGGCACCTTTCCCGACACGCAGCGGCTGTTCTTTCCGGTGCTCTGCAACCAGTGCGTCGAAGCGCCGTGCGTGAACATCTGCCCGACCTCGGCGCTCTACAAGCGCCGCGATGGCATCGTCGACCTGAACGGCGCGGCCTGCATCGGCTGCCGCGCGTGCATGGTCGCGTGTCCGTACGACCAGCTGTTCATCGATCCGAACACGCGGACCGCCGAGAAGTGCAACTTCTGCGCGAACCGGATCGAGAACGAGCTCAAGCCGGCCTGCGTCAGCGTCTGCCCGACCGAGTGCCGCATCTTCGGCGACCTCGACGATCCGACGAGCGAAGTCGCGCGCATCGTGCAGCGCGAGTCGTTCATGGTGCGCAAGCCCGAGAAGGGCACCGGGCCGAAGATCTTCTATCTCGGCGCGGACGAGAGCCTGATGCGGCCGGAGATCGCGGCGCGGCCCTTCATGTTCCGCGAGGGCCAGGTGCACCTGCGGCCGATCGGCGCCCCCGAGCCTGACCCGCTCCGGCCCGGCGATCCGCGCGTCGACTACGACACGCCGCATCGAAAGGCGTGGGGCTTGGACCTCGTGCTCTACCTCGTCGCCAAGGGCATCTCGACGGGCGCGATGTTCCTGTCCGCGCTGCTGTGGCTGATGGGCGATCGCACGCCGCTCGTCGGCTTCGCTGGTCCCTTCGTGTCGCTGCTGTTCGCGATCTTCACGGCGGTCGTGCTGGTGATCGATCTCGAGCGTCCCGAACGCTTTTACTACATCCTGACGCGGCCGAACTGGGCGTCGTGGCTCGCGCGCGGCGCGTTCCTGCTCACCGGGCACGGCATGCTGGTGTCGCTGTGGATCCTCGCCTATCTGGTCGGCTGGCACGGACTGATGACGGCGATCGTCCCGATCGTGCTCTTCATCGCGCTCGGCGCCACGGCGTACACGGGGTTCCTGTTCGCGCAGGGCCTGGCGCGCGATCTGTGGCAGGGGCCGCATGCGACCATCGATCTGATCGCCCTCGCGGCGGCCGAGGGCGCGGCGTCGATCCTCCTGGTCGCGACGATCAGCGGCGGCAACGCCGCGACCATCCGCGCGCTCGGCTTGACGCTCGCGTTCGCGTCGCTGGCGCACGTCGTCATCCTCGTGCTCGAGCATCTGCTGACGCCGAGCCCGAGCGTGCAGCATGAGCTGGCGATCCGCTCGATCCGCCACGGCGCGTTCCGTCAACTGTTCTGGATCGGCGCCCTCGGCCTCGGCGGCATCCTGCCGCTGCTGCTCGTCTGGCTCGCGTCCAGCTCCGGCTTCTCGCTGCTGCTGCTCGCCCCGGCGTCGCTCCTGGCCCTGGTGGGATCGCTGGCATGGGAGTACGTGTGGGTCGAGGCCGGCCAGGCGGTGCCGAACTCGTGAGGGGTCAGATCTTGAATTGCAGCATTAGGTGCCAGGTCTTGAATCGCGGCCGCCTGCCGCAGCATCGATGATTTCGCAATCTGCAATTCCGCGTGAACGTCCGCCTGGCATCTGCTGCATCGTGTCCACGCGTCGCGCCGCAGTCTGTTGCGCGCCAGACCGGGAACGGCCATTGCAGTCGCCCGTGGACATGGCCAGACCACTACGACTCGACTTCGGCGGCGCTCTCCATCACGTGATTGCTCGTGGGAATCGGAAGGCGATCATCTTTGCCGATGACGACGATTGCAGCGATTTCCTGACCCGGCTCGACCGCATCAGCCTCCGCCTGCGCTGGCGCGTCTGGGCGTTCTGCCTGATGCCGAATCACTTTCATCTGCTCGTCGAAACGCCGACGCCGACGCTGTCGCGCGGCATGCGGGATCTCAACGGCGGGTTCGCGCAGTATCTGAATCGGCGCCGGGACCTGGTCGGCCATGTCTTTCAGGGCCGATACAAGGCGCTGCTCGTCGACCGCGAGGGCTACGCGCTCCAGGTGGTCAGGTACATCGTCCGTAACCCCATCCGGGCGGGCCTTTGCCAGACGCTGACGGATTGGCGATGGAGCAGCCATCGAGCGACTCTCGGTCTGGCATCGACGCCCGACTGTCTCGCGTCGTCTCGGGTGCTGCGGTTTTTCGGCCCGCCGAAGACGGCGATCGAGCGATACAGCGAGTTCGTGTCGCTGAGCGCGTTCGACCACGATGAACCGATGCCCGCGGGTCCGAATCGAAGTGTGGTTGGCGGGCCGGACTTCTTGGAGGCCGTGCCGCCCGGCATCGACGTGGATCGGCTGGAGCACCCTCGTCCCGATCGGCTGTTCAAGACACTCGCCCGGTATCAGCTCGAGCACTTGGATAGAGACGCGGCGATCCGGGCGGCGTACGAGGGCGGCGGGTTCTCGCAAGCGGCCATCGCGCGCTACTTCGGTTTGCACTATTCGACGGTCTGCAGGGTCCTTCGACCCGGCCCCCGTGCAAGACCTGGCACCAAACGCCAAGATTCAAGATCTGACCCCACATGACTTTTCGCACCCATCCCGACCCGTCGCAGTGGGAAGACTTCGTCGATTTCGAATCGACCAGCTGGCCGCGGAAGGATCGGCGCCGCTACTGGATCATTCCCAGCATCTGCTTCAACTGCGAGTCGGCCTGCGGGATCATCGCCTACGTCGACAAGGAGACGCTGGACGTCCGCAAGATCGAAGGCAACCCGGTCCATCCCGGCAGCCGCGGCCGCACCTGCGCCAAGGGCGTGGTGACGCCCAATCAGCTCGAGGATCCCGATCGCATTCTCTATCCGATGCGGCGCGTCGGGCCGCGCGGCAGCGGCAAGTGGGAGCGCGTGTCGTGGGACGCGGCGCTCGACGACATCGGCGCGCGCATCCGCAAGGCCATCCAGGAGAATCGCCGGCACGAGGTGATGTATCACGTCGGCCGGCCCGGCGAGGACGGCTACGTCAATCGCGTGCTGCAGGCGTGGGGCGTCGACGGGCACAACAGCCACACCAACATCTGTTCGTCGTCAGCGCGCGTCGGCCACTTCCTCTGGACCGGGGCCGATCGGCCGTCGCCCGATCACGCCAACGCGCGGACGATCCTGCTGCTGTCGTCGCACCTCGAGTCGGGCCACTACTTCAACCCGCACGCGCAGCGCATCATCGAAGGCAAGACGCGAGGCGCGAAGCTGATCGTGATGGACCCGCGGCTCTCGAACACCTCGGCCAAGGCCGATATGTGGCTGCCGGCGCGTCCCGGCACCGAATCCGCAATCCTGCTCGCGATCGCCAAACACCTGATCGACACGCGACGGTACAACCGTGCGTTCGTGAAGCGCTGGGTGAACTGGGAGACCTACCTCCACCGATGCCGGCCCGATCTGCCGGCGACGTTCGAGTCGTTCGAGCGGGCCCTCGGCGAGGAGTACGCGACGTTTACGCCCGAGTACGCGGAGGTCGAAACCGGCGTGGCGGCGCACAAGGTGATCGACGCGGCGGAAGCCGTCGCGGCGGCCGGCACCGCGTTCTCGACGCACAGCTGGCGCGCCGCCGCCGCCGGACATCTCTGGGGCTGGCAGATCACGCGCTGTCTCTATTTCCTCGTCGTGCTGATGGGCGCGGTCGGCGAGCCCGGCGGCGTCAATCTCCACGTCACCAACAAGTTCGTTCCCAAGCATCCGAATCCGCCGCCGGCGCCCGATTACTGGAACGAGCTGCTCTTCCCGCGCGAGTTCCCGCTCTCGTTCCACGAGATGAGCTTTCTGCTGCCGCACTTCCTCAAGGAAGGCCGCGGCCGGATCGACGTCTACTTCACCCGCGTCTACAACCCGCTCTGGACCAATCCCGACGGGTTCACGTGGATGGAGGTGCTCAACGACGAGTCGAAGATCGGTCTGCACGCCGCGCTGACGCCGATCTGGAGCGAGACCGCTTGGTTCGCCGACTACGTGCTGCCGATGGGTCTCGGCACCGAGCGCCACGACACGATGAGCCAGGAGACGCACGCCGGCCGATGGCTCGGATTCCGGCAGCCCGTCAGGCGCGTCGCGATGGCGAAGAGGGGCGAGCACGTCGGACACACCTACGACGCCAATCCCGGCGAGGTCTGGGAAGAGACCGAGTTCTGGATCGCGTTGTCGTGGAAGATCGATCCGGACGGCTCGCTCGGCATCCGCAAGTATTTCGAGTCGCCATACCGGCCGGGCGCGCCGATCACCGTCGACGAGTATTACGGCTGGATGTTCGAGCACTCTGTGCCGGGACTCCCCGAGGCGGCGTCGCATGAAGGCCTGACGCCGCTCGAATACATGCGCAAGTACGGCGTCTTCAAAGTCGACGCCGTCGCCTACAGCAAGGCGCACGAACAGCCGGTCGAGACCGGCGGCATCGAGACGGATACCGGACGCGTCGCCGGCTTCACCACGCCGTCGCGCAAGCTCGAGTTCTATTCGGCGACGCTCGCCGACTGGGGCTGGCCGGAGCATGCGATCCCGCGCTACGTGCCCGGTCACGTCCACTGGCGCAGCCTCGATCGCTCCGCCAACGAGTTCGATCTGCTGCCGAACTTCCGCCTGCCGACGCTCATCCACACGCGTTCGCCGGTGAAGTGGCTGTACGAGATCTCGCATAGCAACCCGCTCTGGATCTCGACGGAAGACTCGGTCAACCTCGGCATCAATACCGGCGATCTCGTCAAGGTGCGCACGCAGATCGGCTACTTCGTCACCCGCGCCTGGGTCACCGAGGGCATCACGCCCGGCACCGTCGGCATGTCCCACCATCTCGGCCGATGGCGTCTGCACGAGGACACCGGCGGCGCGCGCAACGCGACGGCGCTCGTCCGCATCTCCAGCCGCGGCGACGGACGCTACGAGATGAAACAGGTGCACGGCGCGCAGCCGTTCCAGAGCCAGGATCCGGACAGCACGCGCATCTGGTGGAGCGAAGTCGGCGTGCACCAGAACATCACCTTTCCGGTGCAGCCCGATCCGGTGAGCGGCATGCACTGCTGGCATCAGCGCGTGAAGGTCGAGAAGGCTGGGCCGGACGACGCGTACGGCGACATCTCGGTCGACACGAACGAGTCGCACCGGCTCTATCTCGAGTGGATGGCCAAGACCCGCCCCGCGCCCGGTCCCGAAGGACTGCGGCGGCCTTTGTGGTTCGACCGCCCGCTGAAACCGAAGTCCGAGACCTACAAGATCTGAGCGCGTGATGCGGCGCTGGATCATCGTCGGCGCGCTCGCGATCGCGACCCTGGGGTCAGAGCGGGGTCAGACGGGGGTCAGACCGGGGTCAGACGAGGGTCAGAGCGGGGTCGGACGAGGGTCAGAGCAGGGTCAGACACCCTGGCAGAATCCGCAACGAATCCGCCGTCCCCGGTACGCCAGAACTGCATCGTTCGCGCAGGCGACGCAGAACGCCGCGACCCAGGACTTCCAGACGAACGTCGTCGATTACCGGATCTCCGTCCGGCTCGACGCCACATCCAAGAAGCTCGAGGGGCGCGAACGGCTGACGTGGCGAAACCCGTCGGCCGACACGGTCGGCGACCTCTGGTTTCACCTGTATCTGAACGCGTTCAAGAGCGAGAAGACGACCTTCTATCGCGAGTCCGGTGGACGGTTACGCGGCGACGTGATGTCGCCCGACAAATGGGGCTGGATCCGGATCACGTCGATGCGCCTCGCCGACGGCACCGATCTGACCGACACGCTCACCTTCGAACATCCTGACGACGACAACAGCGACGACGAGACGGTCGCGCGGATCGTGCTGCCGGATTCGGTGCCGCCGGGCGGCGAGGTGACACTGGACATCGCCTTCGACGCGCAGCTCCCGGCGGTCTTCGCGCGCACCGGCTACTATCGCGACTTCCATCTCGCCGGTCAGTGGTTTCCGAAAATCGCCGTCTACGAGCCCGCCGGCACCCGCGGCCGCGTCTCGGGCGGATGGAACGCGCATCAGTTTCACGCGTTCTCCGAGTTCTACGCAAACTTCGGTCACTTTCTCGTCGACATCACCGTGCCGACGCCGCATGTCGTCGGCGCCACCGGCGAGCGGCGGTCGCGCCAGGATCATCCCGACGGCACCACGACCTACGTCTACGAACAGGATCGCGTCCACGATTTCGCCTGGACCGCCGACCCGTCGTTCGTCGTCGTCGACGCGATGTTCTCGGGAGCGACGGACGTCACCGCTGACGACTACGCGGCGGCGGCCCGGCTCGTCGGCGCCGCGGTGGAGCGGCTGCCCGACGTCAGGATCCAGCTGCTCATGCAGCCCGACCATGTGCCGCAGACGGCGCGGCATCTGCGGGCGATCAAAGCGGCGATCAAGTACTTCGGTCTGTGGTACGGCCCGTACCCCTACGCGACGATCACCGTCGTCGATCCTCCGGAGGGCGGCATGGGCGCCGGCGGCATGGAGTACCCGACGTTCAT
>DASTCC010000598.1:0-27015 GCA_035711465.1 Vicinamibacterales bacterium
CGATCGATCGACGAGGAGAACAAACGATTGACGGCCGCGGCGTCGCGGTAGCGGGCGTCCTGCAGCGACGCGCTCACCGTGTAGAGATTCTCCGCGGCAAAGCCGGGATCCATCTGGCGCAGGACGATGAACTGCCGCAGCAGGAGCCCCGCGGCGACGAGCACGACGACGCCGAGCGCGACTTCGACGACGACGAGCGCGCGTCGCACCGCGTGACGGCCGCTGCCGGCGATCGATCGCGACCCGCCTTCCGTGAGCGCGGTCGAGACGTCGATGCGGCTCGTCTGCCAAGCCGGTGCGAGGCCGAAGAGCACGCTGGTGATCCCGGCGAGCGCGAAGCTGGCCGCCACGGTGCGCAGATCGAGGCCGGCACGATCCCATTCCGAGAACGTCGTGCCGCCGATCGATCGGAGACCCTCGAGACCGACCATCGCGACGAGCACGCCGCAGGCGCCGCCGGCCGCCGCCAGCACCAGGCTCTCGATCATGAGCTGACGGATCACCGCCGTCCGGCCGCCGCCGAGCGCCATCCGCGTCGCGATCTCCTTCACCCGCGTGCCGCTGCGCGCCATCAGCAGGGCGGTGATGTTGACGCAGGCGATGAGCAGCACCGCGCCGACGGCCCAGCCGAGCATCAGGATTGGCTGGCGCGCGTCGTCGACCAGCGTCGCGTGAAGACCCTGGAGCACGAGCGATCGCGTCACGCCCTCGGCCGGCGGCCGGAGCATCGTGAACGGCGTCGTCCCGAGCGAGGCCAGCTCGGCGTTGGCGGCCTCGAGGGTCACGCCATCGCGCAGCCGTGCGATGGCCATGTAGTTCAGCCCCTGGCCGGCGCCGCGCTGCGGCGTCCAGACGTCGGCCTCGGCGAGGCCCGTGAACTCGCGCGGCATGATGCCGACGACGGTGAAGGGCTCGCCGCGCAGGAGAATCGTCTGACCGATCGCGTCCGCGTTGCCGGCGAAGACGCGCTGCCAGAAGGCGTGCGACAGGATCGCCACGGCGCCGCCGCCTGGCTGGGCCTCTTCGCGCAGGAACTCCCGGCCCCGCGCCGGCGGGACGCCGAGCACGCGGAAGTACCCGGCGCCGACGGCCTGATTCCGCACGAACGACGGCGTGCCGCCGGCGACGAAGTTGACGCCCTGCACGCCTCGAGAGGAGATCGCGATGTCGATGAGCCGTGCGCGCTCGTGCGCCGCGTTCCACATCGCGCCGTCGACGCTCGGGCCGGTATATTCGCCCGTCGGCGTGACGCGCTTGTAGCTCAGGACCGCGAGCCTTTCCGGATCCGGCAACGGCAGCGGCCGGAGCAGCACCGCGTCCGCCAGGCTGAACACCGCGCTCGCCGCGCCGATCGCGATCGCGAGGGTGAGCACGATCGTGGCGCTGAACCCGGGCGCCTGGCGGAAGCGGCGAACGGCGTAGCGCAGGTCGCGGGCGAACACGTCGAGGATCGGCAGCCGGTTCATGTCGTCGACGCCCTCGCGATGCGCGCGCGGGTTGCCGAAGCGCAGGCGCGCCTCGCGGCGAGCCGCCTCGGGCGACATGCCGCGATCGAGGTACTGCTGCACGGCGAGATCGACGTGTGCCCGCATCTCCTCGGCGCGATCGCGATCCCGCCGCCGGCGTTCGAGGTAGCGTCTCAGGCTCATCAGCTCGCTCCAGCGCTCCATATGAAGTTCTAGGCGAGTTGGACGAGGGAAGTCACGGAAAGGTTTGGCAGGTGGGCTAGATTGGGACGGTGGGAGTCCTGGTGGCCGTTTTCGCGCTGATGATCGGCGGCGCGTGCTGCGCCGTCTACGGCGCCCGGGTCCGCCACGACCAGTCCCTGAAAACCTACCGGCCGCGCGATCCGTTTCGTTCAGAGCAGGAGCGGGAAGGCAAGCTCTGGATCGCCGGCGGCGCCGGCCTGTTCGCGATCGCGGTTGCGCTGTGGTGGATCACGCGTGGGTAGTGACCCGGACTCCCGCCGCGCTTGGAGCGGCGCGGTCAGACGGCCCGCACTTGCCGTCGGAGGACATCAGCCAGCTTGTCCGGCTCGTCCGAACCGATCCGGAAGCGATGCCCATCTTCGAGCCGGATCTCCACTCCGCTCAGTCCCGAGACCCTCCACAGCCACCCGGACGGCGTCAATCGAATTCCCCAGCCGTAGTACCACGGTGTTCGGACCGTCCGAACATCACGGATTCGCTCAAGAGGAATGTGCCGACGAATGACGCCCGGCCCGAAGGAGACCTGGAGCGAATGGTCTCGAACCGTGACCGTGAGAGTAGAGAACTGGACGAGCAGACCTGCTACGAGCAGCGCCACCGAGATCCCAGCCGGATGCAGCGTTCGGAAGCTCCACCAGACTGTTCCCGCCGCCGCGACCGCCAGCACCACGGCTGCTACCCGGCCGACCTGGGTCCGTCGATAGATGGCTTCCACGGCATCCTCCAGCTGTTTCGATCCTGTCCCCTCGACTCCCCGCTTCAGCCATCGGGCCACGCCGATGCCGCGATGGCGAGCGTGCTCGGCTTCAACCGCCCGCCGTGATCGCCCGGTTTGATCATGATGCCACACCAGCCGCCGGCGCTCGGAGCTTGACGGGCTGAGATGCGCGTTCGACCGCGGCCGCCGTCGCGCTCGGCCAGATCGCCATCGCCCGCCGCTGGCTCAACTCCTGAACGACGCCACGACCTTCTGGATCAGCGTCGTCGCAAACGGCGTGCCGTCGGGCGACCGGCGGTTGTCGTTGCCCTGCCTGGCGACGATGAGGTCGAGGCTGGGAATCGTGTAGCTGTGATTCAGATTGTGGCCGCGTGACATGAAGAGGTCGGGCGGCACTCCGGCTTCGCCGTCGTGGGTCCAGAACGTGTAGCCGTAGTTGGAAGGCGTCTCGCCGTTGTCGCGGACGAAGCGCCGGGTCGCGAGCCGCATCCAGGCGGCCGGCACGAGCTGTCGCGTGCCCCAGCGGCCCTCGCGCAGCCAGAGATACGCGAGCCGCGCGAAGTCGCGAGCGCAGCACCGGAAGGTGCTCCCGACGATCGAGTTGTAGCCGAGCGGGCTGGCGCTCTGGTCGGCGCCGTAGGCATCGCATCCTGCGCTGCCGCCGCGGCCCCAGCCAGGATCGTCGCTGAAGTTCAGCTCGCGGCCGTCGTTGTAGGGCATGTCCCGGTACTGGTTGTCGCGCAGCGCGCGAGGCAGACCCATCGGGCCGAGAACGCGATCGTAGACGTATGGCCCGACTTCCTGCCCGCTGCGCAGGCGCATCGCCAGCGCGACGAGCTCGAGGCCGTAGTTGCTGTAGTTGAAGCTCGTGCCCGGATCGAAGCGCAGCGTGCGCTGCCCGACGATGCCCTCGAACTCCCACCAGCCGAAGCAGTACTCGTACATCTGGAACGGCCCGCGATAGCCGGGCGTGAGCGCACGCGCCGCCGGCGCGAGCCACGGCTCGCGCGTCTGATGGCCCGACGTCATCGACAGCGCATGCTTCACCAGGATGCGCGTCTTCCGCTCGTCGGTCAGCGGCTGCTGCCAGATCTGCGGCACGAGCGACGTCGCCGCCGAGGTGCCGACGAGCGGCGTGTCGAGCGTGACGTCGCGATGCTCGTCGAGAAAGACGCCGACGGCCGTCCCGAAGACCGACTTGGTCGAGGACTTGACGTCGTTGCACGTACGCGCGGTCCACGGCTGCGGCCCCTGCGCGCCGGTGACGTAGCTCTCGGCGATGACGTAGCCGCGATGGATGACGACGATCGCGCCGCCATGGCTGGTCGTGAGCGGGCTGTCGTCGTGATAGCGAATCGCCTCGCGCAGCCGGTCGGGATCGACGCCGAGCGTACGCGCGTCCCCGCGCCGCCAGCCGCCCTCGCTTTCGGGCGGCGGCACGTAGTCGCGGTCCTGGAGCGCGGTGAGTCGATCGACCCGGCCGGTGCGGCCGAGCTCCGAGCCGGTCAGCACAGTCCCGGCCGCGAGCCCGGCGATGCCGGCGCCAATCGTGCCGATGGCCTGCCGCCTCGAGATCGTGCCGCGCCGGCCGCTCGATGTGTTCATACTCATCCGACGATGCCCCGCACTACGCTCCCGGAGGCCGGCGCCGCTGTCAAGCGATCATTGGGCCCGCCATCGCTCTCGGCGGCCGAGGCGCGCCGGCTGGCGATCTCGGCGCTCGGTCTTGCCGCGCCGAGGCCGGCGCGCGCCGGCCTCGCGCACGTGCGCGCGACGGCGCGGCGCCTCGGCGCGATTCAGATCGACTCGGTGAACGTGCTCGCGCGCGCGCACTACCTGCCGACGTTCTCCCGGTATGGCGCGTATCCGGCGCCGGCGCTCGACGATCTCGCCTATCGGCGCCGTGAGCTGTTCGAGTACTGGGGCCATGCGGCGTGCTTCCTGCCGATCGAGCTGTTTCCGCTGTTCCGCTGGCGCATGGAAGGGCAGGTCCGCCGCTGGTCGGGCATGTCGCGATCCCGTCGCGCCTTCCTCGAGGACGTGTACCGCGAGGTGCGCGATCGCGGGCCGCTTGCCGCCGGTGAGCTGAGCGCCGGCGGCAAGAGCACCGGGCCGTGGTGGGGCTGGTCCGAGGGCAAGCTCGCAGTCGAGATCCTGCTGAGCCAGGGACGGCTCGCCGTCTCCGGCCGCCGCAATTTCGAGCGCGTCTACGACCTGGCCGATCGCGTGATTCCGCGCGCCATCTTCGACGCGCCCGCCGTCGACGACCGCGAGGCCAGGAAGACGCTCTTCGTGACTGCGGTCCGCGCCATGGGCGTCGGCACGGCCGCCGACATCGTCCGCTACTTCCACGTGGACGCGTGGTGGGATCGGCAGTTGCTCAAAGGCCGGATGCCGCCGCCGAACCACCAGGCGCTCATCGACGAGCTCGTCGAAGAGAACCGGCTGACGCCGATGCAGGTCGAGGGCTGGAAGCGAACCGCCTACGTCGTCCCCGGCGCGCGGATCCCGCGCACGATCGACGCGCGCGCGATCGTCTCGCCGTTCGATCCGATTCTGTGGGAACGCAAGTGGACGAACGCCGTGTTCGGATTTGCCTATCAGATCGAGATCTACGTCCCGGCGCCGAAGCGCGTGCACGGCTACTACGTATTGCCGTTTCTCGACGGCGACCGCTTCGCGGCGCGCGTCGATCTCAAGGCCGATCGCAAGGCCTCGTCACTCATCGTCCAGGCCGCCTTTCTCGAACACGGTCATCACTCCGCCGAGATCGCGCGGGCGCTCGGCGAAGAACTGCGCCTGATGGCGCGCTGGCTCGGACTGGAACGGTTCACGGTCGGTCGGAAAGGGAACCTGGCGCCGCGGCTGCGAGCCGAGCTCGCGGCGCGCCGATCTCCACGCTAACGGATCTCACGAATCCTGATCCGTCTGAACTCGACGACGGATCCGTGGCCGAGAAAGCCGATGTGCCCCGACGTTCGCGCGAGACCGGGATGCTTCGCCAGCACCGCGGGCTCTCGCACCGTCTCGAGATCGGCGTCGACGATGATCGCGCCGTTGAGCGTCACGCGGATCCGCCGGCCATCGGCGACGATCTCCTCGCTGTTCCATTCGCCGGCAGGTTTCAGGAATCCCGTGCGTGCCGGAATCACGTCGTAGATCGATCCGTGATGCTGCTCGGGCCGAATCTTGCCCCGGTAACGCTCGTGGCCGTCGTCGAGGATCTGGATCTCCATGCCGACGTACGCGGGATCGCCGTCGAGCGGCGCGCGGATGCCGACGCCGTTGTTGCCGCCGGGCTCGGTCCGGAACTCGAAGCGAAGGGCGAAGTTCGCATACTCGCGAATCGTGAACAGGTTGCCGCCGCCGTCCGCGGGGCAGGCCAGGGCGCCGTCGCGGACGACGTAGCCAGGGCCGACGCCGCCGACCAATCGCCAGCCGGCGAGCGACCGGCCATCGAAGAGCGACACGAAGCCGGTCTCGTCGGACGGCTGCGCCGCTGAATCCCAGGCCGCGGCAGCCGCGGCTGCGGGCAGGCAGAAGGCGAGCGTCATCGCCAGTCTCATGGCCGCCGCCATTCTGCCTCGCGGCGCGCGTTTGGCTCAATCCGGCGCGGACGTCGCCGGCCGCGGGAACGGCCTCGACAGCCGCCCGTTGGCGGTATACTGAGGACGCAATTCGGTGTTTCTTGGGTGCGGTGGAGCCTTTCCGCCGCAGGGCAAGTTGGGATGGTCGGGCCGCCATCCTCCTGGTCGAGACGACCAGCAGGACCACCCTGTGCCTGGCCATTCATGTTGCTGTTTCAGATGTCACAAGCCGCGGTCGTCACGATCACGCGGCGTATCCCAAGCTGCCGGTGATCGAGGATCACGCGCCGAGCGCCGTCCCCGGCGCTCGTCGACGCGGACGCCCGCGCCGTCATCCCTCCTCTGGGTTCGATCATGACCAACCTCACGCTCAAGCCGATCATGTGGCGTCGCATCGGTGCCGAGGCAGACGCCAGGACGCCGTTCGCGTACGACGTCGTCGGGCTGCCGACGAATGAGACCGCCAAGATCTACGAGGACGAGACCAAAGGGTGGTACGTCCTCCGGACGCACGGCGGCCAGGGATTCGAGCGGCTCGAGTGGTTCACGACCGCGGATGACGCGCTGACGGCGCTCGAGCTTCAGGTCGCCTCCGCGCGGTAGAAGGCATCTACAACGACGACCCGTTACGAAATCACTTTGTCGGGAGGCCGCGCCGTCGCGGCGGTGGCACGGCCAAGGACGATCCGCACCTCGTGCCGCCCGCCGCTCTCGGTCAACGGGATCGCGTCCGGCTCCACGGGCGCGCCATCGAGCTCCGCGGATGCGACGCCGCGCGACCAGCGCAGCGGATTCTCGATGACGAAGTGGTAGCGGGTGTTGCCGATCTGCCAGTCCAGCCTGAACTCCGTCCACACCGTCGGCACGCACGGGTTGATGCTGATCGTGCGGCCGCGCCGTTCGAGGCCGAGGATCGCCTTCACGGCGGCCTGATACATCCATCCGGCTGAGCCGGTGTACCACGTCCAGCCGCCGCGGCCGACGTGCATGGGATGCGCGTAGACGTCCGCCGCGACGACATACGGCTCGGCGCGGTAGCGCTCGACGTCTTCGGGCGTGCGCATGTGGTTGATCGGGTTGATGAGATGGAACAGCTCCATCGCTTCGTCGCCGCGGCCGAGGCGCGCGAGCGCGATCACCGTCCAGATCGCGGCGTGCGTGTACTGGCCGCCATTCTCGCGGATGCCCGGCAGATAACCTTTGATGTAGCCAGGGTCGTGCGTCATGCGGTCGAACGGCGGCGTGAGCAGGAGGACGATGCGGGCATCGCGGCGGACGAGATTGGCGCGCACGGCGTTCATGGCGCGCTCGGCGCGCCGGCGCTCCGCGGCTCCGGAAATCACGGCCCACGACTGCGTCAGCGAATCGAGGCGGCACTCCTCGTTCAGCACCGATCCCAGCGGCGTGCCGTCGTCGAAATAGGCGCGGCGGTACCAGTCGCCGTCCCACGCCAGCTCCAGCATGCCGCCGAGCCATCGCGCCTCGTCGCGGTACTGCCGGGCGAGATCCGATCGGCCGCGGCGCTCGCAGATGGGCGCGAACTCGTTCAGCACGGTGACGAGGAACCAGCCGAGCCACACGCTCTCGCCGCGGCCCTCGTGGCCAACGCGGTTCATGCCATCGTTCCAGTCGCCCGAGCCAATCAGCGGCAGTCCGTGCGCGCCGTAGGACGAGGCGCGCTTGATCGCGCGTAAGGCGTGCTCGAACACCGTCGCTGATTCGGACGATACCTGCGGCAGCAGATAGGCTTCTGCCTGACCCGGCTCGAGTGCCGGCGCCTCGAGAAACGGCACGATCTCCTCGAGCACCGTGTCGTCGCCGGTCGTGCCGACGTAGGTGGCGATGACGTACGGCAGCCACAGCAGGTCGTCCGAGCAGCGCGTGCGCGTGCCGCGGCCGCTCGGCGGATGCCACCAGTGCTGCACGTCGCCTTCGACGAACTGCCGCGAGGCGGCGTGCACGATCTGCGCGCGGCAGAAATCAGGCCGGACGTATAACAGCGCCAGCACGTCCTGCAGCTGATCGCGAAATCCGAACGCGCCGCCAGGTTGATACGGGCCGCTCCGGGCCCACAGACGGCACGCGAGCGTCTGGTAGAGCAGCCAACGGTTGACGATCAGGTCGAACGAGTCGTCCGGCGTGTGCACGCTCAGCGCGCCGAGCATGTCGTCCCATTGCCGGACGACGGCGCCCAGAGCGGCGTTCGCGCGCTCGATCGATGCCATGCCGAGCCCGAGCTCGATCGCCTGGGCGCGATCCCGGCCCTGCGCCAGGACGAATGCGATCTGACGCGACTCTCCCGGCTCGAGCGCGATCGACACTTGCAGTGCGCCGCACGGGTCGAGCGCCGCGCCAGCCCGGCCGCCGAGCGCCTCACGGAAGAGCGCGGCGGGCGCCTGCAGGGTGCGGTTCCGCCCGACGAACTCCGCGCGATCGCACGTGAACGATCGCGGCGTCTCGGTGGCGCGCAACAGCGACACCGCCTGACCGAACTCGGCGTTGTAGGGGTTCCTCGCCAGAATCGATCCCGTGGCGTCGTCATATTCGGTGACGACGAATCGACGTTCGCCGGCGCGCGGCGGGCCCATGATCCACTCGACGTATCCGAAAACACTGAGACGGCGCGGCCTGTCGCCGTCGTTGGTGAGCGTCAGACGGGAAATCTTGATGGGGTCGACAGCAGACACGAAGACCGTCAGCTCCTGGCGCACGCCCTCGACGGCGTGTTCGTAACGGCTGACGCCGGCGCCATGACGGATCACCCAGCGTCCGCCGTCGGCCCGGCGCGGCAGCGGCGCCGGCGTCGTGCCCCACACCTCGCCGCTGTCCTCGTCGCGGATGAAGATCGCCTCGCCTGTCGGATCCGTCACCGGGTCGTTGGCAAATGGCGTCAGGCGGTTCTCGCGGCTGTTGCCCGCCCACGTGAACGCCGATCCGGCGCTCGACACGATCGTCCCGAACGCCGGGTTGGCGATCACGTTCGACCAGGGCAGCGGCGTCTCGCGATCGCCCTCGAGCACGACGACGTACTCGCGGCCGTCGGCGGTGAAACCCCCGTGGCCGTTTTCCATGAGCAGGGGCGGCACGGCCGTCGGGACGGCGGCCGGTGCGGCGCGACGCAGCACCGCCGACGCCGGCACATCGTGTTCGTCGAACAGCCACGGCGACGGCCGATCCAGCTCGCGTGTCAGCTCGCCAAGGTCGCCCTGAAGGACGACGCGCGCCACCGCGGCGAAGAGCTGCCGATCCGGTGCGGCCATGCCGTCGCCGCGAAGGAGCAGGATGCCGCCGGGCTTGCCGACCCAGCTGCTCCACGGCGGTTCCTGCAGCAGCGCGATGAGGTGCTGCTGCATCTCGTCGAGGTAATCGATCGGGTGCTCGTTGAGGATGACGACGTCGGCGCGCAGGCCCTTCACGCGCCAGTACTCCTGAGCGGTGAGCACCTGCCGCGTCAGCGTCAGCGACGTCGCGTCGGAGACGCGAACGAGCACGATCGGCAGATCGCCTGAGATGCCGAAGCCCCACAGGTTCTGCTGCCCGAAGACGTTGGCGGCCAGATCGGTTGGGCTATATCGCGATCGGTCTTCACCGAAGACGCGCGACGCCAGCCGATCGAACAGGATCGCCTGGTCGTCGCTGATGCCCAGATGCTGCAGCGTGACGTGCACGTGGGTGAACGCCATGGAGAAGGCACGCACCGCCGCGCTGCCGTCGCGGTACTTGCGCGCCAGCGCGACGGCCGCCGATCGATCGGCAGCCACGCCCGTGGCAAAGGTCACGCGCGCGGACCCCCCTGGGCCCAGCCGGAGCCGCTCGCGCAGCGCGCCGATCGGATCGAGCACCGCGCCGGTCGTGCCCGAGAGGCCTCGCCCGTCGAGCGCCACCGGGTTGGCCGGCACACGTCCCCGGCCGAGAAACCGCGCCCGGTCCGTTTCCCACTCGACGCCGCCGGCCAGCCGCGGGCCGTCGATGCCGACGACGTGAAAGGCGACGACCGGCGATTCATCGGCCGCCCGTCTGCGCCGGCTGAAGATCAGGCCCGCGCTCTGCGGATCGACTTCGGTCTCGATGAAGAGCTTGCCGAAGGCCGGATGCGCGAGGTCATCTTCGACCCGCGTCAGCACGAACTCGGTGTAGCTCGTCAGCTCGACCTCGCGCGCCTGCGCCCCCCGGTTGGTCACCGTCAGCCGCCGCACCTCGACGTCGTCTTCCGACGAGACCGTGATCTCGAGCAGGGTCTCGAGATCGCCGTCGCGACGCCGGAACGAGACCTTGTCGAGATCGAACGTGGCGTCGAAGCGATCGGCGGCACGGCAGACCGGAAGGTGCGTGGCCGACCAGACCTCGTTGGTCCATGGATCGCGAAGATAAAGGTAGGCCCCGGCGGCGTCGGAGGTGGGGTCGTCGCGGCGGCGCGTCACCGCGATGTCGCGCCACATGCTGTACCCGCCGCCGGCGTTGGTGATCGCCGTCGTATACCGGCCGTTCGACAGGAAGTGCGTGTGCACGCTGACCGTCTCGGGCGATCGGAATTCGCGCGACGCGAAGACCGTCAGCGGAGGCGCTGCGACTTCACACTCGGCCGGCCGCGGCTCGGACAGAATGGCTTCGCGCGGCACGCGCTCCTGCAGCAGGAGCTCGGTTGCCTGAACGCGCGGATCCGCGTGGAAGCGCTGGACGAAGCGGTCGTGCCCGATGACGTTGGCGATCGCGACCAGCGACATCCCCTGGTGATGCGCGAAGTAGGCGCGGACCACGGTGGGACGCGACGTGACGTCGGGCTCGGCCTGCGCGTCGCGATGGCGCGGCGTGTAGTCGATCGACTCGTAGTAGCCGTAGTGTCCCTCGGCGCCGGCGGCGGCCAGCTTCTGGAAGTTCGCCGTCGCCTCGGCCGGCGTCACGAGACTCGCCAGCGCCGTCGCATACGGCGCGATGACCAGGTCGCTGGACAGGCCGCGGCGCAGGCCCAGCCCGGGGACGCCGAAGGCGCGGTACTGGTAGGTGCCGTCGCGATCGGTGATCGCGTACGCCGACTCGGACAATCCCCACGGCACGCCGCGCTGCCGGCCGTAGTCGATCTGCCGCTCGACGCTGGCGCGGCAGCTCTGATCGAGCAGCGTGCCCCGGAACGTCCGCGTCAGCAGCATCGGCATCAGGTACTCGAACATCGTGCCGCCCCACGACATCAGCGTGGCGCGGCCGCCGACGTTCGTGACCAGACGGCCGAGATGGAACCAGTGGTGCTGCGGGACGTCGCCCTTCGCGATCGCGACGAAGCTTGCCAGCCGCGCTTCCGAGGCCAGCAGGTCGTAGAACGACGCGTCCAGCCGTCCCGGGCCGTCGGCGTCGGCGAGCCGGTAGCCGATCGCGAAGATCCGGCGCCGCCGGTCGTACAGGAAATCGAAGCGCATCGCGTCGGCCAGCGCCGAGATCCGTCGCGCGAGCTCGGTCAACGTCCCTGTCGCGACAGGCCGCCCGGCGTCGAGCCGATCCACCTGGGCGACGACGGCATTCGTCCAGTAGCGAAGGTCGGAGCTCGCGACGGTCACGTGGCGCAGCGGCTCGACGACTGACGCGATCGCCTCCGGCGCGGCGTCGCCGAGTTCGCGAACGGTCGAGCGGATCGCGTGGGCGCTGCGGTCGATCGCGGCGACGGTCTCGCGATCGGCGTCGGCCGTGCCGGTCGAGCGGGCGACGGCGGCCAGGATCCGCGCCGTATCCGTGAGGCCCTCGAGGCGTTGATCGAGTGTCTGCGGCCGCGACGCGAGCTCGAGCACGCCTTGCGCCAGCGCGATCAGCGCCGCGGCCAGATTGCCGCTGTCCACGGTCGAGACGTAGCGCGGCTGGAGCGGCGCCAGCGTCGCGGTGTCGTACCAGTTCAGAAAATGTCCGCGGTGGCGCTCGAGGCCTTCGAGCGTCGTCACCGTCGCGTCGAGGCGCTCCACCAGATCGGCGGAGGAGATGTAGCCGAGATCGTGGGCCGCCATCGCGGACAGCATCGACATCGCGATGTTGGTCGGCGAGGTCCGGCGCGCGACGCGGAGCCCGCCATCGGTTTCCTGGGCGTTGTCGGGCGGCAGCCAGCGGTCCGCATCGGTGACGAACGTGTCGAAGAAGCGCCACGTCTTCCGCGCCGTCAGCCGGAGCCTGACGCGCTCGTCGTCCGCGAGCGGCCGGACGCGCGGGCCTCTCGGCACGCTGACCCAGTAGGCGATGACCGGCGCCGTCAGCCACAGCAGCAGGAACGGCGCCGCGGCGGGGAGCGACGCACGGCGCCAGATCAGGATGAGTACGACCCCGGCCAGCGCGATCAGCGGGCTCGTCATCATCTCCGAGCTGAACAGGCGCAATACCTTCTGTCCCGTGAGTCCCGCGGCCCGCGCCGCGGCGGCCGCGGCGGTTTCCCACTCGAGCATGCGCCGGCCGGTCACGACCAGCCGCACGAGGGTGACGCTGATCGCGTGGACGGCTCCGAACGCGTGGAAGGCGAGCAGCGTGACGCTCAGAAACACCTGCGCCAGCGACGTGATCGCATCGCGCAGCAGGTTGCGCAGGAAGACCGGCACCGACTGCGATCGTGTCGGCCCGATCAGGAACTGCGCCGCGACCGGGAGGAGCTGGGAGGCGGCCGCGCCGACGGCCAGCAGCGTCCACACCCAGGGCGATCCGGGCAGGATCAGCCAGCCGGCCATCAGCATCAGGACCAGCGTCGGCGCCATCAGGCTGCGCCGCAGGTTGTCGAGAATCTTCCAGCGGCCGATCGCCGGCAGCGTGTTGCGCTTCAGGCCGCGGCGCGACGGCACGAACGGCCAGAGCCAGAACAGGATCTGCCAGTCGCCGCGGACCCAGCGATGCTGACGCCGCGCGTGCGTGAGCACGCTGGACGGGTAGTCGTCGACGAGCTCGAGGTCGGACACCAGGGCGACGCGCGCGTGCAGGCCCTCGAACAGATCGTGGGAGAGCAGCGCGTTCTCCGGCACCACGTCCTCGAGCGCGGCGGTGAAGGCGTCGACGTCGTACAGCCCTTTGCCGGTGAAGATCGCTTCACCGAAGAGATCCTGATACGCGTCGGACACCGCGGTCGTGTACGGATCGACGCCGGTGTGTCCCGAGTAGAGGCGGGCGAAGAGCGACCCGGCCGCGCTCGTGAACGTCACGCTGATCCGCGGCTGCAGGATGCCGTAGCCCTCGGTGACGCGCCCGACGCGCGGATCGATCGACGGCCGGTTGAGCGGGTGGGTGATGATGCCGATGAGCTCGCGCGCCACGCCGCGAGGCAGCCCCGTGTCGCTGTCGAGCGTGATGCAGTACTTCACCGACGGCAGGATCGACAGATCGCCCACCGTCACCGCGAAGCTGGTGTCGGCGGCGCCGCGAAGCAGGCGGTTGAACTCCTCGATCTTCCCGCGCTTGCGCTCCCAGCCCATCCACAGCCCTTGGCGCGCGTTCCACTGGCGCAGGCGATGGAACAGGAAGAACCGATCGCCGCTGCTGCCGGGATGCCTGGCGTTGAGCGCGGCGATGCCGGATCGCGCGGCCTCGAGGACCGCGGCGTCGCTCGGCAGCGTCTCGGTCGCCGCGTCTCGAAAGTCGCTGAGCAGCGCGAAGTGCACGTACGGGTCGAGATTGCCGAGCGCCTGCACTTCGAGATGCTCGATCAGCGCGTGGACGCGCTCGACGCTGTCGAACAGCGTCGGCACGATCACCATCGTCCGCGCTGACTCGGGAACGGCCGTCAGCTCGAGTCGAGGCAGCCGGGCGGGAGGGAGAAAGCCCGTGATCAGCCGTTGGAGCAGCTGGATCGCGATCTCGCTCGCCGGCACGGCGACGAGCAGCGCGAGCGCGACGAGCGGGAAGCCGCGCCAGCCGTGCTGCATCGCGTAGCCCACGGCGAGCGCCACGAGGATGCCAGTGCCGATCGCGACGAAGCCGAGGTAGCCGGGCGTGGCGAACTGGGTGGCGGCACGCGTCGCGCGCTGCCGGAAATCCGGGCGCCAGCCGATGCTCTGCTCGAGCGCGCGGCGGCCGCCGCCAATCAGGTGGTAGCCGACGTGCGCGGCCCGCGACTGCGGCGCCGCCAGATACGCCTGGCGCGCGCGCTCGACCACCTTGAGCGCGAGCAGCTGCTGCGCCTCGCCGCTCAGCGCCGCGAGCTCCTCGATGACGTGGCGGTAGCTGTCGCGGCTGCGGAAGTCCATGCGCGCGTAGACCGCGGCCGGATCGCGCTGCAGCACCTGCTCGACCAGGCTGACGGTCTCGAAGAACTCGCTCCAGTCGAAGGTGCCGATCAGCCGCAGGCTGGTGATGAGGTTGGCCACCGTCGCCTGCTCGGCGGCCTCGTGCTGCCCGTTGGCGCGAATGGCGTCTTCGATCGTCTCGCCTCTCGCCTCGAGCGCCGCCGCCAGCCGATCGTGCAGCCGGGGCGCAGTCGAGCCGAGCGCTCTCGCGCGCCGCAGCAGCCGGGTCACGAACGCATGGTGAATCTCGTCGGGCCACGGCCACTCGTCTTCCGGCGACGCCTCGACGGCGGCGAACAGCCGCTCGGCCTTCGACGCGTGCGCGTTCGTGGCCGCCAGCACGTCGCCGTGCTCGCGCAGGTGATGGAGGAGCGCCAGTTTCAGGACGCTCGGCCACGCCCACAGCTCGCCGATCGTGAGCGGCGTGATCGACTGGAAGGCGCTGATGAAGCGCTGCAGGCGCTGCGCCTCCAGCCGGCCGGCGCTCGATCCGATCAGCTCGACCGCCAGCGCGTAGATGCGCGGCACGCCCGCGTATTCGTCGGAGACGATGCTGGGCAGGCGGCGGAAAAAGGCGCGGGGCAGGTCGTGCTGGATGTCGCGGGCGGCCGCCGAGACGATATGAAAATTGTCGAGGAGCCATTCGGCGGCCGCGCTCAGCTCCTCGCCGCGCGCTTCGCCGGCGAGGGTGGTGTAGACCTCTCGAAGCGCGCGCATGTCGGCGGCAAGCTGGCGCAGGTGCGCGCGCCCGTTGGCGCCGCGCGGCGCGATCGAGAGCAGCGCCGCCAGCCGTCTGGCGTGCTCTTCCAGCAGCTCGATGCTGAGGAATTCGACCCGGCCGCTTCGCCGTTCGTGTTGAATCGAGGAGAACCGCATACGCCAAGGCTCGGCCCGGCGCGTGCGGGCCCGATCCGCGCAGCGCGGCGGGGGAGGGAAGATCACACCGCGGGCCGTCCGGATCGAGCCGCCAACCGCGCTCGACAACGGGTGAAGCCACTTCATCTTATCCGAGCCGCTGGCCGCGCCCGGGGCGCCGGGCTTTCATTTCGTTTCGAAACAGCGGTTTCCTTGTGCAACGGCACCGGCAGCATCCGCTGCCGGAAGTCGAGAATTCACGGCCGATTTTCCACGACAGCCGTGCGGGCCGGGTGGCCCAGGCCTTGCCCTCTCAGGGCACGATGGCCCCACCCACGCGCCACGCTGACGCGACATCACCCACCGACGAGGAGGTCGTGGCTCGCGTACGGGCGGGAGACACTCATTGGTTCGAGGTGCTGATGCGGCGCTACAACCAGCGTCTCTATCGCGCCGCGCGCGCCATTCTCCTCAACGACGCGGATGCCGAGGACGCTCTGCAGCAGGCGTACCTCAATGCCTATCGCCATCTCGATCAGTTCGAAGGACGAGCCCGGTTCTCGACGTGGCTGACACGGATTGTCTTGTACGAGGCGATGTCCAGACGCCGGCGGGCACGCGGCCAGCCGCTCGGATCGGGCTGCGAGGCACAGATCGATCGTGCCGCCTCAGCCGCACCGACGCCCGAGCATCAGACCTACGCGTTAGAGCTGGGCACGCTCCTCGAAGCGGCCCTGGCGGGACTGCCTCACGGATACCGTGCGGTCTTCATGCTGCGTGAGATCGACGGATTGAACACGGCCGAGACGGCTCGACAGCTCCGTCTGAAGCCGGCCACGGTCAAGACGCGCCTCCACCGGGCGAGAGATCTGCTGCAGCGACGGCTGCACGCCGTCACGGCCGCGGCCGGGAACCTTTCCTGAGCTGGCGACTCCATTGGAGCAGGAGACGAAGCCGACCTGACGCGCCATGGGGTCTTCGACCAGCGCGCCTCGGGCGAAGCACAGGTCTTCGAGGAGGAAGAGCAGTCATGCGGCGCGTCTACCCGCTGGTCCTGGCAATGTCGTTGCTGGTGGTGGCCCTGGCCACGAAGATCGGTCCGCGAGCATCGGCGCTCGAGCAGCAACGAGAAGTGCGCGGGATCGACGCCGGCCGGGAGATCTTTCGTTACGACACGTTCGGCGACGAGCAGTTGTGGACCGACGTGCTGCGCATGCATGAAGTCGTGGCGGCCGTTCCTCCCGCGACCGCGCTGGCCGTCGGTCTCAAGGTCGACGTGGACGCGCTGCCGCCCGCGGTCATCGCCGCGCTTCAGGCCGGCCAGATCGATCTGACCAATCCCGCCGTGACCGTCGAGCTGCTCCGGCTGAACGCCGTCGTCGGCGTTCAGGGGCAGGTCAACGATCTCGGGCAGCTGACCCGCCTCGGCATCACGTGCGCCCTGTGCCACTCGTCGGTGGACGACTCGTTCACGAAGGGCATCGGCCGGCGAATGGACGGCTGGGCGAACATCGACCTCAACGTCGGCGCGATCGTCGCCCTGTCACCCGTGCTCGATGACGCCACCAAATCGGAATTCAACGCCTGGGGGCCCGGCAAGTACGACCCTCGTCACCATGCGTTCGACGGGACGGCGATCGTTCCGCTCAACAGTCCCTCGCTGCCGATCGTGATCCCGCCGATCTACGGGCTGAGAGGCGTGGGCTACGAGACGTTCACGGCCGATGGTTCGATCTCGTACTGGAACAGCTACGTCGGCGTGGGTCAGATGGGCGGGAAGGGCACCTTCAACGATCCTCGCATCGGGTTGTTCATCAACCAGTCGCCGGACCTCGTCACGCCGAAGCTGGCCGCGCTCCTCGACTACCAGCTGAGCCTGCGGCCGCCGACGCCGGCGCCGGGAAGTCTTGACGAGCGTGCGGTGAGCCGCGGCCGCCGGCTGTTCAGCAACGAGGCGGGCTGTGCCGCATGCCACCAGGGGCCGACGTTCACCGACGTCCTGAGCGGGCCGGACCGGCGGGTGCCGTTCCTGCACGATCCAGGCGAGGTCGGCATGGATCCGCGCTACGCCGCCAGGTCGGCGACGGGACAGTACCGGACGACGCCGCTGCGAGGCCTGTTGCAGCATCCGCCGTACTTCCACGATGGGAGCGCACCCACGCTGCTCGCCGTCGTCGAGCACTACGACCGCTTGTTCGGACTGAATCTGACTGCCGCGCAGAAAGCTGATCTCGTCGAGTACTTGAAGTCGCTCTGACGACCGGAGACACTTCTGTTACGCCCTCCACCGGTCGTTGACACGGATCTCGCGGTCGTGTCGAGCTTCGCCGCGTCCGGGTCGCCGGTCGCTCGGGTCGCACGGGAGGAGGCACTATGCAGGCTGTCAGGTTCGTCGGCGTCGGTCGTGCAGCTGAAATCCAGGACGTCCCCAAACCGTCTCCCGGCGCAGGTCAGGTGCTGATCAAGATAGGCGGCGCCGGCGTCTGCCATTCGGACCTGCACGTAATGGAGGAGGAGCTCGGATTCGATCCGCCATTCACGCTCGGCCACGAGAACGCTGGGTGGGTGGCCGCAGCGGGCGAGGGCGTCAGCGCCGTCAAGGAGGGCGACGCCGTCGCGGTCTATGGGCCCTGGGGCTGCGGGCGCTGCCATGCGTGCCAGCTCTCGATGGAGAACTACTGCGAGAACTGGTCCGAGATCGACGGCTTCGGCGGCGGACTCGGTCTCGACGGCGGCATGGCCGAGTACATGCTCGTGCCGTCGGCGCGGCTGCTGGTGCCGCTCGGCAACCTCAGCCCGCAGAAGGCCGCGCCGTTGAGCGATGCGGCGCTGACGCCGTATCACGCGATCAAGCGGGCTCTGCCGCACCTGAATCCTGAGAGCACCGTCGTCGTGATTGGCGTCGGCGGTCTCGGTCACATGGCCATCCAGCTCCTGCGCGTGCTCGCGGCGATGCGCATCGTCGCCGCCGACGTCGACGACGCGAAGCTCGAGCAGGCGCGGGCGCTCGGCGCCGACGATGTCGTCAACAACCGCGACGCGCCCGCGGCGGCCGAGCGCATTCAGCAGATCGCCGGCCGCCGCGGCGCCGGACTGGTCCTCGATTGCGTCGGCGTGCAGGCGACGAGGGATCTGGGCGCCAGCCTCCTCGGGCGGAACAGCGTGTGGACGATCGTCGGCCTCGGCGGCGGCCGTCACGACTTCCGCCACGGCAGCACGCCGTACGGCACGTCGATGAGCATTCCGTACTGGGGATCGCGGACCGAGCTGATGGAAGTGATCGCGATGGCGCGGGACGGCAGGATCCACGCCGAGACCACGGAGTTTCCGCTCGACCAGGCGGTGGACGTGTACGCGCGACTGAAGAAGGGGCAGATCACCGGCCGCGCCGTGCTGACGCCGGCGTAGCATCAGCGACGGTGTCGGGGATTACATCACCATCGGGATCTCTCGCATCATTGCTCCCTTTTCCGTCCGGCGATCTCCAACCATCCTCTGGCATTGCTGCTTGACACCTACACTGTAGCTATCGTTAGATGGGTGACGACACATACAGTGTAGGTATCCCATGTCCGTCACCATTGGTGAGTTCGAACATCTCCTGCTGCTCGCCGTGCTCAAGCTCGGCGACGAGGCCTACGGCGTGACGATCCGGCGGGCCGTCGAAGAGGCTACAGGCCGGCAGGTCACCGCCGGGGCGGTGTACACCGCGCTCGGCAGGCTCGAGAGCCGAGGTTTCGTCCGCTCGTCGCCGGGCGACACGGTCCCGGAGCGGACCGGCATGCGCCGGCGCTACTACCGCGTCGAGCCCGAAGGCGCGCAGGTCGTGCAGCGGACGATGCGCCATCTCGAGGCGATGGCGGAGGGGCTGAAGCCCCGGATCGCCCGGCTCGCCTCGCAGTCACGGGAGCGGGGCTGATGGCCGCCGCGCTCCGGCCGCCGCGGCTGGCGCGCTGGCTGCTTCGCCAACTGCTGCCGCCTGCGGCCCGCGAGTTCGTCCTCGGCGACCTCGACGAAGAGTACTCGCGATACGTCGCGCCCTCGGCGCGCCGGGGTGCCCGCGCGTGGTACTGGTCACAGGCCCTGCGATCGATCCTCCAGACCCGAGAAACGGAGCCCGTCATGTTCCAGTCCTCTCCGTCGCTGATCGCCAGACTCATCACGTTCGCCGCGTCGATTCGCGCCGACCTGCGGATCGCCCTCCGCGTCCTGCGCCGTTCGCCGGGCTATGCGGCCGCGGCGCTGCTCACGCTCGGTCTCGGCATCGGCGCGACGGTCGCCATCTTCTCGGCCGTCAACGACACGATCCTGCGGCCCTATCCGTTTCCCGACCCCGATCGGATCGTCGCGCTCTGGGAATCGAACCAGGAGCGCGACTGGCATCGCGTCGAAGCCGCCCCGGCCAACATCGAGGACTGGCGGGCACGCGCGCGATCGTTCGACGACATCGCCTTCGCCAACACCTACCCGCAGACGGTCTCGCTCGTCACCGACGGCGGCCCAAGACCCGCGGTGGCCGCTCAGGTTTCCGGCAACCTCTTCGCGGTGCTCGGCGTGCCGCCGCTGCTCGGGCGCACCTTCCGCGACGAAGAGACGTTCACGCCGGGTCTGGTGATGCTGAGCTACGACACCTGGCGACTCGCCTTCGGCGGCGCCCCGGACATCGTCGGCCGGACCATTCGACTGGAGGGCCAGCCGCACGAGGTCGTGGGCGTCATGGGCGAGACGTTCGAGTACCCGCTGAGCGAGGCGGACGTCTGGATCACGCCGGCCGGCCTCCATCGGCGGCGACAGTCGATCTGGTGGCGGCAGGCCCACGTCTTCCGCCCGATCGCGAGGCTGGCGCCGGGCGTGTCGGTCTCGCAGGCGTCCGCGGAGCTCGCAGCGATCGCGAAGGACCTCGAGCGGGAGCATCCGGACACGAACAAGGCCATGGAGGCCGGCGCGGGCCCGCTGCGCGCGTTTCTGGTCGGCGATCGCGGGCTGACGCTCTGGCTGCTGCTCGCCGCCGTCGGCGTGCTCCTGCTCATCGCCTGCGCGAACGTCGCCAATCTCGCGCTGGGCCGCAGCACGCTTCGCCAGCAGGAGCTCGCCGTGCGCGCCGCGCTCGGCGCGGGCCGCGCCCGGCTGATTCGGCAGACGCTCGTCGAGAGCCTCGTCATCGCGTCGGGTGGCGTCGCCGCGGGCGTCGCCTTCGGCTTCGGCGGCCTCCGCGCGATCGCCGCGCTCTATCCACCGGAGCTCGCGCCGCCGGTCTTCCGGCTCGACGTCCGGATGCTGGCGTTCGTCCTGAGTGTCGGCGCGGTGACGACGCTGCTCTCCGGACTGTGGCCCGCCTGGCGCGCGGCCCGTCTGGATACCACGCGTCATCTCGGCGACGGCGGCCGCGGCGGCAGCACCAGCCGCCGCCGGCTGGTCGCGGCCAACGCGTTCGTCGGGTTCCAGGTGGCTCTGGCCGTCCTGCTCGTCGTCGCGGCCGGGCTGATGGTCCGCAGTCTCGATCAGCTCCGACGCGTCGAGACCGGCGTCGACGCGACGAACGTGCTGACGTTCCAGGTCCGCCCGTCCGTGTCGACGTTCCCCGATGACGCCGCGCGAGCGCGATTTGCGTTCGCGTTCGAGGAGCGGCTGTCGACGCTGCCCGGCGTCGAATTCGCCGGCGTCAGCCGCGGGCTGCCGCTCACCGGCTACGGCTGGACGAGCGACTTCACGATCGATCGGTGGGGGCCGGACCGCTTCGGCATCGACGTCCGGCACCGCGAGGCGACCGGCGGGTACTTCCAGGCGCTGCGCGTACCGCTGATCGAGGGCCGGCTGTTCGACGCGCGCGACCTCGCGCCGGACGCAACGGTGCCCGTCGTGGTCAATCAGGCCTTCGCCGATCGCTACTTCCCGGGCGAATCGCCAGTCGGGCGGCGCGTGGTCTTCGATCGCGTGCCCGCCGAAGGGTCGTACTGGTATCCGATCGTCGGCGTCGTCGGGAACGAGCGGAAGGATCCCCTCGCGGCGCCGGTGCCGGAGATCATCGGTCACATCAGGGGCGATGTTCCCGGGACTTTGACTTTCGTCGTCCGCGCGTCGGTGCCGCCGGCGTCGCTGATCGCGCCCGTGCGACGTGCGCTCGCGGAGGCGGATCCGCTGGCGCCGCTGCTCGCGCCCCGGTCGATGGAGGAGGTCGCCGCGGCCTCGCGTGCCGAGACGCGTTTCCTGATGACCGTGTTCACGATCTTCGCGCTGGCCGCGCTCGTGCTGGCGACGATCGGCGTCTACGGCGTGGCCAGTCAGGCCGCGCGTCTGCGGACACGGGAGGTGGGGATCCGCCTGGCGCTCGGCGCCACGAGCGCGGTCGTCGTGCGTGCGCTCGTCTGGCGCGGCGCGCGCGTGGCGGTAATCGGTCTGGGCGTTGGCCTGATGGCGGCGACGGCTGCAAGCCGGTTCCTGGAATCGCAGCTGTTCCAGGTGGATCCGCGCGATCCGGCGACGCTCGTCCTGGTGGCGGCGCTGATGGCTGCGGTCGCGCTCGCCGCGACGTTCTGGCCGACCTGGCGCAACGCACAAGTCGACCCCGCGGCCGTGCTGCGCAGCTCGTGAACTCGAGCCGTCTCAGAAGGCGACCGCGAACGACGACGGCGAGCACGGCGACGCCGACCCGGGTCGAGCTCGCCGCAGGTGTCCAGTCCGCGCGAGGCGATGTTCGACCGTGCACTCACCGCCGGGCGCCGTGTCGCGGTTCGTGATCCTGGACAAGGGCCGGCGATGATGCCGATCCGAGCGTCCAACAAACAGTCTTGGCGAGTGGGCGTGGCCGGGCGATATTGATACTGGCGCGAAAGGAGGATCGCGAATTCGCGGTGCTGCTGCTCGGCCTGGTCGGGGCCGTCGCGCTCGGTCTAGCGACGGTCGGCGTGTACGGAGTGCTGGCCTACGCGGTGGCGCAGCGGACGAGCGAGATCGGGATTCGGATGGCGCTCGGCGCCGCCCGCGGCGAAGAGTGGCGCTTGGTCCTCTGGCAGGGGGTGCGTCCGGCGCTGCTGGGCGTCGCGGTGGGCGTCATCGGCGCCATCTGGGCGGCGCGATTCCTTCAGGCACTGCTCTTTCGCGTCAGCCCGCTCGACGCGGTGACGTTTGTCGCCGTTCCGCTGCTCTTCGTCGTCATCGCGCTCGTGGCCTGCGCCATTCCGGCGCGGCGCGCCACGCACGTGGATCCAGCCACGTGCCTCCGCCGCGAATGAGCACCATTCAGAAGCCTCGTTCACGTGGCTCATCTGACTCCAAATCCGACGCGTTTGCGCATATCGATCTGGAGGCGAACGATGCGCGTGCGATCGATGCTGGTCGTCGGGCTCATTCTCTGGCCGGCGCTCGCCGGCGGTCAGACCGCCAATCAACCCGGCGGTCCGGAAGTGATGGGCACTATCTCCATCAGCCGGCTCTGGGACGACGAGTCCGGGCTTGGAACGGGCGTCGAGGGCGGAACAGGCGTTGGATACGTGTGGCGACGTCGCTTGGGCCTGGAGGCCCTCATCGAGGGCTTCCGGCACGAACGGAATTTCTCGAGCGGCGTCCGCTTCGAGGCACACGGCAGCCGCGTCCTCGGCAAGGTCACTTACTACTGGTCGGACCGGAACGTGCAGCCGTTCGCTGCGGGAATCGCCGGCGTCATGCAGGTCACGCGACGCAGTGAATATCCGGTCGAGCGGCCTGGACCTGGAGGCATGCCCCTCGTGATCGGGACGGAGGTATTCGAGAACGAGTACACCGATCTGGTCTGGGGCGGCAGCGGCGGGCTCCGCATCCGCGTGCGCGAGCGGTTCGCGCTGCGGCCGGAAGGCGGCCTGCTGGTCAGCGCGCCCGACAACTTCATCGAAATCCGTTTCGGTGTGACGGCGATCGTGAGGTGGTGAGTGACCAGACGGCTCGTTCAGCGCACGGCGTCAGTGGCGCTGCGTCCTCGCCCGAGGCACAACGGTGACACCCAGCCATGCGTCTAACGGTCTATGCGAACGCTGGTGTTTGACGTCCGTTTCGCGCTTCGGGCCCTGCGGCGGAAGCCGGCCGTACCCGCCCTGGCGCTCGTCTCGCTGGCCGTGGCGATCGGTTTCAGCACCGCGGCATGCAGCGTCATCGATACGTACAAGCTGAAATCGCTCGCGGTCGGCGACCCGCCCGAGCTGGCGGCCTTATATATACGCACCCGGGAACAGCGTTCCGACGGCTTCAATTGACGGAAGTACGAGGTATCGGCGCCCGATGCGTAATCGCGACGGACACCCGCAGCTGCTCGTCCTCACCATCTACTTCGGCGTCTATCTCGCCTATCTCTGCGTCCATCCCGAAGGCGAGCTCCTTCACTGGCTGACACTGGTCGCCCTTCCGGTCGGTGGAGTGTGGTGGCTCCAGGGGCGCCCGCCTGCCCGCGACTTGCTCGCCTCGATTGGCATCAGTCGCTGTGCCGCCCGGCGCGGATGGGGATGGGTGGTTGGACTCGGGGCCGCATTTCAAGTGCTGCAATTGCTGAACGTGCGGCAACGCGGCGAGCTCGCGGGCGCGCTCTCCGCGCCGATGGGGCCACTGCTGCCTCTGGTCGCGCTCGGGTTACTGCTCGCGACGGTAGCGACCACGGAAGAGGTGTTCTTTCGCGGCCTTATTCAATCACGGCTGGCCCGCTGGCGTGGACCGGCGGTGGCGTTCGTCGTGGACGTCGCCTCGTTCGTGTTGTATCACGTGCCGTATGCGTACCTGAAGCCCTCCTGGCCATCGGCCGGGAATCTGCCGGCGGCATTGGCGGCGGCGATCGCAAACGGCGGCATCGGCGGCGCGGCGATGAGCTGGGTGTTCTGGCGCAGTCGCGGCAACCTGCTCGGCTGCATCGTTCTTCACGCGCTCATCGATCTCGCGCCAGCGGTTCGGCTGGTTCATCGCACCTGGTTCGCGTAGAATGCGGACCCGCCGCGAGATCGTAGAGTCCCCGCTCGTGGTGGAAATTCGGTGAGGCGCTCCGGGTAGACAGCGGAGTTGGCCATCGCACATCTTTCCGTGAGTTCTCTCTGGACGGAGAAGGACGACACGGAGGTGTTGCGACGATGGCCAAAGCAAGGATGGATCTGACCGCGTTCGTTGGCAAGTTGCTCGAGGAGCAGGATGGGGACGTGCTGCGCGAGGGCATTCGCGTCCTCTCGCAGGCGCTGATGGAGACCGAGGTCGCCGGGTTGATCGGGGCCGAACGGCACGAGCGGACGCCGGAGCGGACGGCATTTCGGAACGGCAGTCGGCTGCGGACGTGGGACACGCGGATGGGCACGATCGAGTTGGCGATCCCGAAGGTGCGTCCGGGCACGTACGTTCCGTCGCTGCTCCAGCCCCGCCGTCGCGCCGAGCATGCGTTGTTCGCGGTCGTGCAGGAAGCGTACGTGCACGGCGTCTCGACGCGGAAGGTGGACGACCTCGTCCGTGCGCTCGGCGTCGACGGCATTTCGAAATCGGAAGTGGCACGGATTTGCAGCGAGCTCGACACGGCCGTGACGGCGTTTCGCACGCGCGCGATCACGGGCGCGCATCGCTACGTCTGGCTCGACGCGACGTACCACAAGGTCCGCGTCGATGGCCGCGTCGTCAGCCAGGCCACGGTGGTGGCGATCGGGGTGACGAGCGAGGGCGAGCGCCAGGTCTGGGGCGTCGATGTCGGCCCGTCGGAGGATCGCGTCTTCTGGACCGCGTTCCTGCGGGGATTGGTGAAGCGCGGGCTGAACGGGGTGCGGCTGGTGATCTCGGATGCGCACACGGGGCTCAAGCCGGCGATCGCGACGGTGCTCACCGGCGCGAGCTGGCAGCGGTGCCGCGTGCACTTCATGCGCAACTTGCTCGCGACGGTCCCGCAGGGCGCGCGGGAAGCGATCGCCGCGATCGTGCGGACGATCTTCGCGCAACCCGACCACGCGTCGGCCCTGGCGCAACTCCGCAAGGTCGCCGACGGCCTGCGCCCGACGTTTCCGAAGACCGCCGCGCTGTTGGAAGATGCGGCGGAGGACGTCCTGGCGTACCGGCACTGCCCCGTGGAACATCATCGGCAGCTGCACAGCACGAATCCGCTCGAGCGCCTCAACAAGGAGATCAAGCGGCGTTCGAACGTCGTGGGGATCTTTCCGAATCCCGCGGCACTGATTCGGCTGGTCGGTGCCGTGCTGATCGAACAAGACGATGAATGGACCGTCGCCGAGCGGCGCTATTTCAGCGAGGAGTCCATGCGTCGTCTGACGGCGCCGGCGCTGTCGACGACCACGCAGGAGATCTTGGCGGCGATTGCGTAAAGGACGAGGACGATCGGTGTGGGCGCTTGTGGAAAACCTGCTCTGTGGTTTTCCAAGCGGCGGTGGGCGGCGCTCTTTCCGTCCACGGCCGCGGCAGCGTCCACACCGTCTTCAACTCACGGATGACGTGACGACTTTTCCACCACTTGACGGGACACTACCGCCCGACAGTCATTAGCGAGTGAGCGAAGCGAACGAGCCACGCGAACGGAGCGGGGCAAAGGGGCCCCCGCGAGTGAGCGTGTAGGGAGTCCGAGGGCAAAGCCCTCGGATCAATACTGGAGCCGGCGATCGGACTTGAACCGATGACCTGCTGATTACGAATCAGCTGCTCTACCAACTGAGCTACGCCGGCTCTCGGGGCGCTGGCCGCGTCGCGAATGCCCGCGACAAGCCCTCAATCGTAGCACGCCCGACCGGCGCGCGCTCCGAGCGGCCGGTCCAAAAGCTGCCGTCAGCCGCGCTGTCTGTTCGGCTGGTTCCGGCCCGCGCCCTGCGGCGTCGTCCTGCCCGTGCGCGACGACTTGTGACCGTATCCGCCCTGGCTGGTCGGCCGCTGCGGCGGCGCCGGCTGCTTGCCGTGCTTCGGCGCGCGGTCCTCGCGCGTGTCGCGTTGGCGAGTCATCGTGTCAGCTCCGCCTCCGATGATCGCAAGGCCCATGCCGCGCCATCGCGCTCCGGCTGCCGATCGCAGGCGCGATCGCGGCGGTTGCTCCGTTGCGGAACGCTCTGGTGGGTAGGGGGGAACTTGCGTGGCGGAGCGCTCGAGGCCTGAAAACCTGGAGCTGCCGGAGGGCCTCGCCGGGTGGCGCCCGATCCAGGCCGCCACGACCCGACGAGGCTTCGGGGGAATCGTTACCGCTTCTTCGCGCCCTTGCGGCCCATCTTCATCGACCGCTTCGCCGACTTCTTCGCGGTCTTCCGCGCCTTGCCCGCGGCCTTCTTCGCCCGGGCCGCCGGCTTCTTCTTCGCGGCCTTCCTGGTCGCCTTGGCCGCCTTCTTCATCGGCTTCCTCGTTGCCTTCGCCCTGGCCGCGGCCTTCTTCGGCGCGGCCTTCTTCGCCGCCGGCCGGGCCGGCGCGGACGTCATCGCGCCGGGATCGGCCGCCATCGAGTCCGACGGCGCCATGCCGGTCGCATCGGTCATGGTGTTCATCGTGTCGTTCGTGCTCTGTGGCGTTTCCATGCTTGGACTGCCTCCGTACTGTGCGAGCGAGTATACAGAAGCGCGCTTCGGGAATTGACGCGATCGCGCGCCGCGTCGATACTTTTTCGCATCATGCGCCGCATCGTCGTCGCCTCCGTTGTCGTCGTCGCCGGCGTCGTGGCGGCGATTGCCACCACCGGCCGGCCGCTGGCCGCCGCCGGTCAGGATCGCCACGTCTTTCCCGGCGCCGAATGGGCGCGCGTCGAGCCCGGCAGCGTGTCCGCCGCGTGCCGGACCGGGCTCGACAAGGCGACCGCCGCCGCCAAAGGCATGGCGACGACCGGCGCGATCGCGATCCAGGGCGGACGCGTGCTCTGGGAGCACGGCGACCTGGCGCTCGTCAGCTACCTCGCGTCCGTTCGCAAGAGCATCCTGGCGATGATGTACGGCAAGTAC
>DASTCC010000599.1:0-5126 GCA_035711465.1 Vicinamibacterales bacterium
CGATCTCACCGGTCGCCAGGACGATCAGCAGCCGTTCGAGGCGTTCACGGTGCCGGTGCCGGTCGCCGATCCCGGTCCGGATGGCGTGCCCGGCTCATCGGATGACGGCGCGCCAATCACCGCGTATCAGGTGTCCGCCGATCGCGTCGGCCTGCCGCCGCTCAACGTCACGCGCAACATCCCGGACACGCGCAACGAGGACTGGACGTTCGAGCTCTCGGCGACGCGCCGGCTCAGCGGCCGCTGGTCGATGACGGCGGACTTCTCGCATCTGTGGACGCATGACAACGCCAGCGGCTATCTCGGACAGCCCGTGCGAGCCAACGCCGTGCCGGTCACGCCAAACGACTTCATCCACGCCGATGACAACGGCCGGCATGTGTTCCGCGTCTGGTCCGCCAAGGTCTTCGGCACCGTCGCCGCGCCCTGGGGCATCTCTGTGACGCCGATGCTCCGCCACCAGTCCGGCCAGCCCTTCGGCCGCACCATCGTCGCCGCGCTCAACTACAGCCGCAGCGTCCGGATTCTCGCCGAGCCGATCGGCACGCGGCGGATGGATGCGGTTACGGTCCTCGACGTCCGCGTCGAGAAATCCCTGCCGCGCCTGCTCCGGCACTCGAGCGTCTTCGTCGACGTCTTCAACGCGCTCAACGCCAACCCGGCGACGACGATCAGCTGGTCGTCGGATGCGTTTCAGCGGCCGCTGACGATCATGTCGCCGCGCATCGTGCGGCTCGGCGTGCGGATCGTCTGGTAAGGCGGATCGGCGCGGGCGTCTGCCGCGCCTGTGACAAGATCGCGGAGCATGCGCTCCGCCCGCGCGTCGCGCCAGCGCTTTCGCCATTTCGTTCAGGACTACCGTCGCGGCAAGCTCGACGACGAGGCGGCCGGCAAGGTCGAGAAGCCGGAGGGCGGGGCCGCGCGCGACGGTGGCGCCGGCGAGCCGTCGACCGATGCGCCGCCGACGCGCGTCGGGCGGCGGTTTCTGCGCGAGTACCTCCGCTGGCTCTGGCCGCATCGCTACGCGGTGGCCGCGATGTTCACGCTCGCGCTCGCCGGCGCCGGCCTGCAGATGATCGAGCCGCTGTTCATGCGGTTCATCATCGACCGCGTCCTGCTCGAGACGAGCATCGATCAGGCGACGCGGCTCTCGCGTCTGCAGCTGGGCGGCGCGGCGTTCCTCGGCGTCGTCCTGCTCGCGAGCCTCATCGGCCTCCTCAAGGACTATCGCCAGCGCCTGCTGAACATCCGGGTGATGCTGTCGCTCCGGCGGGCGCTGTTCGACCGCCTGTTGCACCTGCCGCTGCCGCGGCTCTGGGAGATGAAGACCGGCGGGATCCTGTCGCGGCTCACCGGCGACGTCGAGACCACGACCGGCCTGCTGCAGATGGCGATCATCTCGCCGTCGCTGTCGATCGTTCGCCTGGTGATCGCGGTCGGCGTGCTGCTCGTCCTCAACTGGCGGCTGGCGCTGATGGCGATGGCGGTGATCCCGGGCGCGATGCTGATCAGCTTCGCGTCGGCGCGGCGCATCCGGCCTATCTACCGGTCGGTGCGCAAGGAGATCGAGGGCATCGACGGCCGCGTCGGCGAGACGTTCTCGGGCATTCGGGTCGTCCGTTCCTTCGGCCGCGAGATGCGCGAGCTGCTCGAGTACATGCGCGGACGCCACACCGTGTTGCGCAAGGAGCTGTTCGCGTACCGGCGCGAGCTCGTGTTGTGGACGTCGTGGGGCCTGCTGGTCTCGGGCGTCAACGTGATCATCGTCTGGTACGGCGGCTACCTGAACCTGATGGGCAGCGCGTCGATCGGCGACATCATGGCGTTCCAGTGGTACACGTTCCTGCTGCTGACCCCGGTATGGCAGATCGTGAACTCGTTCTCGGAGTTGCAACGGTCCCTGGCGGCGATGGAGCGGGTCTTCGAGATCCTCGCCCTCGAGGACGACAAGCCGGATCGGCCCGGCGCGATCGACGCGCCGCCGCTGGTCGAGGAGATTCGCTTCGAGGCGGTCGAATTCGAGTATCGCGCGGGCCGGCCGGTGGTGCGCGATTTCAGCGTCGTCGTCCCGGGCGGGTCGGTCGTCGCGCTGGTCGGGCGCTCGGGCGCGGGCAAGACGACGGTCACGGATCTGGTCGCGCGGTTCCACGATCCGACGCGCGGCCGGATTCTGCTCAACGGCGTCGACATCCGCGAGTTCCGGCTGAGAAGCTACCGCGCGCTGCTGGCGATCGTGCAGCAGGATGTGTTCCTGTTCGACGGATCGGCGAAGGACAACATCGCCTACGGCCGGCGGGGCGCCACCGACGCCGAGATCGAGGACGCGGCGCGCCGCGCCAACGCGCACGAGTTCATCGATCGGCTGCCGGACCGGTACGACACGTTCGTCGGCGAGCGCGGCGTCAAGCTGTCGGGCGGGCAGCAGCAGCGGCTCGCGATCGCGCGCGCGATCCTGGCCTCGCCGCAGATCCTGATCCTCGACGAAGCGACGAGCAACCTCGACACCGAAAGCGAGCAGCTGATCCAGGCGTCGATGGCGGCGCTGCTCGTCGGCCGGACGACCTTCGTCATCGCGCATCGGCTGTCGACGATCCGCCGCGCCGATCTCATCCTGCTGATGGAGGACGGCCGCATCGTCGAGCGCGGCTCGCACGTCGAGCTGATGGCCGCCGGCGGCGAGTATGCGGCGATGGTGCGGCGGCAGATGGAGTCGGCCGCTGGCGAGCGCGAAGAGCAGATCCTGCGTTAGGCGGCGCGGCGCCGGCGGTAGATCGACAGCCCGCTGAGTCCCGCGCCGAGCAGCAGGAGAGACGCCGGCTCGGTCAAATCGCCGAGCAGCATTAGCGCGAGCGCGACACACACAACAGCCAGGGCAATCGTCGTCTTCGACTTCATGATGGTCCGATATCCACAACGATCGCCGGCGGCGAGTTGTGCGAGGGAACATGATGACCAGAGCAGGAGTCGTGCCGGTTCCCTGAGATTCACGCCAGGTCGTGATTCGTCCCGGTCAAATCAACGCGCGGCCGTGGCTTGTTGCTTTTCCGCGACGGCGGCGATGACCCGCTCGTCTGCTTCCTGCTGGAGATAAGTCAACCCAGGCAGCGATTCCTGGCCGGTCAGGCGGGATGGCGGCGCCGCCGTTCGCGGAACTGGCGCGGCGTGACGCCGGTCTCGCGACGGAAGAAGCGGCCGAAGTATGACGCGTCGGCGAAGCCGAGCTCGGCGGCGATCGCGAACGCGGGATCCGGCGTGTAGAGCAGGCGCCGCTTCGCTTCGAGGACGACGCGTTCGCGAATCACGCTCGACGCCGAACGGCCGAGCTCTTTGCGGCAGAGCGCGTTCAGGTGCCCCGGCGTCAGATTGACGCGCGCCGAGTACGTCGAGACCCGATGCGAGCTGGTGAAGTCGCGCTCGACGAGCATGCGGAATCGATCGACGACCGTCGGGCCCGCGGCCCGGCCGGTCGCGCCCACGCGGCCGACGTACCAGCGATTCAAGCGCACCAGCAGCTCGTAGAGCACTGCGCGGAGCAGGTGCGGCGCATCAGGCTGGAGATCGCGGATCTCACGCGTCATCGTGCGGAAGCGGCGCAGGAACTCCCGCCGCTCGCCGGCGGCGAGCCGAATCGCGCTCGCGTTCCGCGATCGCGCGAAGTACGCGAACTGATCGAGGAAGCGCCCGTCGCTGAACGCTTCGTGCACGAAATCGGTCGTGAAGAAGAGGCAGGCGCCGTCGACGTGATCCACGTCCCAGCGCCGGACGTCGCCCGGCCGGGTGAAGTACACGAGCCCGGGCTCGACGGGATGTGCGTCCTCGTCAATCCAGAAGGTGCCGCGACCGCTGGTGACGAGCAGCACGTCGTAGTAGCCGAGGACGTGCGGATACGGCACGGGTCTGAAGGCCGGGAGATCGGAGAGCAGCGCGGCGTCGATCAGGAGCTCGCGCCCGTACTTCCGCCGCGAGAACGAGATCACGGGAAGCCGGCGACCCGCGACGCGCTGGCGCCGCCTCGACGTCATCGTCGAAAAATACCAGAAGTTCCCGCGTCGTGACCGCGCCGCTCGACGATGGCCGGCGTATCGTGTCGGCACGCGTGCCGATGAGAGAGGAACGACGGTGATGGTGCGGATGGGCGACGAACGTGCACGCCCGGCTGGCCGGCGCCCGCCCCGGGTGCGGTCGCAGCTCGCTGCGGTCGTCCTGACGGCGATGGGGATTGCGGCGCCGGCGATCGTGTTCACGATCGTACACGCGATTCTGATCGCGCCGTTGCCGTACGCGGCGCCGGAGCGATTGGCGGCGGTCAGCGCGGCGCTGCCGGGAGCGCAGCAGCCGTTCGCGCTTTTTGCCGGTCCCGAGATCGCCGAGCTGACCGCGCGGACGAGGACGTTGGCCGCCGCTGGCGGGATGTGGGCGCGGCCGGCGGTGCTGCGTCAGCCGGGCCAGACGGCGACGGAGATTGAAGTCGGCTGGGTGACGCCGGGATTCCTCGAGGCGCTCGGCGTCGCGCCGCTCATCGGCCGGTTGCCCACGGCGCTCGAGGCGCAGACGCGCGGAAGGGTTGCCGTGCTCAGCCACGATCTGTGGCGTGTGCGCTACGCCGGCGACGCCGCGATCGTCGGCCGGCGCCTCGATGTCGACGGCGATCTGGTGACGGTCGTCGGCGTCATGCCGCAGGGCTTTCGCGTGCTGATGCCCGCCGAATACGGCGTGCCCGAGCGGCTCGACGCGTGGCTGCCGTGGGGAGGCGGCCTCGAAGCGCTGCCGCCATCCTTCCGCGTGTTCGCGGTGATCGGGCGCCTGGCGCCTGAAGCGACCTGGGGATCCGCGCAAGCCGATCTCGCCGGTATCGGCGCGGCCCTGGCGGGCGGGAACGTCAACTATTCACGTTCCGGATTCGAGCTCGGCGCGGTCCCGTTGGCCGCGGCGCTCGCAGCGCCGGTGCGTCCGACGCTGCTCGCGCTCGTCGCCGTTGTCGCGCTGGTCTTCTTGATCGCGTCGGCGAACGTCGCCAACCTGATGCTGTCGCGCGCGACCGCGCGCGCGCGAGAGATGGCCGTGCGCCTGTCGCTCGGGGCGACGCGAGCGCAGCTCTGGCGCCGGTGGATGATCGAGAGCGCCGG
>DASTCC010000600.1:0-2907 GCA_035711465.1 Vicinamibacterales bacterium
CGTCGTTCATCCGCCGGGACGCCTTGGCTTCGAGCACGACGTCGTCGGCGGGATCGTCCGATGGGCCGCGGACGCGGATCAGCACCTTTCGTCCGATCGCGCTGCCGATGCCCACCTGCAGCCAGCCGGCGCGGACGATGCGGAAGTACGCGGCGTCGATGTCAGGCCGCTGCTGACGCACGAGGTCGCCGAATACGCGCATCGCCGCGGCGACGCCCTTCGTCGGCATGTCGTCCATCGCCGTCATCTTGCTTTCGGCTGTCGCCAGGAACGTCTCGGCCGTCGGCACGAACGCCGTTTCGCGGATGCGCTTGACGATCGGCGGTTCGGGAGGCAGGTAGGCGGGATCGGCGAGGCCGCGGCGATAGCCGGCGAAGAAGCGATCGAACAGCTGGTCGCGATCGCGCTGCCAGCCGCGCCGATCGACCGCCAGCTCGATCGAACCGAGGAAGCGGACGACGTCGACGAGCGCCGGGCCTCGGGCCGCGTCGTCGAAATCGTCGAGACCGTAGTCGGCGTTCATGATCGCGTACTGCTCGAGGTGCGCGTCGCCATGCAGCTGCACGATCGGCTGCTGCGGCAGGTCGGCCGCGAAGATCTCGCAGACGCGCGTCGTCCATTCGTGATTGACGAAGCGGAAGTAGCTGAAGGGATCGGCGCGCAGACGCTCGACGAGCTCGGGCGGCGCGGCCGCCATCGATTCCGGATCGGCGACGAGCGGCCGCACGCTGCAGCCGGCGGCCGCCAGCGCCAGACAGACCGGCGCCGCCATCGACGCCCAATCGCGGCGGCACCAGGTGCGCTGTCGACGAATCACGGTCAGCTGCCGAGCCGATGATAGCGCCGAACCTGATTCGATCGCGGCTGCAGCGTCGATCTCCTGCGTGCCGTAGCGCCTCCCGAGGTTCGGAGGGCGGTCTCCGAGCGTGGACCTGCTCCGGCCGGTCGGTTCACCATCCCCGCCATTTCGTGGGACAAATCGCGTCGCCGGCGCCGGTCCACCGTGCGGCAGCGAGCGGCCGCGGGCGCGACAATTGCATCGCCACGTTGGTTACGAGACCTCGCCTGGATCGAAAGGACACACGGCAATGACGAAGAGATTCGTGGCCACCGGAGTGATCGCCCTACTCCTCCCGATCGTCGCGCTGGCCCAGAAGACCAGCTACGACTTCGACAAGACCGCTGACTTCACCGCCTACAAGACCTACGCGCTCAAGGACGGCACGCCCGTCGGCCAGCCGCTGATCGATCAGCGCATCGTCGCCGCCATCGACACGCAGCTGACCGCGAAAGGGATGACGAAGAGCGAGACGAATCCGGACGTGTTCGTCATCTATCACGTCGCGTTCGACAAGCAGAAGGACATCTCGACCTTCAGCTCGGGCTACGGGGGCGGCTACGGTCCGTACGGGTACGGCTGGGGCGGCGGCTGGGGCGGCGGCATGGCGACGACGACTACCACCGTGCGCGACATCCTGGTCGGCACGCTGGTCGTCGACATGGCCGACGCGAAGAAGAACCAGATGGTGTGGCGCGGCATGGGCGTGAAGGAAGTGAACACCCAGGCCAACCCGGAGAAGCGCGACAAGAGCATCAACGAAGCGCTGAAGAAGATATTCAAGAACTATCCGCCGAAGGTGAAGAAGTAATCCCAAAGCCCCGGGGCCGCGCGCAGCGTCACCCTCAGCGCGCTCGCGACGCTCGCGGCTTCGGGGCTACTGCTTGGGCGCCAGATAACTCTTGCGCGCGCGGGGTTTGAGGTCCTTGCCGGTGACCTTGACCTGAATCTTGTGCGCCTTGCCGTCGCGCGCTGGCGGGGTGAAGCCGATCAGATACTGGCTGTGCAGCTCGTCGATCACGCGCGCGAAGGCCGCGCCGAGATCGTCGCGCGGTCGAATCTCGAAGTAGCCGCCGCCGCTGTCGATCGCGGCGGTGCCCAGCCCCGGATCCGGAAAGTCCGCCGCGAGCATCGCGCCAAGGTCCGTGCCCGGGCGCATCTGGCGCGGCTGTCCGCGGCTCTGCAGGCCGATGCCGTAGATCATGATCTCGTCGCGCTGCGCGCGTTCGACGACGTCGAGCTGGTTGACGAAGCGCTCGTTGAACGCGCGCGGCCCCGTGTCCTTGCCGTCGCTCAGCACCAGAACGACGCGGCGCTCGTCGATGCCCGCGAGCTCCGCCATTGCCGTCTCCATCGCTCGCCACAACGGCGTCGGCGCGCCCGGATCGATCTCGGTCGGCAGCGCGGCGCGGAGCGCCGCAGCGTCGCGCGTGAACTCGGGGCTGATGGTGATTTCGGCGCCGAACGATCCGACGCGCGCCTGATCGTTGGGCCCGAGGCGCGCGAACAGCTGCTCGGCCGACGCGCGCAGCAGCGGCAGATTGCGCAGCATGCTGCCGCTGACGTCGAGCATCACGATCAGCCGCACCGGCTGCGGCGAGTTGTCGAACAGCGTGATCGGCTGCGCCTTGCCGTTGTCGGAGACCTGGAAGGCTTCGCGCGGCAGGTCGGTCGCCAGGCGGTTGTCCTTGTCGACGACCGTCACGAACACCGGCACCGTGTCGCGAGTCACGCGAAACGGTGTCTGCTGCTGAACGGCGTCGACCGCTGCGACGGCCGCGCCGACGAGGGCGAGCACTGACAATGGACGGATCATCGCGACTCCGGCCAGGCGGGCATGTACTGACATTGTAGCCGCGGGCGGCGGACTGCGGGCTGCAGGCTGCGGCTACGGGTCCTGTCGTCACCAAGCCTGGCGGCCGGCGTCGCCGGGCCGGCGAGGGGAGCGCACTTCTGCTCCCATCGCTCGCCGCCGACGGCGGCGACCAGGCTCATGGATATCTGTTGGGTTCGAGAGGAGAGCGGAAGACACGCCGCGCGCGGGCGGGGTGGAGTGCCGTTCGGTGCCG
>DASTCC010000601.1:0-2986 GCA_035711465.1 Vicinamibacterales bacterium
TGCATCACCGTGGCCGACGGCATCTGCACGTCGGCGATGTTGTCGAAGCTGGCGCTGATCGTGTCCGACGGGAGGAACGTCGCGACGTCGATGTCGAGCCCGAAGATCGTCTTGATCGCCGACCCGTACTCGGCGCGGTTCAACCGCTGGAAGGGGCGGCGGCCCGGGTTGGGATGGGTGAGCGCGGCCTTGTCGAGCGCCGTCTCGAGCGAGGTGACGAGCGCGAGACGCGTCGCCGCGTCGGGCTGCTTCGCCGCTTCTTTCGGCGGCATCATCCCGGTCCGCAGCTTGCGAATCATCTTCTCCGCAATCGCCGCGTTCTCGGTGACCTTCGACGCATCGAACGACGCCAGCGACAGCTGCCCGCGCTGAATCATGTCGTTGTGACACGTCACGCAGAACTGTTTGACGGCATCGGTCTGCTGTTCGAAGGTCATCGCCGCGGGCGCGCCGGAGACGGCAAGCGGCATGCCGGAGGGGCGCGCCGGCTCGAAGCTGGGGGGGCCGCCAGCCCGCAAACTGAGCGCCGAACAGTACAGAACCGTGACGAGCACGGGGAGTGCAAGTCTCTTCATTCGCGAGGGACCCCTTATCCCAAAAAGCTACACCTCCGTCCCGCGTTTGTCAGCCTGAAACTTACGGTTTTCCGGCTCCGGAACGGGCACCCCGGGGGGCGCAGATCGTTAATACTTCCGGCCGGAATTCGGCGTTTACGTTACTGACGGAGGGTCTCGGCGGGGTCGAGCCGGAGCAGCCGCGAGGCCGGGACGAGACTCGCGAGGCCTGCAATCAGCACCAGGCCGCCCCCGACGGCCAGGTAGGTCGTCGGGTCCAGCGGCTGAACGCCCCAGAGGAAGGCCTGGACGAGCGACGAGGCCGGCACCGCCAGAACGGCGCCGAGCGCGACGCCGGCCGACGCCAGCAGCAGCCCGTCCAGGGTCACCCGACGGACGGTCGCGCCCGGCGTGGCGCCGAGCGCCATCCGGATGCCGAACTCGCGGCGGCGTTCGGCGACCGAGTGCGCGATCAGGCCGTGGATCCCGATGGCCGCGAGGAGCACGGCCGCGCCCGCCAGCGCGCCGACGAGCGTCATCAACAACCGCTGCGCCGCCGTGGCGTCGGCCATCAGCGTCTCCATGCTCCGCGTCAGCGAGATCGGGAGACGCGGATCGGCGCCGGTAATCGCGGCGCGCAGTGCGGAGGTCGCGTTCGCGACGTCCCGCGTCCGTACCGTCCACACCGGCGTGAACCAGGTGTGCACGCTGCGGAACTGCGCGTCGGTCGTCTGCGCGGCGGGCATGAAGACGATCGGCAGCGACACCAGCGGCCCTTCCGTCACGCCCTCGACGTTGAAGCTGAAACGCTGCTGGACGTCGCCGGTGATGCCGACGATCTCGCGCTCGACGCCGCCGATGCGGATCCGCCGCCCGATCACGGGACGATCCTTCGAGTAGATGCGCGCGAACGTCTTGTTGACGAGCACGACGGGCGCGCTGCCCGCGGTGTCCGTATCGAGGACATCGCGGCCTTCGACGAGCGGCAGCTTCAGCGTCGCCAGGAATCCCGGAGTGATGTAGCTCGCGTTGGTCGTTTCGGCTTTCGCCGCTGCGTCATCGGCGAAGCGGAAGCCGGAGTTGAGCAGGCGCTCGTAGGGCAGTTCCAGCGACACGGCGGCCGATTCGATGCCGGGCGTCGCCCGCAGCCGCTCCAGGCTCTCGTCGAAGAGGCGATTGACGCTCGCGGCGTCGCGGTAGCGCGCGTCCTGGAGCGAGACGCTCGCGGTGACGAGGCGGTCGGGATCGAAGCCCGGATCGAGCGCCCGCAGATTCACGAAGGTGCGGGCCAGCAGCCCCGCGGTGACGAGCAGCACCGCGCCGAGCGCGACTTCGCCGACGACCAGCAGCCGCCGCGGCCAGTGCGTGGCGCGGCCGGCGACGCCGCGCGATCCGCCCGCGACCATCGCCACCCGGACGTCGAGCCGGCTCGCCTGAAGCGCCGGCACCAGCCCGAAGACGATCGCGGTCGCGAGCGACAGACCGAGCGTCATCAGCAGCACCCGGCCATCGACCGCGACGCGGTTCCACTCCTCGAAGGTGTTGCCGCCGAGCAGCTGCAGCCCGCGCAGGCCGAACTGCGCGACGAGCAGCCCGGCGAGGCCGCCGAGAATCGCGATGACGAACGCTTCGACCATCAACTGCCGGACCACGGCGGCGCGGCCGCTGCCGAGCGCCATCCGCGTCGCGATCTCCTTCGCCCGGCTGCTGCCGCGCGCGAGCAGCAGCGCCGCGAGGTTGACGCACGCGATCAGCAGCACCGCGCCGACGGCCCAGCCGAGCATCACGATCGGCTCGCGTACGCCATCGGCGAGCGCCTGCTGCATCGGCGCCAGGAACAGCACGCGCGTGGTCGTCGTCGAGGCCGGCACCAGCCGGAACGCGGCATCGTGCGCGGCGGCGAGCTCGCCGGACGCCTGCGCCCAGGTCGCGCCAGGCTTGAGACGAGTGATCAGCTGGTAGTTCTGGCCGCCGCCTTCGCCGCTCGTCGATGGCCGCAGTGGCGTCCAGAGGTCGGCGTGCTCGGTGCCGACGAAGTCCGGCGGCATCACGCCGACGACGGTGTAGGGTTCGCCGCGGAGCAGGATCGACCGGCCGACGATCGACTCGTCGCCGTTGAAGTAGCGCTGCCAGATCGCGTGGCTCAGCACCGTCGCCGGCGGACCGCTGGCGCGATCCTCGTCCAGTGTGAAGCCGCGGCCGCGCAGCGGCGACACGCCGAGCACGCGGAAGTACCCTTCCGACACGCGCTGCTGCCGGATGTACGCGGCGGCGTCGCCGATGACGAGATTCGCGCCCCCGCCTCCGGCGCCGATCACCGCCGCGTCGAGCGACGGCACGAGATCGCGGACCGCTTCCCACATCGCGCCGTCGACCGATCGCAGGACGAACGTGCCCTGCGGCGCCGTCTCGGTGTAGCGCACCACGGCGAG
>DASTCC010000602.1:0-2520 GCA_035711465.1 Vicinamibacterales bacterium
GGAGCGTTCGGCTTCGGGACGAGGTCCGCGTGCACCTCCATCGGCCCGATGACTTCGATCTTCTTCGCCCAGTTCTCGTAGCCGCTTGCCTCGATCTCGATCTTGTAGACGGTCGACGACAGCTCCCACACGACGGGGACGCCGAGCGGTGACGGCTTCTCCGCCTGGCGCTCCCACACCCGTTTCCACTCGTTGTAGCCGCGGATGCCGGCGGTGCCGACATTCGTGGCCTCCTCCGGCTCGACGAACACCTTGACGGGAGCGGACGGCTTGTCCTTGAACCGAGCGAGCTCGAGTGCGCTCTGCACGCGGAACAGACTCTCCGCCGGCTCCTGCGTCGGGAGCGTCGTGTTCGCGCGGCGCGCATCCTCCGACCGCAGCTGGATCCGGCGTTTCGTGTACGCGGCGAGCGCGCCGAACGTCAGCACGAATTCTTCCGTGCCGGCGTCGGCCTCGAGCGCGGGCCCCGCGCCCTGCAGCCCGTCGATCAACGCGCCACCGAACAGGCCGTGCAGGCCCTGTTCGTTGGCGAGCTGGCCCGCGGTCGTCGCGAACAGGACCGCCTGCCGCGCCTGGCCGCCGGGCTTGACCTTCGACAGGTCGAAGAAGAGCGTCTTCGTCGCCGTGACGACATCCTCGCTGACGACGATGCCGCGGCACGCGTCGACGAAGTACACCTGATACTCCGGCGGGCAGACCTGCATCTCGCGGATCCACGAGCCGAGGTCGATCGGGTTCGAGCGGTAGAAGTCGAGGTCCTGGACGTCCGACGGCACCACCACGGGCGCCTCGTCGGGCCCGCCACCGGCCGGCGCCAGGCCATGGCCGGCGTAGAAGAACCACAGCCGGTCGGCGCCGGCGCCGTTCGTCTTGTGCTCGAACAGCGCGCGCCGGATCGCGGTGTCAGTCGCCGGCTGGAACTTCAAGCCGTTGACGGGGCGATCGGCGTGCGGCGACAGCAGCAGCGTCAGCGTCGCGTCGGTGGCGCGACCCGCGCCGGGCGCCGTCACCCATTTCGCGAAGGCGACGGCGTCGCGCACCGCCGCTCGAAGCTCCCACGCCGGGTTGTCGTAGGCGTCGAGGCCGATCACCAGCGCGCGATCGCTCATGACGCGAACCTAACCCCGTTGTCCGTGAAGAACGGGTCGTCCTTCACGAGCCAGAGCGGCACGGCGTAATTCGCGAGGCCGTACTGACCGCTGTAGTGGAGCGCGACGACGCGATGGTTGTCGAAGTCGATGACCGGCGAGCCCGAGCTGCCGCCGAGCGTCGAGCCGTCGTGGCTCTCGCGCGGCTTGTTCGCCGCGATCGGCAGGTCCTCGACGAGCGCCACCAGCTGCCCCGGTGAGACCCGCTTGAGGCCGCTCGACGTGGCGTCGCGAAACAGCAGCTTCGCGACCTGCGGGGACACTCCGTACGGCGGCGTCACGCCGGGGTAGCCAGCGAGGTAGACGTCATGGCGCGCGAGCGTGGCCGGCGGCGCGGCGTGCATGCGCAGGACGAGGTTCTTGCTGTTCGCGACGCCCGTGACGTCGAGCAGCGCCATGTCGAGGTGCTGATGGCAGGTGCGGATCTTCGTGATCGTTCCGATCGCGGTGCTTGCGGCGCTCGGCGCCTCCGCCGGATCCCACACCGCGCGCTGCGACGGATCCTGGTCCCACAGCGCGTTCGTCGTGACGACCGCGGCCGGCAGCTTGTCGAGCCACGCCGGGTCGCCGTGCGGATCGAGGCCGCACAGCGCGCCGGCGACGTGGCGGTTCGTGAGCAGCAGATTCTCCGCGACGAACCAGCCGGTGCCAACATGTTGGCGCGTGCTGGTGTCGATGCGTCCGACACCGCGGATCCTGCGAATCACCGAGTCATGCGCCGTCTTGAGCCGCTCCCACGACTGCGGAATCGCCGGAACGGCGCCGTCGACGACGCGCAGCGCCGGTCGTGCGAGCAGGTGCACGAACGCGTGAAGCGCCTGGGTCTGCTCGGTCGAGAGCACGGCCGAACTGTTCTGCTTGAGCGCAGCGGCGGCGAGCTGTGCCACCGCGAATTCCTTCTTGAGCGCGGGATCATCGCCAGGATCGCCAACGAAGCCCGTTTCGATCGGGGCGCGGCTCTTTGCGAGACCCAGCAGCGCTGCGGCCGGGTCGTTGCCGAGGACGTGATCGAGTTCCTGCTGCGACGGCAGCACCGATGCGAGCCACTCACTTTCCTGCATCCTTCACTCCTCAGTCATGATTCTGTGTAACACACCCGATCGCGCATTGCTTCAAGAAAATATAGTCTGTAAGTGACAAATATAGTTTGTAAACAAGCGGTTAGACACGAGCGTCCGCCACAGCTCCTGCCCCACGCACGTGTTAAACGGGAACGGAAAGTTCTCCAGGAACGCGACCATCAGATGAACCTGATCTGCTCTGGGAACAACAGCGGCCTTGTCGGCTCGCCGACCCCCTCGTTCGAGAGCGGATCGACGTCGGCAAGGCCATCGAACGAGATCCCGGCGCGCGACTCGATTGTCGAGATCGC
>DASTCC010000603.1:0-4312 GCA_035711465.1 Vicinamibacterales bacterium
ATGATCGACGGCCGCGGCAGCTACTCCATCGACCAGCAGCGCTACAACGGCCAGTTCGGCGGCCACGCGTTCTGGGAAATCAAGAACGGCAAGGTCACGCGCCCGGTCACCAACGTGACCTACAACGCGATCACGACCGACTTCTGGGCCAACCTCGACGGCGTCACCGGCCCGGACGAGTACGAGATGCACGGCACCGGCGGCGACGCCAAGGGCCAGCCGACGCAGACCAACAGCATCTCGCACGGATCGCCGTGGCTGTGCATTCGGAAGATCATGACGGGAGCGGCGTTCGACTGAGCGGGGCGCGCCTTCGCGCCCGTCATTCCGCGCGCAGCGCAATCGTCGGATCGATCGCCGCCGCCCGCCGCGCCGGCAGCCACGCGGCGATGCCGGCCGTCGTCATCAGCACGAGCGCGGCGAGCGCGAACGTGATCGGATCGCGCGCGTCGACGCTGTAGAGCAGCGTCGCGACATAGCGCGACGCCCACCAGCTGAGCAGCGCGCCGGCGGCCACCCCCACACCCACCGTCCAGCCGACCCTGCCGAGCACGAGCGTGACGATGCCGGCGGGACGTGCGCCGAGCGCCATGCGAATGCCGATCTCGGCGCGCCGGCGGGCGACCCCGTGCGCGGTGACGCCGTAGAGGCCCAGTCCCGCGAGCAGCAGCGCCAGCAGTCCGAAGAAGCCGGAGAGCAGCGCGATCAGGCGCTCCTGCGTCACCGATTGTCCGACCTGCCGTGACAGCGGCCGCAGATTGATCGCGATTTCGCGGTTGACCGCGATCAGCGCGGCGGCGACGTCGCGCGAGAACGACGCGGCGTCGGCAGCGCCGGACGCGGCGCGGACGCTCAGCGACAACGACGGGCCGTGCGACTCGAGCTGCGCGTCGGGCCGATACATGATCGCCTGGCGGCCCGCACGAAGGCTGTTGTAGATGGTGTCCTCGACGACGCCCACCACCTGGTACTCAGTGAACGTCGGATTGCTCTTCTCGCGGACCAGCTGCCCGAGCGGATTGCCCGGCTTCAGAAAGCGGCGCGCGAACGTCTCGTTGACCACGACGACGGCCGGCGCGCCGACGCGATCGTTGGCGTCGAAGTCGCGCCCGGCGACGAGACGCATGCCGTAGAGTCCGAAGAAGCCCGGCGTCACCGCGTTGATCCACGGATAGCGATCGCGGCCGACCGGCTCGGGGACTCCGGCCGGCAGCTCGAGCATGGTGTTCCAGCCCGATCCCGACACGGGCGTCATGAACGACGCCACCGCCCCGGCCGCGCCCGGAGCGCGGGCCGCGGCGTCGCGCAGACGCTCGAACAGCAGGGCGCGTTGGTCGGGCGCGACACCGGCCTTTTCGATGTCGAGGTCGACGACGAGAATCGGATCGACCTCGAAGCCGACAGGACTCGACGTCAGCGACCAGAAAGTGCGCACGAACAAAGCCGCGGCGACGACGAGCGTCAACGACAGCGCGACCTGCGCGACGACGAGCGCGTGCCGCAGCGTCCCCCGGCCGCCGGTCGCGGCGCCACGGCCGCGTTCCTTGAGCGCCTCGTTGGCTTCGAGATGCCGGGCGCCGATCGCCGGCGCCAGGCCGAACAGCATCGCCGTCAACGCCGAGACCGCGACGGTGAACGCCAGCACCCGCCAGTCGAGCGAGACGTCGATCCACGGCGCGAAATTCGTGGTCGCGAGCTGCCGCACCAGCGCGACGCTCGCCCATCGCGCGAACAGCAGGCCGGCGACGGCGCCGATCGCCGCGACGACCGCGGTCTCGAGCAGCAGCTGTCTCGCGATCCGCCAGCGCGACGCGCCGAGCGCCAGCCGGATGCTGAGCTCGTGGCGACGGGACGTCGCCCGCGCGATCGTCAGGTTGGCGATGTTGGCGCACGCGATCGCCAGCACCAGTCCGACGACGACGAGCAGCGTGGTCAGCGGCTGCGAATAGCGGGCGCGCATCGGCGACCGGCCGGTGGCCGCGATCTCGAACTCGAACGGCACTTTCAGGTAGGTGGCCTGATCCTGTGCGTTCCAGTTCTGAGGCAGGGTCGCCGCGCGGATCTGCGGCTGCACGCCCTGCAGCGCCGCATTGGCGTCGGCGAGCGTCTGATTCGGTTTGAGGCGCGCCCAGATCTCCAGCCACCACACGCTCCGGCCATCCAGTTCGCTCTCGTCGGCGCGAATCACCGGCTCGGCGCCGAACGGCAGCATGACGTCGGTGAGACGGCCGACATCCGGCCCGAAGAAACCGGCCGGCATCACGCCGACGATGACGACCTTGACGCGCTGGATGGTGAGGCTGCGGCCGATGACGTCAGGAGCGCCGCTGAATTGCCGCTGCCAGTAGCGGTGGCTGATCACGGCGACCGGCCCGTCGGCGCCACCGCCGCGGGCGTCGTCGCGATCGTTGAGCGAGCGGCCGAGCACCGGCGCGACGCCGAGCACGTCGAACGCGCGGCCGCTGACGTAGGCGCCGTCGACGAACTGGCTCTCGCCGCCCTCGGCGAGATCGAAGCGGCGGTTCGCCCATGCGAACGCGCCGTCGAAGAGCGACTGCCGCTCGCGTATCTGCTCCCAGATCGGATAGGTCCACGAGCCGCCGGTGAGGTGAAGCAGCCGCGCCGGTTCGCTTACTGGCAGCTGCTTGAACAGCAGACCGTTGAGGATCGAGAACAGCGCGGTGTTGGCGCCGATCCCGAGCGCGAGCGAGATCACGGCGACTGCGGTGATGGCTGGCGTGGCGCGCAGCGAACGGATGGCGTCGCGCCAGTCGGCGAAGGCAAACAGGCTCATCGTGAATCTCCTGAGGCCGGACACGGCATGACGCACGCGTTCGCCGAAGCCGGCGGCGAGCATCTGCGCGATGGTGAGCGGCCAGAACGCGAGGGCGGCGGCGCCGCCGCGCCGGCAGGCCGCGGCGCGGTCGTGATCGAACGCGTCGCGCATCCCGACGTCGAACTGCGCGCGGAAGCGACGTGGATATGCGAGCAGCAGCCAGGCGAACAGCCTGTGCCCTGGCGGATCGGATCTCACCGGCGCTCCCCGCGGCCCGGCGCCCAGGTGTCTGCGGCGGCGAGGAGATCTTCGAGTCGCGCGCGCTCGGCATCGAGCGCTGCGCGCCCTGCCGGAGTCAGGTCGTAGTAGGCGCCGCGGCGCGGGTCGTCGTCGTCCGGGCGATCGGCCGACTCGGCGACGAGACCCGCCTCGATCAGCCGGGCCAGGTGGCGATAGAACGACGCCGTCCGCACGGTAACGCTGCCGGACGAGCGTTCGCGAACGGCCTGCATGATGCCGTAGCCATGCCGGCTCCGGTCGGCCAGGGCGAGGAGGATATAGAAGGAGGCGGGTTTCAACGTCATGACATGTCCGATAAGGATATATCCGATCCGCCAGCATGCGTCAACGATTCACCTTTTGCCCTCAGCTGCGTAATGGAAACAGAAGGAACCGCCGACCATGTCACGCCGACCCCATCGCCTCCGCCACCGTCTCGTCGCCGCCGCGCTCTCGGCCGTGTTCGCCGCCGTATTGCCGGGCGTCGCCGCCGCACAGATTCGCGAAAATCAGCGGGTCATCACCGTGCTGCCCGATACCGCCGATGCGCAGGCGACGCGCGAGGCGTTCCGGGAAATCCTGCGGAGCTATCCCCCGGCTCTCAGCCGGATCCTGCGGCTCGACCCGCAGCTGATGGCCAACGACGCCTATCTGGCGCCGTACCCTTCGGTGGCACAGTTCCTCAAGACGCATCCCGAGATCCTGAGGAACCCAAGCTTCTACATTCCGAACATCACCGACTCCTACGATGGCGCGACCTGGCGCGAGACGACGCCGGAGCAGGAAGCGCGGCGCCAAGTGCTGAACATGTGGGAGAACACCCTGGCCGGCATCATGGCGTTCATGGTGTTCATCGTCGTGACGCTGACCCTGGTCTGGATTCTGCGCTTCGTGGTCAGCCACCGGCGCTGGCTGCGCGCGTCGCGAGTCCAGCAGGAAGTTCACGGACGGCTGCTGGAGCGTCTCGCGTCGAATGAGGAGCTGCTCGCATACGTCAAGTCCGAGGCTGGACGAGATTTCCTGCAGACCGGACAGGCCTCGCTGGCGACCGCGGAGCCGACGACGATGTTCGCGCCGTACGGACGCATTCTGCTCTCGGTGCAGGCCGGCGTGGTACTGCTCTGCGGCGGCGCCGGGCTGCTGATTGTCCGCGACGACGTGATCGACGAGGTCAATCAGATGCTGCTGACGCTCGGCACGCTCGGCGTCGCGCTCGGCACCGGATTCATCATCGCCGCGATTGCCACGTATATCCTG
>DASTCC010000604.1:0-2184 GCA_035711465.1 Vicinamibacterales bacterium
CCGGCGGCGGCGCGGGAGGCGGACGGCGTCTGCGGCGCGGCGGCGAGCGTGGCGCCGAGCGCGATCGCGGTGACGAAGCGCGTGACCAGTCGCGGAAAAGGCCGCATCGCTCGTGGATTATACTGGCCGGGTCCCCTCGAGTTCGGCTCTCGTCGCATGGCTCGCCGACGACAGACCCGTCAAGCCCCACCGCCTCGGCCGACATCGCCGGCGACGCGTCCACGCTGGACGTGGATCGCCGCGGCGCTGGCGGTCGTCATCGCGGTCGTCGCGATCGGCTGGTCGCGTCTCGGTCCGGGCCGTCCGGGGGCAATCGTGCTGGTGTCGATCGACACGCTGCGCGCGGACCGGTTGCCGCTCTACGGCTACGCGTCCGGCCGGACGCCGCGGCTGGACGCGCTCGCCCGCGAGTCGGTGGTCTTCGAGAAGGCCTACGCGCATGCGCCGCAGACGTTGCCATCGCACGCGTCGATGCTGACCGGCCTGCTGCCGTTCGATCACGGGGTGCGCGACAACCTCGGCTTCACGCTCGGCGCCGATCATCCGATGCTGCAGGAGCGCTTGAAGGCGGCGGGCTATCGCAGCGGCGGCTTCGTCTCGGCCTACGTCCTCCGCCACGGCACCGGCATCGCGCGCGGCTTCGACGTCTACGACGACGAGTTCCCCGAGGGCGGCGTCGATCGATCGCCCGGACAGATTCAACGCGGCGGCGCGGACACGCTGGCCGCCGCCGTTCGCTGGATGGATTCGCTCGCCGACGAGCGGTTCTTCCTGTTCCTCCATCTCTACGAACCGCACAAACCGTACACGCCGCCGTCGCGATTCCAGGGGATGAACGCCTACGACGGCGAGATCGCCTACTCGGACGAGATCGTCGGTCAGCTCGCCGATTACCTGGCGCGCCGCAGCTGGCTCGATCGATCCACGTTCGTCGTCACCGCGGATCACGGCGAGGGCCTTGGCGATCACGGCGAACAGGAGCACGGCTTGTTCGTCTACGACGAGTCGATTCGCGTCCCGCTCCTGGTCAAGCTGCCGGGATCCGAGAACGGCGGCCGCCGGGTTGCGGCGCCGGTGCAGCACATCGATCTGTTTCCGACGATCGGCGCGATCGCGGCGCTGCAGGGACTGCCCGCGCTTCGCGGCCGGGATCTGTCGCCGGCGCTCCACGGCACCGGCACCATCGCGCCGCAAGGCATCTACTCCGAGGCCTTGTATCCGCGCTACCACTTCGGCTGGAGCGAGCTGCTCGCGCTCACCGACGAGCGCTTTCGCTACATCCAGGCGCCGCGTCCCGAGCTCTACGATCTCGAACGCGATCCCGACGAGCGCACGAATCTCGTCCGCGATCGCGCGCAGGCCGCGGCGGCGATGCGCGCCGCGCTCGACGCGCTCGTCGCCGGCCGCGACCTCGCGGCGCCTGACGACGTGTCGGCGGCCGATCGCGAGCGGCTGGCGGCGCTCGGCTACGTCGGCACGCAGTTCGGATCCGCGGCGGCCCCGAACGGCAGCAGTCTGCCGGATCCGAAGGACATGGCGCCGGTCCTCGCGAAGTACCGCGCCGCGATCGAGATGCTCGAAGCCCGCGAGTTCATGCGCGCCGCCGACGCGTTTCGCGATCTGCTCCGCGCTCAGCCGGAAATGACGGACGTGTGGGTCCAGTACGCGGCCGTCCTGACGCGCCTCGGCCGCGATGCCGAGGCCTATCAGGCGTACCGCCAGGTGGTGCAGCAGAAGCCGGGTGAACCAAGCGGACTCCTCGGCGCGGCGGCGGCGCTGATCCGGCTCGAACGTCTCGACGAGGCGCGGCAGCACGCGTTGCTGGCGGTCGCCAAGGCGCCCGCCAACGCGCACGACATGCTGACGACCATCGCGGTGACGCGCAGGAACTTTCCCGAGGCGCGCCGGCAGGCCGCGCTCGCGGCGCAGGCCGATCCGGGTCTGCCGCTGCCCGCCTACGTCGACGGCCTCGAGGCCTACTTCGGCGGCCGCTACGACGACGCGCTGCCGCTCCTGAAACAGGCGTACGACGCGTGGACGACGCGCACCATCCAGACGCCCGACCTGCGTTTCTATCTCGCCGACACGCTGGCGCGGCTCGAGCGCTATCCCGAGGCCGAGCGTTACTTCCGCGAAGAGCTACAGCTCTATCCGACCAACCTGCGCGCGCGAAGCGGTCTTGCG
>DASTCC010000605.1:0-4765 GCA_035711465.1 Vicinamibacterales bacterium
TCTGGTGCTGTTCGAGGACGCGACGCCGGGTGTCGCCCCGCCGCCGCGCAAGACCACGGAGCCGCCGCCGCCGCGGTTGGGGCGAAGCCAGCGCAAGTCGCAGATCGGGTTCCTGCAGCGCGAGCTCGCCGCCAGCCGCGAGTACATGCAGTCGATCATCCAGGAGCTCGAGGCCGCCAACGAAGAATTGCAGTCGGCGAACGAAGAAATCCTGTCGAGCAACGAAGAGCTGCAGAGTACCAACGAGGAGCTCGACACCGCCAAGGAGGAACTGCAGTCGACGAACGAGGAGCTCAACACCGTCAACGAGGAGCTGCACGGCCGCAACGAGGAGCTCAGCCGCGTCAACAGCGACCTCGTCAACCTGCTCGGCAGCGTCCAGATTGCCATCGTCATCGTCAGCGCCGATCTGCGCATCCGCCGTTTCACCCCGATGGCGGAAAAGGTCCTGAACCTGATTCCTGGCGACCTCGACCGTCTGATCGGCCATATCAAACCGAACATCGAGGGCGCCAACCTCGAACAGCTGATCACCGAGTGCATCGAGACGATTTCCCCGGTCGAACGCGAGGTGCAGGATCGGCAGGGCCGCTGGTACTCGCTGCGCATTCGTCCCTATCGCAGCGTCGAGAACCGGATCGACGGCGCGGTGCTGGCGCTCTTCGACATCGACGCGCCGAAGCGGCACGAAGAATCGGCGCGGCTGGCCATCGCCTTCGCCGAGTCGGTCGTTCACTCGGCGGCCGAGCCGATGGCCGTCGTCGATCACGATCTGCGGCTGCGGTCGGCCAGCGCCCGGTTTGCCGAGCTGTTCGGCATGTCGGGCGACGGCGTTCGCGGCCGCGCCCTGAACGATCTCGTCCGCGGCGGACGGGCGGTCGACCAGCTGTCGCAGCTGCTCACACAGGCGCCGGGTGCCGCGATCAGCCTCGATCTGCCGATCGTCGGATCGAAGCCGATGGCATTCGAGGTGCGGCAGCATCGCGGCATCGACGGACCGGAGAGCCGGCTGCTGGTCCTGACCGCCGCCGGCGGCCGAGGCCGCGCCGCGAACTGAACACGCCATGGCCAAGCGGACGCCGCAGGAGATCGCCGTGGAGCTCGATCGGCTCCGGCAGCAGAGCACCGGGAACCGCAGCCGGCTCTCGTTGCTGCACGACCTGCAGGTCTTCCAGGAAGAGCTGGTGGCGCAGAACGAGGAGCTGCTGCACGCACAGGCGGCGCTCGAGGAGACGCGCGATCGATATATCGAGCTCTATGACTTCTCACCGAACGGCTACCTGACGCTCGATTCGCACGGCGTCGTCGTCCGAATCAACCTGACCGGCGCCGCGGTGCTCGGCGGGTCGCGCCAGGCAATCGAAGGCATGCCGCTGCTCGGTTTCGTCGCTCGCGAATCGCGACCAGCCTTTCTGGACTTCGTGCGCCGCTGCCGGCGGTGTGCCGACGGCGCCGCGATCGAGACGGAGATTCGGTTGCGTCCCGCCGACGGCGAGAAGACCGTTCAGCTGCTCTGCCGGCCGCGGCTGAGCTCGGCATCAGGCGAGCGTGAGTACTTCACGACCATGATCGACGTCACCGAGCGGCGCCGGCTCGAACGGGAACGGGACCGTTCCGCCCGCGAACATGCGGCGCTGGCGACCCGGCTGCTGTCGGTGCAGGACGACGAGCGCCAGCGGATCGCGCGGGATCTGCACGACGACATCGGTCAGGAAGTCACGGCGCTGCGGCTGAAGGTGGAGCTCATCGAGGGCAGCGGCGGGTCTGGTCGCGACGTCCTGCGCGAGATTCGGGCCAATCTCGAGAAGCTCGACAGCCGCATCCACCTGATCGCCACCGAGCTGCGCCCCGCGTCGCTCGATCTCGGCATCGTCGCGGCGATGCGGCAGTTCGTGCAGCGGTGGTCGTCCGCGCTGGGGATTCCGGCCGCGTTTCATGCCGCCGGTCTCGATCGGATGCGGCTGCGCCCGCAGGTCGAGACCCACGTGTATCGCGTCGCGCAGGAAGCGCTGAACAACATCCACAAACACGCCGACGCGACGCGGGCGTCAGTCCTGCTCGAACGACGCAACGGCGGCGTCGTCCTGATCATCGAGGACGACGGCCGCGGCTTCGACGCTGACGAGGCCCGCAGCAAGACCACGGCCCTCGGCCTCGTCGGCATGCGCGAACGCGCGCAGATCATCGGCGGCCGGCTCGAGATCGAGACCGCGCCGGGGCGCGGAACGTCCGTCTACCTCCACTTGCCGGACGCGCTCTGACGCTGCTGGCACGCCGGACACCAATACGTCCGTCGCCCGTTCGTCTCGGCCGCCGTGGCGATCGTCGTGCCGCATTTGAAGCACGGCTTTCCGGCCCGACCGTACACCCACAGGCGCTCGCGCGGGTTGAGGCGGCCGGTGGTGACCCGGCCGGAGCCGCGGCCGCCGGCAATCGCGCCTTCGGCGACGTTCAGCCTCATCAGCGCCTGGCTCTGGGCGGTCACCCGATCGAGATCGCCGTCGCTGACGCCGGCCACGGACTGAAACGGATCGAGCCCGCACAGGAAGAGCACCTCCGACTTGAAGACGTTGCCGAGACCGGCCATCGACTGCTGATGGAGGATGGCATCGGCGAGATGGCGCGACGGCGCGGCGCGCAGGCGCACGCGGGCTTCGACGGGATCGAACGACGCCGACAGGAGATCGGGCCCGAGTGCCGACACGCGCGCATGGCGATTGAGCTCCGCGGTCGTCAGGAATTCGGCGTCGCTGACGCAGAAGGCGATCGCGAGCCATTCCGCCGTCGTGATGACGATTCGGGCGTCGCGCCTGGGCGCGCGCCAACGCTCGCCCGGCTTGTACAGGTGCCAGCTGCCCTGCATGCGCATGTGGGATCGCAGCACCAGGCCACCCGACAGCGCGATGAGCAGATGCTTGCCGCGCGCGCTGACCTCGATCACGGATCGCCCGGCGATTGGCGCGCGTCGATCGACGGCCGCGAGAGCCGCGAGCTGCGTCTCGAATCGTGCGATCGTCCGGCCGGCCAGCGCGCGCTGCAGCGTGCGCGCGGCGCGGAAGATCGTGTCGCCTTCAGGCATTGCCGGACCCGGCGCTGCCCGACGTCGCCGGCTCTTCGATCTCGTCCGCGTCCAGCTCGATGACCGCGTCCGGCTGATTGGCGCCGGCGGGAGGCCGAGGGAAATGCAGGCCCATGCCGCCGCGCAGGAACCCGGCGTCCTCGAGGAATGCCGCGAAGGGATGGTCGAACGCCGGCTGATCGTCGATGGTCGCGATCATCAACGCGCGCCGGCCGCGCGCGTCGCCGCGGGCGAATCCTCCGAGCCGCGCCGCCGCGGCGCGTGCCCGCCGGGTCCGATACGGCTCGTCCGGCGGCAGGTGCATCGACAGATCGCGGTTGCCCCGCGCGAGGTATGTCGTCATCTCGCCGTCGACGAGGACGACGGTCGCGCCGACGACGCGCGCGAGGTTGGGGATCGGCCAGGGCAGCGACACGCCATACGGATTGGCCGGGTCCGTGGCGGCGAGCACGGCCGTTTGGGGATGCTCGGCGGGCTCGCGCAGCGATCGCAGCAGATCGAGCGCGCCCGGCAGGGCAAACTGCGTCGCGCCGAGCCCGGCGACGAAGTATCCGCGACGCACGCGGCCCGCATCGTCGAGCGCACGGAGCACCGGGTAGATGCCGCTGAAGCCGCCCTTGAGACCTTCGCCGACGAGCGCCTCGCGCGTCAGGACGCCGTAACGCGCCAGCAGCTGGCGCGCGCCGCTGGTCATTCGCTCGGTGGCGCCCATCGGCTCGCCGCCGTGGACCAGCGTCCAACGGCCTTCGGCGGCCGGCGGCACGAGACGCCGCGAGCGGAACGCCGGCGCCGGTCTGGCGCGGCGGCGCGTGTCCGGCCTGGCGGTGAAGGCGCGGAGGGCGAAGAAGGTGTCGTTGGTAATGGCTCCGCGCCAGACGAGGTTCCAGATGGCGGTGACGGTATCGCCGGGAAAGCCGCCGCCGGCGGCGCCGTGAATCGCGTCGAAGAACGAGGCGCCGTGCGTCTTGAGCCAGTTCAGGATGGCGCGATCCTCGGCGGCGAGTTCGTCCTTCGACGGCGGCGGCACCAGCGCGCGTAGCTGGTCGGTCAGGTACAACGCGATCCGGCCGTCGCGCTGGCCGAGCGGCTCGAGACCGACCCAGCGGATCTCGCCAGCGGCCGCGAGCGTGTCCAGCCACTCGGGCGAGTAGTGACCGAGCCGCGCGCCGAGGATCTCGTACTCGAAGATCGAGGCCGGCAGCGGCGCGCCCTGCAGCTGATCGATGACGTCGAGCAGCGCGTCGGGGCCGCTGCGGCGGCCGCCGATGGCGTGCCAGGCGACGCTGAATCGTCCGAGCGCCGACGGCTCGACGGCTTCGACCTCCTTGCGCAGCCGCGCCAGCGATCGGCGGCGGAGCTGGCGGAGCACGTTGGCATCGATGTACTCGCGGCTCGATCCGCCCGGCCGGAACTCGCCTTCGAGGACGCGGCCGCGGCCGACGAGGGCGGCGAGCGTGCCGCGGACGATCGGCTCGGGCATCGTAAACCGCCGCGCCGGATCCGCCGGTTGAAACGGGCCATGCGTGCGCGCGAAGCGCGAGATCAGATCGCCGGCCGGATCGGCGACCGGCGCGCGGAGAGCCTGCGGGATCCCCTGCGGCAACGGAATCCCAAGCGCATCACGGTAGCGCGCGGCATCCTCGATCGCCACGTAGCGAGGCGTGCCGCCGATCGGCAGCGGCACGA
>DASTCC010000606.1:0-15267 GCA_035711465.1 Vicinamibacterales bacterium
GTTGACAATGTCAACGTAGACATTGTCAACATGGAAGGCGCCATGTCGAAGACCTCACTCGGCGATCTCGAGTTCCTCGTCCTCCTCGCCATCCTCCGTCTCGGTGACGACGCCTACGGCGTGCCGATCACGCGGGAGATCGACCGCCGCGCCGGGCGCAGCCTGTCGCGGGCGGCGATTCACGTCACCATCCAGCGCATGGAGGACCAGGGCCTGGTGGCGTCGCGCCTCGGCCCGCCGCGCGACGATCGCGCCGGCCGTCCGCGCCGCTACTACCGCGTCCTCCCGCGCGGCCTTGCTCTCGTTCGCCGATCGAAAGCGGCCTACTCGAACATGTGGAAGGGCCTCGACCTCGGCCCGGAGCCCTCGCGATGAAGCCGCCGGCGTTCTGGCGTGCCGTGCTGCGCTGGTCGCTCGACGCCGACCGGCGCGAGGACGTCGACGCCGATCTGGCCGAGGAACATGCCGACCGCGCCGCGGCATCGTCGCCGCGGATCGCGGATGGCTGGTACCGCCGCCAGGCGATCGGATTTGCCGCCGAGCGGCTGCGCCGGCGACGCCGCTGGCAGGCGATGGAGGCCGTCGGCATTGCGCCAAGGAGAAGAGGCATGACAGAACGGCTGCAAGGCTGGGTCAAGGATCTGCGCCACGCCGCGAGGACGCTGGGGCGCACGCCCGGCTTCACGCTGATGGCCGCGACGACCCTGGCGCTGGCGATCGGCGCGAACGCCGCGATGTTCAGCGTCGTGCACAAAGTGCTTCTCGATCCGCTGCCCTACGCGCACGCCGATCGGCTCGTCCACATCGGCGCCTCGGCTCCCGGCACGGACATGCCGCCCGAGTTCGGCGCCGCCAACGAGTTCTTCCTCCACTACAAGGAACAGGCGCGGCTGCTCGAGGACGTCGCCATCTACAACTCGTTCACGTCGACGATGCGCGCTGGCGAGCGCGTCGAGCGGATCCGGATGTCGTCGCCGACCAACTCGCTGTTCACCACGCTCGGCGCGACGCCGGCGCTCGGCCGGCTGCCGAACGACGCCGACGAGAACCGCGCCGTCGTCCTCAGCGACGCGCTCTGGGCCAACTGGTTCGGCCGCGATCCCGCCGTGCTCAATCAGTCGTTCTTCGTCGGCGATCGCGAACGCACGGTGATTGGCATCATGCCACCGGAGTTCCGCTTCCCCGATGACGGCACACAGGTGTGGCTCTCGGGCCGTATTCGCGCCGAAGGTCTGGTGCCGGGACGCTTCGGGAACTGGTTCGTGGCGCGCATGGCGCCGGGCGCGACGCCTGAAGCGGTCGCGACCGAACTGAACGCCCTCGCGCAGCAGCTGCCCGCGCGGTTCGGCGGATCGGCGGCCTACGCGCGTCTGATCGAGAAGCACCGCGCGCTCGTCATCCCGCTGGACGAACGGATGCTCGGTCCCGCGGCGCGGCCCTTATGGGTGCTGCTCGGCGCGGTCGGCATCGTGCTGCTCATCGCCTGCGCCAACGTCGCGAATCTGTTCCTGGTGCGTGCCGAAGGACGCCAGCGCGATCTCGCGGTGCGGCGCGCCATCGGCGCCGCGCGCGGACAGCTCATCCGCCTGCAGATGGCCGAAGCGATGGTCGTCGCCGCACTGGCGGCGGTGCTGGCGGCGTTCCTTGCGTGGGTCACGCTGCCGATCTTCCTGCGCTTCGTGCCGCCGGGAATTCCGCGCATCGCCGACGTGACGTTCAGCGGCCCGGTGTGGTGGTTCACGCTCGCGCTCACGGTGTTCACCGCGCTGGCGTGCGGCGTCGGTCCCGCCGTGCGCGCGTCGCGGCCCGATTTCACCCGGCTGCGCGAAGGCGGCCGCGGATCGACGAGCCGCCGGCACTGGGCCCGTAACGTGCTGGTCGCCGGTCAAACGGCGCTGGCGCTCGTGCTGCTGATCGGATCCGGACTGCTGCTGCGCAGCTTCTGGGAGCTCAGCCGTGTCGACCCGGGCTACAGCACGAACGATCTCTTCACCTTCCAAATCGCCCCGGATCGTCCCGAGCTCCGGGACGGCCCCGCCTTCGCTCGATTCGATCTCGCCTTCATGGATCGCCTGCGCGCGCTGCCAGGAGTCGAAACCGTCGGCTTGGTCGAGAACATCCCGCTCAACGAAGGCACCGCCGGGCTGCGCGTGCTGCCTGAGGGCCGATCGGGCGAGACCGAAACCGGCTCGCTGCTGCGCTACACGTTCACCGCCGGCGACTACTTCAAGGCCATGGACATCGCGGTGCTCGGCGGCCGGCCGTTCGACAACGACGACCACCTGCTGCCCCGCCAGAGCGCGATCGTCAGCCGCAACGCGGCGGCCATGCTGTGGCCGGGCGAGAACGCGGTCGGCAAGCGATTCCGCCGACAGGGTCTCGACCAGTGGTTCATCGTCGTCGGCGTCGTCGAAGACGTGATGCAGAACAGCTTCCGCGAAGCCGCGCAGCCGCTCGTCTACTTCCCGCTGGTCGGGCCGAATCCGTTGAACTGGGTGATCTCGTCGCCAGCCTTCGTCGTCAAATCGCCAAGGGCCGAGACCATCGCGGCCGACGTCCGCGCGCTCGTTCGACAGGTGGCGCCGGAAGCGCCGATGTATCGCGTCTTCACGATGGCCGGCCTCGCGAGCGACTCGATGGTGGACGTCTCGTTCACGATGCTGACGCTCGGCGTCGCTTCCGGGCTGGCGCTCCTTCTCGGCAGCGTCGGTCTCTACGCGGTGCTCTCGTACATCGTCGCCGAACGCACGCGCGAGATCGGCGTGCGCATGGCGCTCGGGGCTCAGATCGGCCAGGTGCGCCGGCTGGTCGTCGCGCAGGGATCGCGGGTGGTACTCGCCGGCGTCGCGATCGGCCTCGCGGTTGCGCTGGCGTCGACGCGCGCGCTCGGCAGTCTGCTCTACGGCGTCGAAGCCGTCGACGCGGCGACCTTCGTCGCGATGTCGCTGTCGATGATCGTCGTCGGTCTCATCGCCTGTTATCTGCCGGCGCGCCGGGCGTCGAACGTCGACCCGGTGCAGTCGTTGCGGGGGGATTGAAATGGGGGAGCGGAGCCCCCCCGACCCCGGTCCGCGCCACCGCTCATCGTCAGCGCGCCTGCAGCCGCCGCGCCCAGATGCTGCGGAACCTGAGCGGGTTGCCGTGGTCCTGCAGCAGGATCGGCTCGGCGTCCGAATGCGGCTCGTAGGTGCCGACGACGCGGTGTTTGGTCGCGCCGATCAGCGTCTGGTTGTCCTGCACCAGCACGCCGTTGTGGAGCACCGTGACGCGCGCCGGCGTTACGAGCGCGCTGCCCTTGAAACGCGGCGCGGTAAAGACGATGTCGAAGGTCTGCCACTCGCCGGGCTTGCGCGAGGCGTTCACGAGCGGCGGGAACTGCCCGTAGATCGCGCCCGCTTGTCCATCGGGATACGTCGGATTCTGGAAGCTGTCGAGAATCTGAATCTCGTAGCGGCTCATCAGGAACACGCCGCTGTTGCCGCGCTGCTGGCTGTTGCCTTCGACCTTCGCCGGCGTCGCGAACTCGAGGTGCAGCTGCACGTCGCCGAACTTCTCGGTGCTCTCGATGGTGCCGCTGCCGGCGGCGACGACCATCGCATCGCCTTCGATGCGCCATGCCGCCGGCGTGCCCTTCTCGTAGACGCGCCACTTCGACAGGTCTTTGCCATCGAACAGCACGACGGCATCCGACGGCGCCGGCACCGACGGACCGGCCGGGCCAGGCGTCACGACCGGCGGCTGCGGCCGCTTGCCGTCGTGCACGCGCCACGGGCTGTTCGGCAGCATCGGCGTGTCGTCGTAGCCAATGGGCGCCTGCGACTGTTTCGAGTAAACGACCACCGCCAGGATCAGAACCGACATTCCGGCTGCGACGAAAGTGCGGCTCATAGGTGCTCCCTCGGGCTGCGATCAGCTCCAGTACGCCTGTCCCTTCGGCTGTTGAATCACGGCGTTCTTCAGAAACGCGACCGCCTTCCGTAGTCCCTCATCGCCCGACATGATGCTGTCTTCGTGCTCGATGCTGAGCACGTGATCGTACCCCACCAGGCGCAGGTTGCTGACGATGTCCTTCCAGACGATGGCGTCGTTGCCGTAGCCGACGGTGCGGAAGATCCAGCTGCGATGGAGCTCGTCGGTGTACGGTTTGCCGTCGAGCACGCCGTTGAGGCGCGTGTTGGTGACGTCGATGCGGCAGTCCTTGGCGTGGACGTGATAGATGCAATCGCCGAGCGCCCGGATGGCGACGACCGGGTCGGCGCCCTGCCAGAACAAGTGGCTCGGATCGAAATTGCAGCCAATCACTCCGGGAGCGACGTCGCGCAGCCGCAGCATCGTGTCCGGGTTGTAGACGGCGAAGTTCGGATGCATCTCGATGGCGACGCGCACGCCGGCGGCGCGGCAGGCTTTGACCGCCGACGTCCAGTACGGGATGACGCGCTCCTTCCATTGCCAGGCGAGCATCGCCGCGAACTCCGGCGGCCATGGCGCGACGATCCAGTTGGGCTCGGTCGCCTTGGCGTCGCCGGGCGGGCACCCGCTGAACGTGATCACCGTGCCGACGTCGAGCGCCTTGGCGAGCTGCAGCGTCTTCAGAAACGTGCGATGGTGCGCGCGGCCGATCTTTGGCCTCGGATGCAGCGGATTGCCGTGGCAGCTGAGCGCGCTGATCATCAGGCCGCGCTTGTGCACCGCCTCGCGGAAGGCCTTGAGCTGACGCGGATTGGCCAGCAGCTTCTCGGGATCGCAGTGCGCGTTGCCGGGGTACGCGCCGGTCCCGATCTCGACCGCTTCGAGCCCGAGATCCTTTAGATGATCCAGCGTCGCCTCGAAGGGCCGATCGCCGAAGAGCACGGAGAAGACACCGATGCGCATGGTCTGGGGTCCTGTGGGGTGCTAGGTGCTGGGTGCTAGGTGCTGGGTGCTGGCTGCTGGGTGCTGGGTGCTTGGGGGCTGGGGGCTTCGCCCGTCACACCCGGATCCAGGCGCGCGTCTTTGCCGCGCGGGCCATCGCGTCCATCACCTGCTGATTCTTCAATCCGTCTTCGAAGCTCGGCGAGGGCACCTTGCCGTCGGCCATCGCTTCGAGCAAATCGTAGATCGTGTGGGTGAAGGTGTGCTCGTAGCCGATGATGTGACCCGGCGGCCACCACGCGTTGACGAATGGATGATCCGACTCGGTGACCAGGATGGTGCGGAACCCGCGCAGGCCGCGGCGATCGGATTCGAGGTAGAGCTCGAGCTCGTTCATGCGCTCGAGGTCGAAGGCCAGGCTGCCGCGGCTGCCGTTGATCTCGAAGCGGTTGTAGTTCTTGCGGCCCGGCGCGAGACGCGTGGCTTCGATCGTGCCCATCGCGCCGCCCTTGAATCTCGCCAGGGCGACCAGGGCGTCGTCGACCGTGACCTTGCCGGTCTTCTTCGGCTGGCCGACCAGCGGCCGCTCCTTGATGAACGTGCGCAGGTCGGCGGCGACGTCGGTGATCTCGCCGACCAGGAACCGCGCGAGGTCGATGACGTGCGCGCCGATGTCACCGAGCGCGCCGGATCCTGCCTGCTTGCGATCGAACCGCCACAGGAGCGGCAGCTTCGGATCGGTGATCCAGTCCTGCAGATACGTGCCGCGGAAGTGGCGCACCTCGCCGATCTGCCCATCCTCGATGAGCTGCCTGGCGAGCATCACCGCAGGCGCGCGGCGGTAGTTGTGGCAGATCATGTGGACGACGCCCGCCTTGCGGACGGCGTCGAGCATCGCCTGCGCCTCCCGGATGCTATTGGCCAGCGGCTTCTCGCAGATCACCGCCTTGCCGGCGCGCGCGGCGGCGATCGCGATCTCCGCGTGCGAATCGCCCGGCGTGCTGATGTCCACCAGATCGATGTCCGGCCTGGCGACGACGGCCTCCCAGTCGGTGGCGCCTTCCTCCCAGCCGAGCGTGCGCGCCGCCGCATCGACGTGCTTCCGCGTGCGCCCGCAGATCACTTTCAACCGCGGCGTCAGCCGCGGTGAGAAGAACGGTGTGACCTGCCGGTACGCGTTGCTGTGGGCCCGGCCCATGAACGCATAGCCGATGAGCGCGACGTTGACCGGCGGCATGGGGGGCATTCTAGTTCCTTGGCGGCGGCGGCGGCAGTCTGGCGGGGCGGGGTGGCATTCCGCGCCGACGCTCGCACGCTAGGCCCTCGCTGTTCTACGCGACGGACGTCTGCCTCCCCCGCGCCACCACCGCGCCGACGTAGCACAGCGCGACGACGATCAGGAGCAGTCGGAATCCGGTCAGCAGCGACAAGTACTCCGCCGTGCCGCCGACCATCGCGCCAAGCAGGTTGGCGCCGAAGGCGTGCGGCAGCGATGGCGCGCGTTTCACCGCCGAGCCGAAGAGCAGGCCGGCGCAGAAAATCGGGCTGAAGCCGAGCAGCGCGAAGAACAGCGACTCGGTGGCGCGGCTGTCGAACGTCACGCTGCCGACCGGCAGCACGAAGTTCACCGCGACGAGCGCCACCAGCACCGCGCCGACGATCGCCGGGCGCCGGATCTCGACGCGCGAGACGACGAGATTGGCGCCGAGCGCCATCACCAGCACCGACGCGATCGCCAGTGACGCGACGATCCACGTCGATCCCCAGAGCAGCGCGAAGCCGGTGATCGCCCGCGTCTCGAGCAGCATGAACCCGGCGCCGAGGAGGAAGAACTCCCACGACCACACGCCGCGGCCCTGGCCGCGAAGCGTCAGCGCCACGCTGGCCGCTGAGACGATCAGGATGAACACGGTGACGAACGCGTAGTGCGCCGGCAGCGAGCGTTCGCGCAGGTACAGGAACGGCCAGTCGTCGCGCGCCGGCTCGATCGCCGGATCGCGCGTCAGGATCCGCGCCGGGCTCGGCGCATGCGATTGGCCGAACGCCGTCACGCGATCGGGGATCGGCACGTCGGCCGGCAGCCGCGCCAGCCGCGGGCCGGCCATCATCACGCCGAGAAACGACCGCGCCTCGTGCACGTGCACGCGCGGTTCGTCGCCAAAGGCCTCGGCGGCCGAGTTCGCCAGCCGATCGACCAGCCAGCGTTCGCGGAAGTAGTTGTAGATGACCAGGAGCCCGTCCGCCTTCAGGCGATCGCGCACCGCCTCGAACGACTCTTCGGTGAACATGTAGCTCTCGAGCCGCACGCCGGAGAAGCCCGACTGCAGCGTCAGCGAGTCGATCAGCGCGAACACCACCAGGTCGTACTGCTTCGTCGTCGTCCGCAGGAAATGCCGGGCATCGTCGTTGACGACGGTCACGCGCGGGTCGCGGTACGGATGATCGGGATGGAGGTCGCGGCCGAGGCGGATGATCGCCGGATCGATCTCGACCGCGTCCACGTGCCGGGCGCCATGCATCAGCGCGGCGGCGACGTCGGTGCCCGATCCCGCGCCGAGGATCAGGACCTCGTCGAAGCTGTCGCCAAAGGCCATGTACGGCCACTGGTAGAAGTATTCCTTCTCGGCAACCGGCGCGGCCGACTGGTGGAAGATGTCGTTCACCGAGATCACCGTCTCCTGCCCCTCGGTGCCGACGGTGATTTTGTAGTACGGCGACCAGATGACGTTGCGGCCGAGCATGAAGACGACAACGCAGGTGGCGGCAAGCAGCGCCGCCTGCGATCCGCGCTCGATGAGCCCTGGCGGCGCGATCGATCGAGCCGGTGAGCGGACGAACAGGAACGCGACGACGGCGGCGATCGAGAACCACGACGCGGCGCCGACCTCCCAGTACGAGAGCGCGGCGAAGAGGAGGACGCCGGCGAGGCTGCCGAGGATGTTCGCGGTATACGCTTCGAGCGGCGGCCGGCCGGCCATCTCGCGCGCCATCTCCTGCGCCAGCGTCATGAACAGGGCCACGACGCCGAGGAACAGGATCGGCAGGAAGATCGTGCTTTCGATGGCGGTCACCGACTCGCTGGTCCCGCTCGAGAAATAGATGCTGCCCACGGCCGGCACGCCGACCTCGAGGCGCAGGCTGTAGACCGTCGTCACCAGGGCGAACAGCAGCAGCGGAAACCACGTGTAGAGCCGCCGTCGCGCATCGACCACCAGACACCCGAGGCCGATGCCGAGAAACGCGCCGAGCAGGATGACGTTGGAGAAGTACGAGAGCAGCCGCACGTAGGCCGGCAGCCAGCGGATCAGCACGACCTCGAGAAACAGGACGAGGAACGAGGCGAGCGCGACCCGCGCGATCGAGCGGCCGGCGGTCACTTATTCGGTGCCGGGCTTCAGACCGAGGCTGGTGAAGGCCTCGGCCGGACAGCCCTTCCAGTCGGGAACCGAGACGTTGCCCTCGTAGCGAAGATCGTCGATGCCCATGCGGCTGGTGAAGAAGCCGCTGGCGGTGAGATCCCGGAACGTGTTGAAGAAGGAGATCCCGTAGGACATCCCCGGCTTGACCTTGGTCGGCCACGAGACGTCGTCGAGCACCCGACGCCGCTCGGCGTCGCCGGCGCCGACGAAATTCTTGTCGAAGCGCCGGGTGCACTCCTGATCGAGCCAGGCGAGCCCGCCGCGGATCGGGTCGCGGCGATTCGGCTGATCGTCCAGCGTGAAGTCCATGAACTCCGGCACGCCAGCTTCAGTCGCGCTGCCGGATCGCTCGTCGCGCGGGATGATCAGGTCGACCAGCACCCGCACCGTCTCCCACTCGTGATCGGTGAAGAACTTGCGCTGGAACGGCGCGGTCTGCGCCAGCCGATGAGCGGCGTGCTTCGCGACCGCCTCGGCGGCGTCCGCTTCGGTCCAGGTCAGCGCGGCTGCCGCGGGCGCGGCCGCCAGCGACTTGAGCACCGTGCGCCGGGTGAGATCGGTGTCGGATGGCGTCGGCTTCACAGATTCCCCCGCTTGCGTTCGGCGGCGATGAACTCGCTCGTCCGCATCGACAGCGCCAGGATCGTCCAGGTCGGATTCTTGTCGGCCTGCGACACGAACGGGCCGCCGTCGGCGACGAACAGGTTCCTGACGTCGTGCGCCTGGCAGTTCCTGTTGAGCACCGACGTCTTCGGATCGTTGCCCATCCGGGTGACGCCGAGCTCGTGGATGATGCGGCCGCCGGCGGCGAGCCCGTAGTTGCGCGCGCGCGTCGGCATCTCGTTGAACGGCTTCCCGCCCATCTCGGCGATCAGGGCGCGGAAGGTCTCCTGCATGTGCTTCGCCTGGTTGAGCTCGTAGTCCGACCACTGGAAGTGGAAGCGCAGCACCGGGATGCCCCAGCGATCGACCGTGTTCGGATCGAGCTCGCAGAAGCTCTTCTCGTTGGGCACCATCTCGCCGCGGCCGTCGAACGAGACCGTCGCGCCGTAGTAGCGCCGGTAGTCCTCCTTCAGGCTGCGTCCGTAGCCGCCGACCTCGCGGCCGTCGACCGCCGCGAACCGCTGGATGTTGCCGCCGAAGCCCGCCGAGGGCAGCTTGCGGCCGCCGCCGATCTCGATGTGATAGCCGCGCGGGAAGTCGAGCTTCTTGTTGTCGAGCCACCACGGCATGTAGAGATGGGCGCCGCCGACGCCGTCGTGGTTGTGGGCGTGGCCGTTCACCATCTTCGGGATGAACCCGCTGACGCCGACGCCCGTCGTGTCGCTGAGATACTTGCCGACGACGCCGCTGGAGTTGCCGACGCCCTGCGGAAACGTCGACGGCCGCGAGTTGAGCATGATGCGCGCCGACTCGCAGGCGCTCGCCGCGAGCACGACGATGCGCGCCGGCACGTGATTCTCGCGGCCAGTCTCCTTGTCGATGTAGATGACGCCGGTCGCGAGCCCGTCGGCGCCGACCGTGACCTCGCGGGCCATCGCGTTGGTGCGGATCGTCAGACGTCCGGTCGCCATCGCCGGCGGCAGCAGCACCGACGGCGACGAGAAGTTCGCGTGGATGGCGCAGCCGCGGAAGCACTGGCCGCAGTAGTGGCACGCCGGGCGTCCGTTGAGCGGCCGCGTGAGAATCGAGAGCCGCGACGGGATGCAGGTGATCTTCAGCTTGTCGGCGGCCTGCTTGATCAGCTTCTCGTAGCAGCGCGGCGGCGGCGGCGGCTGAAAGATGCCGTCGGGCTCGTTCGGCAGGTTCTCGCGGCTGCCGAAGATGCCGACGAGCTCGTCGACGCGATCGTAGTACGGCTTGATGTCGTCGTAGGTGATCGGCCAGTCGTCGCCGAGCCCGTCGAGGCTCTTGCGGCGGAAGTCGTCGGGGCCGAAGCGGAGCGAGATGCGGCCCCAGTGGTTGGTGCGGCCGCCCAGCATGCGCGAGCGGAACCAGCCGAACTCGTTGCCGGTCGCCGTGGTGTAGGGCTCGCCGTCGAGCGTGAAGCCGCCGAAGGCGGCGTCGAACTCGCCGAACTGCTGCTGCGTCGTCGACGCGCCGCGCCGCGGCGAGTCGTACGGCCACATCATCATGTACGAGTCGTTCACGGGATCCCAGTCCACGCCCGCTTCGAGCATCAGCACGCGCGCGCCGGCCTCAGTGAGCACCTTCGCCGCCATGCCGCCGCCCGCGCCCGATCCGACGATGCACACGTCGAAAGTGTCCCGGCTGCGGATTACCTGCATCGATCCCGTCCTCCCTCGCCCTGGTGGTGGCCGCATTGTAGTGCGATTTGCCGCATAATGGCCCCCATCGCACCGACTCAGGAGTCCCGTATGCGCAGACTCGGCCTTGCAGCCATCGCCGTCGTCACGACGACCCTCGCGACCCTTTCGGGCGCCGGTCAGTCCAATCCGTTTCTCGGCCAGTGGGCCATGACCGGGACCGGCGACGACTCGTCGCTCGTCTACTGGCTCGAGATCACCGAGAGCGGCGGACAGCTCAGCGGCATGTTCCTCGACCGCGTCGGCAATCCGAATCCGCTCGCGGTCGTGAAGATCGAGAACGGCGAGCTCGTCTTCGGCCAGGCCGGCCGCGGCGGCGCCCCCGGACAGGAGTACCGCGCCCGGATCGAGAACGGCCGGCTCGTCGGCCGGCACACGATGGTCGTGCGCGGCCGCCGCGGAGGCGATCCCAACGCGACGCCGACCGAGCGCGTCGTCAACTGGGTCGGCGTGCGGCCGCCCTCATGGCCGCCGTTCAGCGCCAACGGCAAGCACGTGTTCGGCGCGCCGGTCGCGCTCTTCAACGGCACCACGCTCGAGCCGTGGGGCGTCCAGCACGCCGAGCGGCCGATGAACTGGGCGATCGAAGACGGCGCGATGACCAACGGCGAGCGCGCCAACAACCTGGTCTCGAAACAGAAGTTCATGAACTTCAAGATCGAGGCCGAGTACAAGCTCGGCCCCGGCAGCAACAGCGGCCTCTATCTGCGCGGCCGCTACGAGCTGCAGCTGCTCGACGACGCCACCGACACGCGGACGCGCCGGGACCTCGCGCACATGGCGATCTACGGCCGCGTCGCGCCGTCCGTCAACGCGAGCAAGCCCGCCGGCGAATGGCAGTCGATGTCGGCCGTCCTCGTCGGCAATCGCGTCACCGTCATACTCAACGGCGCGACCGTGCACAACGACGTCGCCATCGCCGGCATCACGGGGGGCGCGCTCGACAACGCCGAGACCACGCCGGGCCCGATCATGATTCAGGGCGATCACAGCAAGGTGTGGGTGCGGAAGGTGGTCGTGACGCCCATCACGGAAGTCCGGTAAGTCCTCCGTCAGGAAGACTTACGGGCCGGCGGGTATCGGTTTCGATACACATTCGCCTGGACTCCGGCGGATTGGGGAGAAGTCGGGCTTGGATGGGGCACGGACGCAGGCTACGATGGGAGCCACGACTGGCCGGATGAGTGACAAGCCCCCTGCCTCGACCGTGACGGATCGCGCGGCGGAACGCCGCCGCGGGCCGCGCATGGAAAATGCCGATGCCATTCGTGCCGAGCTGATCTCGGTTCGGGCGCGCCTGCGCGTGCCGGAAATCGGGCTCGGTGGTTTCTCGGTGGAGTCGGCATTTCCGCTCAAGCCGGGATCGGTGTACCGCTTCCGGTTTTCGCAGGACCTGGCCGACGAGATGCCGAGTCGCGTGCGGGCCCGCGCGGTGCACTCGCGACGCGCGAGCGGCGATGACGAATCTCCCCTGTTCGTCACTGGCCTCGCCTTCGTCGACGATCGGCCTCGGGACCGCGACGCGGTCGGCCGATTGATCGATCGGGTCACGTCGCGGCTGGCGTTCGAGCTCTCGTAGTTCGCGCCGCCGGCCTTCCGGCAAGAATTCGATATGACTCTAGCGACACCTCGTCGCGCGATCATTCGGCGTTTTCTTGTGGTGATGAGCAGCTGATGCTCTGGTAACATCGAAAAGTTTGATGTCCGTTGTCTCCGAACGGCGCATCGGGTCAGTCAGAACCAACCGCGTTCGCGATCTTCTCTTCGTGACGTTGACGCTGGTGCTTCATGGCACCGCGTTCCAGCTGTGGCAATTCGGAGTCGAGCGAGTGTTCGACGTCGGCGGCGTCGGCGCGATGGCCGCCGGTGCGCTCTTCCCGATTGCCGTGCTGCCGATGTACACGAGGCTCGCGCTCGGCGTGGGTCCGATGATGGTGCAGGCGGTCGCGCTCTCGGCGATCGTGCATCCGATTCCGTCCGTGCTGCCGGTGTTCGGACTGCAGGCGCTCGCCGCCAGCCTCGTCGGCGGCCTGCGGGTCACGCATCCGATCAAGCGCGGATCGGTCGTGCAGGCCGGCGCGCTGGCGGGCGTGGCCGGCGCCGCCGTGTTCGTCGCCTCCACCGTGAGCTCGCTGCCGCCGACCATCGTCGTCGCTGGCGCGGTCGGTGAATTGCTCGGCGGCGTCCTTTCCGGCGCGCTGGTGCTGGCGCTCAGTCCGATGGTCGAGCGCATCTTCGGTCACGTCACGCCGCTGACGCTGCTCGAGGCGCTGAGCAACGACCATCCGCTGCTGCGGCGGCTGCTGACCGAAGCGCCGGGCACGTTCCTGCATTCGACCAACGTCGCCGTGATGAGCGACGTCGCCGCCCGCGCGATCGGCGCCGATCCGCTGACGACGCGCGTCGGCGCGCTGTACCACGACGTCGGCAAGGTGCGATCGCCGCTCAACTTCGTCGAGAACCAGACCGACGGCGGATTGCGCGACACGCTGCGCGCCGACGAACGGCGCCGCGCGCTGCTCGCGCACGTCACCGAAGGGGCGCGGCTGGTGCTGGCGCATGGTCTCGGACGCCGCATCGAGGAATTCGTGCGCGAGCATCACGGCACCAGCGAGATGCGCTCGGTGATGGATCAGGCGGCGCGCGAAGGCAGCACCGACATCGCCGACTACCGTTATCCCGGACCGCGGCCGCGATCGCGCGAGACCGGCGTCGTCATGATCGCCGACCGCCTCGAGGCGACGGCGCGCGGCCGCCGGCCGGCCACGCCCTCGGCCTGTCTGTCACTCGCCGAAGAAGTCGTCGATCAGCTGCACGGCCAGGGCCAGCTCGTGCACAGCGCGCTCAGCGACGACGACCTGACCCGCATCGAACGGGCGCTGGCCGACGTACTCTACGCGATTCATCACCATCGCATCGGCTACAGCGAGCCCGAACCGACGCCGCCCCGCATGCGCGTCGGGGTCCTTACCAGCGTCCCCGCCAAGCACCATCGTCCCGTGAATCAGTAGAGATCGTCGCCGCGGCGATCGCGCGAGATCAGCAGACCGGTGAGCTCGGCTTTGGCCACCAGGTGCGCGCTCGGCGTGTAGCCCGCGAGGGCGCGGAAGTCGCGGACGAAGTGCGCCTGATCGGCGTAGCCCGAGGCGGCCGCGGCATCGGCGCCCGGGCGCGGGGTCTCGGCGCCATTCTCGAGGTAGGCGAGCGCGCGCTGGAATCGGTGCACGCGCGCGAGCTGCGCCGGCGTGAGACCGACCTGCTCGCGGAACAGCCGCTCGAGATGACGGCGCGTGAGCCCGAGATCGGCGGCGAGCCGGCCAATCGACGCGCGCCGCTGCTCGAGCACCGCCACGGCGTAGTGGACGCGAGGATCGATGCGCGACGGGTCGGCGATCTCCGGCAGCGTGCGGCCGATGAGCGTCACCGCGTCCGACAGCGACTCGGCCCGATCGCGCACCTGCCCCATCACCCCGGCGAGCATGCGGGAGACGTCGCCCGCCTCGATGGTGCGGTTGACGAGCTGGTCCTGCGGCAGCCGCGTCAACGCGGCGATGCCCGCGCCACGCAGCCGCACGCCAAGCACGGCGGTCCGCCCGACCGGCCGCAGATGCAGCGCGCGATCGAGCTGGCCGCAGACCAGCAGCGCGCCCTGTCGTTCGCCCCGACCCTGGTCGTCGAGCCGCTCGAACGGATCACCAAAATGAAAGATCAACTCGGGCCGGCCGTCGGGCAGCACCGGCTGCGCCTCGCCTGGCGCATCGCCCTCGAGCGTCCAGATGCGCTCGACGATGGCCTGAAGCGGCTGCGGGACGCCGTGCTCGCGGTAGATCACGGTAGGGATGGTAGATCAGGAGCCGCACGATGCCTACGCCTTCAGAAACCACCGGCGTCTGTACATGGCCTCGAGCAACCGTAGAGCAGGAGCAACGCTGCCGGCGCGACTAGCAGCGACGTGACCTTCGCCGGCGCGAACGGCGCGAAGGCGTGGAGGTAAATCGAGCGATAGGCCGTGGTGTCGGTGCCGTCCGGCGCCGGCAGATGCAGCCAGAGCAGCGTCTTCACCCGCCAGCCCGAGACGACGAAGAGCACCAGTGCGTTCGTGCCGAGCACGACCCAGGGTCGAGTCCAGCGCGGCGGCGGATCGCGATCGAGGACCGCATGGCTCCACCCCAGCGCGATCGCAGCCAGGCCGCTCGTGAACAGCACGTACGAGCTCGTCCACAGGTTCTTGTTGATCGGGAACTCGAGGCTCCAGAGCAGACCGAGCAACGTCGACACCGTGCCGGCGACGACGAGGCCGCGCACCTTCTCCATCTTGGACCGTGCCGACGTCAGCCACACGCCAGCCGCGATGCCCGTCAGGGCCTTGGCGATCGCGGGCACCGTCGCTGAGCTGGCCTTCGGGATCCCACGTCTTCGACTGCCGCAGAGATGCGCCTCGCCGAGGATCGCGCGATCGATCCACGCGCCGATGTTGCCCGACGGCGACAGATCGCCGGCGATGCCGCCCGGCGCCGGCTACGAAGCGCATCACCACCCAATAGCCGCCGAGCAGTGCGGCCGCTGCCGCCAGCGCGATCCGAATGCGGACCGACTCGTCTCGCGATGTCAGACCGCGATAGATCATCGCCGCCGCGAGATAGCAGATAGCAAGACGCGGCAGCACGCCC